>JAUYTX010000091.1 GCA_030695025.1 Bacteroidales bacterium | reverse complement strand
ATGAAGTTCGATTGATTCATCATCTTTAAAATTTATTATCAGTCCTTTTGCAATGTGACTTGATGCTCCTAATATGGCAACTTTTAAATTTTTCATTAATCATTTTTAAGAAAGCTATTTCAATATTACTTTTCCAGCAATAATAATTGTTTGTTTCACAATTTAAACCAAGCGATTGATCTTCGGATCGTATCCTCTATATTGTAATTTATTTGCAATCCAAGATCTTTTTCGCATAGAGTGGTATCGGGAACATAGCGTGACATATCAGAATTATTAAACCTGATATCAATCGTCGCATTGGATTGAGCGATATTCATTATTATTTTTGATACATCTTTAAGGCTTATTCCATACGGACTACCCACATTATATGCTGTATTAATTTTTCCACTAATCAAGATTTTCAATAACCAGACAGCTAAATCAGCGGGATACATATATGATCTGATAGGCTCGCCATTACCAATAATCCGGATTGTGGTATTATTTAATGCATCATTGATGAAGTTATTTATAGCCCATGGTTTTGATAAGGATTGATATGGCCCGATAAAAGAAAATGGACGGGCAATTACTATTGGAAGTTTGTATTGGCTAGAATAAGCACAACAAGTAGCTTCAGCCAATCTTTTTGCTTCTGGATAAATTGCTGTTACTTTGTTACAATCCAAAGGACCAAAATCTGACTCGGTAATTAATCCGTTTCTAGATTTGCTTTTACCATAAACTTGTCCGGAACTAAGATATTGGAATTTCTTTAAATAGGGCAACTTAAATGCAGAATCGATTAGATTATCTGTGCCTTTAGTAATTGTAGAGATTGTTTCTAGAGGATTGGATACATGATTCCTGTTATCTGGAGACGCTGCTGCATGAATGATATAAGAGATATCCCGAGGCAATTCGTTAATGTTCCTTATATCCTGAGAGATATATTGAAAGTCTTTTCGACTTGCCAAATGATTCTTTCCTTCTTTAAATGAATCAATGTTTCTCGCCAGTATTACCAATGATGTATTAAATTGATAATTGTCGTTTAAATAAGCAATCAATTCAGCAATCCATGAACCAATAAACCCTGTACCGCCTACAATCAATAATTTTTGATTTTTAAGTTCATCCAATATTTTTAGCGACCTTGATGTAGCATCAGCGCAATCTTTATGGAGAAAATCAATTTGTTTCTTTTCCATTTTACTTGCTTTTAGTAGTAGAAATATTTTTTTTTAATTCAATGGCAACTTCAACGATCAGATCCTCTTGTCCAGCAACCACCTTCCGTTTTCCTAATTCGATGAAGATATCTCTTGGGTCAAGTTCGTTCTCTTTAGCTATTCGTGCAACATGTTTTGCAAACCCAGAGAAAACTCCTGACAAGCCACTGATGATACTTATATTATTTATCGTTGGAATTTCTTGAATGATTTTTTCTTGTGTAATTTCGGCAGCATCCATAACCTTATACAATGATATACCTGTTTCATATTCAAGTTTCTGCAATACAGCTACCAAAACTTCCAATTGTGCATTTCCAGCACCTGCCCCAAATCCCCTCATTGCCCCATCGATTATTTGAGCGCCACATTCAACAGCAGCTAATGAGTTAGCAATAGCTAGACCTAAATTGTTATGGGCATGAAAACCAACAGGGATATTTAGATTTGCAACTAAAATATTAATCTTATCTTTTACATCACGTGGAAGGTATGCACCTGCAGAATCGTATAGGACTACACCTTCAGCTCCATAAGATTGCATTTTCAGCGCTTCCTCGAGCAACGTTTCTTTTGAAGCCATGTGTGTCATCATTAGGGCGCCAATTGCTTCCTTACCTCTTTCTCTTGCGAAACTTATGTGTTTTTCAGTTATATCGGCTTCAGTGCAATGACAAGCCACTCGTACTAAATCAACTCCCCAATCGAAAGCTTTTTTAAGATCCTTATTTATCGTTGCAAAGCCGGGCATCACATGTATGGCCAGCTTTGTGGTCGTTAAGTTTCTTTTTGCAATTGTTAGCATTTCTTCATCGGTCAATTTACTTATTCCAACCTGAATAGATGAAGCACCTATTCCATTACCATGGCCCACTTCCATGGTTGCAATTCCTGCATTATTTGCGGCGATGCAGTATGAAATTATTTGTTCTTTGCTGAGTTGATGTGATATGGCATGAGATCCATCTCTCAATGATACATCATGTATATGAATTTTTTTCATTGGATAAGGGTAGTTATTTCAGTTTAGCTTTAGAAAATTCTTCAGCAATTGCAATTGCAGCGCAATTAATTATGTCAAGATTACCGGCATAACTAGGCAAGTAATCACCAAGCCCTTTAACTTTAACAGTAATAATCAGCCTTCCACCCTCATAAGTAGGGGGCACAAGTAAGTGGTATCCTGGCACATATTTTTGGATATTTGCCACCATCTTATTTATTTCAAAAGTGATTAAATCCATATTTGGATCCTTAATAGTGGCCTGTATTGTCGTTTGCATATCAATACAAGGAATTGCTGGATTTAAGATAAGCATTACCTTAGCTTTTTGACATTTAGAAAATTGAATTATACCAGCCTCGGTCGTTTCAACGTATTCATCTAGATTTGCCCGTGTTCCCGGCCCTGCACTTTTTGAGGCAATTGCAGATATAACTTCAATATATTCAGTATTAGGATGAACTTTTCCAAGAACAAAAGCTAGAGGTATTGATGCCTGCCCACCACAAGTAATGGTGTTTATATTGTTAAAATGAATCACTTCCGACAAATTAACAGATGGTACACAAAGTTTGCCAACTTTAGCTGGTGTTAGATCAATTACAATTTTATTAAATTCTTTAAAAATTATGGCATGTTTAATGTGTTCTGAGGCAGTTGTGGCATCAAATACCAAATCATAAAGCTTAGGATTACTTTTCAGAAACTCAATACTTTTATCAGATACTCTAACTCCTAAATTAATTGCTTTTGACATTCCCTTTGAAAGGAAATTTCTACCAACAAAATAAGAGCATTCGAGATAATCTGATCTCAAAATCTTAATCAGTAAATCAGTGCCGATATTCCCAGTTCCAAGGATAGCTACTTTTAATTTTTTCCTCATTTTCAGCATTGGATATATTAATTAAATAGATATTCCTGAAGATTCCAAAACATCAATTGATAAAGGAGGAGACATTTCATGTAGTTTATTTGATTTGAAATCTCCGTTCAAAAGTCTTTCAGATGTAACAGCAGGAAGCATATTGACTTTATCAGGCAATATAATTTCACAAAATATTGGTCCATTATAAGCCAATAAATCCTTAAATAAAACATGTAGATTACTGTATCTATTTTCTTTTTTATAGGGAATAGAATATGCATCAGCAAGTTTTTCCCAATTTGGAAACTTCACACCAGTTTCTTCACTTGATGCAGCGATATGTCCATTTAAAAAAGATACCTGGGTATTTCTAATCGATGCATAACCATTATTATTTAATACAATAATTTTGCAGTTTAGCCTATAAGTTGAAATTGTTTGAAGTTCTTGTACATTTAATTGCATGGATCCATCACCGGTCAAACAAATAACATTGTTTTCGGGTTTCGCAAAACATGCTCCAACAGCAGCTGGTAATGCATAACCCATTGCTCCTAAAGCACCTGAGACAATTACACGTTGATTTTTCTTAGGTCTAAAAGCCTGACCTACAATATAATACAGCGATCCGGCATCAGTAATTAAAATATCATCATCTTTCATTTGATAACTAAGAACATCAATCATATGATATGTATTTATTTCATCACCGTTTCTTTCGTGCGGTTCAGTAATTACTGAAAATCTGTTCTTCCAATTTTGTAGTTTTGAGATCCAAGATTCTTTTAAATGAATTTTCGAAGGAATTAACGTTTCAAAATAATCTAAAAATGTTTTAACATCACAATTAATAGAAAGATTACTTACCTGTTCATTTTTTTTAAGAGTGTTTAAATCAATATCTACAACAACTATTTTAGCATGAGGAGCAAAATGTTCAAGTTCATAACCTGTAGTGGTAATATGAAGACTACTACCTAATGTAATAATTAAATCAGCACTTTGAATAGCAAAATTCCCTGCACGATCCCCTCGTAATCCAACCCTACCAATATATAAGTCATCATTGTATGGCATAAGGTCATTGGCAAGTTGAGTTGTAACTACCGGAATGTTTAATTTATGCACCAAATGTCTAAAGCGGGTTACCTGGCCTGAAACTCTAATGCCGTGTCCACCAAGTATTACAGGATTATTACTTTCTTTGAAAAGCTGTTTGAGTTTTTCAATCTTGTCACTATCACTATAAGTTTTTTCTGATGGAATAGTAAAATGGCCTAAATCATTCTTATTAACCATTGACCCCTGTATGTCAAGTGGGATGTCCAACAATACAGGACCTGGCCTTCCATTGGTGGCTTTGAAATATGCCTTTTCTAATTGGTAAAGAATTTCTTCAGCTTTCCCAATAAATGCTGTATACTTCGTAATTGGTTTTACGATTTCAGTAATATTAACTTCAAAATTTCCAAGCATTCTTAAGTCAGTCATTCCTGTGCCTTTAGTGGTTAGTGCCACTTTACTTTGTCCTGTTATAAAAATAACAGGAACTGAATCTAACCAAGCACCGGTTATACCAGTAATTGTATTTGTGGCCCCTGGCCCACTTGTTGCATAACAAACCCCAATATCGGTTTTGATTCTTGCATAAGATTCAGAGGCAATAGCACATGCTTGTTCATGATGATTACAAACATATTTAATTTTTTCAGATTTACTTAAAGAGTCGATAAGATGCATCATCATACCACCTGAAAGCAGAAATACATGTTTGACTCCTTTGCTTTCAAAAAAATCACTAATAACAGTAGATACACTAATCATTTCATTAATGGTGTTTTGGTTATTTGTATTGTTTTATAATATCACTGAACAAATGTTGAATATTATACGAATCAATGCTATGTAGAAAGATATCTACTCCTTTTGATTTATAAATCTCATATTGAGATTTATTATTTACCATTAAACTAACTGATTTTGAAGCTAGTTTGCATTTCTGAATAATTAATTCTATGGTTGATAATAATTTGGGATTATCCATTTGCCCGACACAACCAAGCTGTGCAGATAAATCATATGAGCCGATATAGATTATATCAATACCCTCAAGGGTAAGTATCTTATCTAGATCCTTTATGGCTTCTAATGTTTCAATTATTGTAAGACATATTGGGTGTTTATTATTAACATAATTAGAACTTCCATAAGCAAATGCTCTAACAAATGGATTGTAACCTCGTATTCCAATTGGAGCGTATTTCATGAGTTTAGTGGCAATTTCAAAATCTTTATAATCACGTAGTTGGGGAAAAATAATTCCGTTTGCACCTAAGTCAAGACAGCGTTGAACTTCAACTTTGTTTAGACCGCTTACCCGAATAATAGATTCACATTTAGTAAGTTCACATACTCTAATATCATTTGCTAAGGTGTCGTAATCATAACTTCCATGTTCGCAATCGAGGATTTGAAAATCGAATCCACTATTACCTATGATTTCAGTAATTGAACTTGAAGGCATAATTCTCCAAATACCATGAAACTCTTTGTTATTATATTTTAATTCCATACTATAGCTTTTAACTTATTTTCTTTAACTGCAAAAAATGATTTTTCCAATTCCGGAGAACCGTTTATCATAAAGAACAAATCGTTCAGTTTATTCATATTGGAATGGATATAAATGATAATCAAATATACATGCGATATGTTGCAATTTGTTTAGCCTGATATTTGACAAATCCAAAATTTTAGACAAGTGAGTCTAAAACCGAAAAACATTATTATTTTTTTAAAATAAAAGGTGTGAAAATTGTCTTGTTCAAAATAAACTGATTTTAGAAAATGTTTGAGTATAAATAACAGATTATTAATGATGGGACATTTTTTTAAGGATTAACACTCAATTAGAGGCAAAATTCGGCCTTTGGAAGGTTAAGTAGAAATGATCTCAAGTTATCGAATAAATATGTTGGTTATCATTTGGTTATCAATTTTTTATTGGGATATTTTTATCATGAGAGAAGAGAATTGTTCGAATTAAGGTACTTCACTCCCAATTATCTGTAATTATATTCATTGAATCAACACCATTTAACATAAGTGTTTGTTTGAAAGCTTTAATCATTGCTGGAGGTCCGGAAATAAAGTAGCTCGAATCTAAGCAATTTTCATCGGTAATATTCTGTATATCAAGGATCCCGTCTTTATCTTCATAATAAATTTTTATAAATGAATGCGAATTGCACATACTATCTAATTCAGGCTGGTATATGTTATGCTCTTTTGAACGAAACCCAAGATAAATTTTTGGATTAATGTAATTGATAAAGGAAACATGAGTAAAGAGAGATAGAAAAGGAGTGATGCCTGTTCCTCCGGCAATGAACACTGTGTTTGTTTTGTTGTGATACTGAGTGAACAAATCGCCATAAGGTAGTTTTAACCATACTTCAGAGCCCACTTTTAAAGATTGTTTCATTTGCTTTGTAAATATCCCTTTTAACGAGTATGTTATTTTAATTGTTTCTTCATCTGGGTTGCTCTTCATAGAAAAACATCGAGACTCTGGCCATTGTCCCGAGCCATCGTAATCACAATCAATTGCAAGATGGAGGAATTGTCCTGGAGCATATTTAAAAGGTTTATCCAGCGATTCAAATTCAAGAGTATAAACACTTTCTATAGAACTATGAATAGCGATAACCTTTGCCGGATACTTTTTAACTATTGCCATTCTATTTTTTTGATTTAAAGAATTTTTCCAGAACTCCTTCAGTATATTCGAACATCTCTTTTTTAAGTCCTGGATAGGTACCAAGAAAAAAAGTGTTGTTCATTATATAGTCGGTATTGTTTAAATGGTCAGCAATAAGCCAATCCTTGTTTAAAAAGCCAGGTTGTTTGGTTATATTACCTGCAAATAAATTGCGTGTCTCAATAAGGTTGTTATTAAGAAATTGTGTTATTTCATCTCTTGAGAAAGGCACTCCTTCTTTTAACGTCACAATGAATGCAAACCAAGCTGGATCTGAGTTTTCTGTAGCTTTTGGTAATATGAAATTATCAGAGTATTTTGAAAAAATGCGAAACCATTCTTTAAAGTTTTCTTTTCTTCTCTCACAAAATTCAGAAAGTTTATCCATTTGGGCTGCCCCGATAGCTGCTTGGATGTCAGTCATTTTTAAATTGTACCCAATTTCTGAATAAACATATTTATGATCGAAACCGAAAGGTAGATTTCCGAATTGTTGAGAAAAACGTTTGCCGCAAGTATTGTTTTCGCCACCGGAACAATAACAATCGCGTCCCCAGTCTCGAAATGCTCGAACTAACTGTGCTAATTGTGAATCGTTAGTGCAAATTGCTCCACCTTCACCAGTTGTAATGTGGTGAGCCGGATAAAATGAAATAGTAGAAATATGCCCAAATGTTCCTGTTTTCTTCCCTTTATACTCACTTCCAAATGCATCACAATTATCTTCTATAACCCAAATATTGTGATTATTAGCCAATTCCATCACAGCATCCAGATTAAATGGATTTCCTAAAGTATGAGCTATGAAGATACAACGTGTTTTGGATGTGATTGCTTTACGCATCATTTCAATATCAATATTGTAAGTAGGTATTTCAACATCTACGAATACAGGTATTAAACCATATTGAATGATTGGAGTTACGGTTGCGGGAAAACCTGCTGCAACAGAAATTACTTCATCTCCAGATTTAAGCCTTCTGTCTCCAAGCTTTTCGGAAGTTAATGCAGAAAAGGCAAGTAAGTTTGCTGAAGATCCTGAGTTAGTGAGCAAAACATTCTCTATTCCCAAGAAATCAGCAATTTTTTCAGCAAATTCTTCGCAGAAACGACCTTCTGTAAGCCAAAAATCAAGAGACGCTTCTACTGCGTTAGTTAATTCTTGCTGATTGAACACTCTCCCAGCGTAATTTACTCTAGTTTTTCCTGGTATGAATTCTTTTTGGGCAAAGCGGGCCTGATAATATTCGGTAGTCTTTTCAATAATCTCTTTACGAAGATGTTTAATATCCTTCATGTTTTATCTATAGTCTGTTATAATATGCCTCTATTTGATTTTCAGTCACTGCTCTAATATCATGTTCTCTTATGAAAGCCTTGTTCCATTTAACAATACTTTTTAGTGTAGTTTCTATATCCCAGATTGGAACCCACCCAAGTTCAGCTTTTGCTTTTGAGCAATCCAATTTCAAGTAATTTGCTTCATGTGGTTGAGGATTTGTGTCTATTTCGTATGAAGCACCATTACTCCAAATAGCACAAATTTTATTTATAATCCACTCTACATTTTTTGCATCTTTATCATCTGGTCCGAAATTCCATCCTTCGCCGTAACGAGGCCCTTCAGAAAATAATTTAGCTGCTAAAGTAAGGTAACCAGAAAGAGGTTCTAAAACATGTTGCCATGGGCGAATTGCGTATGGGCTGCGTATTCTTACTTTTTCACCTTTTGATATAGCTCGGATAAAATCGGGAATTAAACGGTCTTCAGCCCAATCTCCTCCTCCAATTACATTCCCAGCACGAGCAGATGCCAATGCAACACCATGTTGTGAATAAGCAGTTGGATTAAAGAAGGAATTGCGAAATGATGAAGTAACCAACTCTGAACACCCCTTGCTATTGGAATATGGATCATATCCACCCATAGGCTCGTTTTCTCGATAGCCCCAATGCCATTCTTTATTTTCATAGCATTTATCGGTTGTAACATTGATTATTGCTTTAACTCCGGGAGTATGCCTAATAGCTTCCAGAAGGTTTACAGTTCCCATAACATTTATGTTATAAGTTTCAACCGGATTTTTATAAGACTCTCTTACTAATGGTTGTGCAGCCATATGTATTATGATCTCAGGTTTAGCCTGATGTAATACATTTAGCAAATTGTCGTAATTACGAATATCTCCAATATGAGAGTTGATAAGACTTGATATTTTAGCCTCTTTGAACAAGCTAGGGTGAGTAGGCGGTTCAAGAGCATAACCAGAAACATCTGCCCCCAATTTATGCAAAAGCAAACACAACCAGGATCCTTTGAACCCTGTGTGTCCGGTTATTAGAACTCGACGGTTTAAATATACCTGATTAAATAATTCGTGCATAATAGCATTATTCCCATTTTATCCAGGGTGCTCTTTTGGTTTCTATCAACTCTTCTAACTGATTTTTATCTCTCTGTGTATCCATTGGCTTCCAAAATCCTTCGTGTTTGTAAGTATATAGTTGACCTTCTTTAGCCAATCTTTCAAGAGGTTCTCGTTCAAAAATAATTTGTTCTCCATCAGGAATGTAGTCAAATAACTCAGGTTGACAAACAAAAAAACCGGCATTAATCCAAGCACCATCACCCTTTGGTTTTTCCTGAAATGAAAGAACCTTATTTTTATTACTAACTTCTAAAGAACCATAGCGACCTTCTGGTTGTACAGATGTCATAGTAATCACTTTCCCGTGACTTTTGTGATATAAAATCAGATCATTGACATTTACATCAGAAACGCCATCTCCATAAGTTAGCAAAAACGGTTCACCTCCAATATATTCTTTTACTTTTTTGATGCGGGCTCCAGTCATTGTGTCCAATCCCGTGTCTATTAGGGTTACCTTCCATGGTTCTGAGTGATTACTAAGGTGAGTAACTGAATTGGTTGTCATATCAACAGTAATGTCTGATGTATGAAGAAAATAGTGTGAAAAATACTCTTTAATCAAATAGCCCTTATATCCACAAAGGATGATAAATTCATTAAACCCATATGACGAATAAATTTTCATAATATGCCATAATATTGGCTTACCGCCAATTTCAACCATTGGTTTTGGTTTAAGAACGGTTTCTTCAGAAAGTCGTGAACCCAAACCACCTGCTAATAATAAAACTTTCATATTTACAAACATGTATTATGTTAATAGTGTACTTAATACAATTTCTTAGATCTCAAAGTTATAACTCATAGATCATTATCTATTGGTATACTTTTTTAATGATGGAGAGATTATAATCCACATTGAACTCATTAAAATTCCAAAAAAAACAAATCCAATAATCAAAGTAGATCTTTTAGGCCCAGCTTTATCTGTTGGGACAATAACAGGCTGTATAACAGTTAGTATCGGCGTTGTCTCTGTTACTGCAATTTTCGCCTGCTCCTTCTGTTTTGCAAGCTCAGTATAGACGCTCAGCAGAAGGTTATATTCCGATATTAATTTCTCCTCCTGAGTTCTTGCCATTGCTGAAGTTAGGCTTTTGTTTGCATCTCTAAATCTTGCCAGTTCGGCCTGTTTTACCTCAAAATTTTGCTTTGCCTCATCATAACTCCTCTCAACAAACTCCAAATTACTTCTAACCTTCTCAAGTTTAAATTCAGTAATATACTTCTGAAGAAGTTGCTGTGCTTTTAATACTACCTCAGCTGCAACTTTTGGTTCGGCACTTGTGTAACTAATTGTAATATAGCCATCTTTGCTATTTAGGTTTAAAGATAAATTTGAATTAATTCCATTAATTACCTTATTCTCTTTAGAAGTAAGGCTGTAAATATGGCCATTAACATTGGTGCTATCTAATATAGTTTGATCGACATTGTTATTTCTGAAGGCTCCAATTATTACAGACGGCAGTCCTATTGTGTACCTCTTAAAAGTGCCTAAAAGACTAAATGTACGGTATTGTTTATTGGTTGCATACTCGTAATAACTAACTGGCTTTTCGGCTTTTGCAAAACTGTATTCAGAATATAATAGCTCCTTTTGAAAGTTTACATTTTTAAGAATTTTTGGATAAACAGTGGGGGAGAGCACCTCGCCTGAGCTCATAGATCCAAGGTTTATGCCTGCAATAGCTGCTAAACCGCTAAGATTTCCTGTAGCTGATTTAGCACCTGTTTGCGGGACCATTGTGCAGGATGCGGTGTAGTAATTAGGAGTTAGAATGGCAATTACGAGTCCAAGCAAAGCATAAGCCAGAGTAACCCTGATTATTAATTTTCGGCCTATCCAGAGCTTTCTTACAATCTCCATAAGATCAATCTCATCCTCTTCAGGATTCTGTTTGATAATGTCTTTGTCTCTATCTTCCATATCTATCTTATAATTGCCATTATTAGTGCTGCGATTGAAGCTATTGATGTTGATAAACCAAGTATTTCACCTGTATTCATTTTGTCTCTTTCCGGTTTATATGGTACTATAATTTCACATCCGGGTTCAATTCTCGAACTTGGCCCTTTTGAAACTTTGCCATTCATGTAAACCACATAGGCTCTGTTTTTGCGGGCTCTGAAGCCGTAGCCGCCGGCGTTTTTTATGTAGTCGTTCATGGTCATATCGCGGGAGTAGGCCACTGCGTTGGGGTACATAACTGCTCCTGAGATTTTAACTACGTTGTTCATGCCTGGTATTGTTAACTCATCGCCGGCCTTCAAGACTAAATCGTCTTCTCCACCGGGGTTTGAGAGTGCTTTGGCTAGGTCAAAACCTATTTGATATGCACCGGATAGGTTGAGACTCTCTACTGATATTGAGTCGCTTCCGCGCCCGCGGTCTCGTGTAAGCTTTAGTGTGGCTTGCATTTGGGCATATTCGTCGGGTGTCATGATGCGGGTGATGCGGGCGCCTTTTATGTATGCTCCGGTTGTGAGTCCGCCTGCACGTTTGATTACTGATGAAATTCTCTCCTCTTTCTCTACAAGAGTGTAGGTTCCGCCAAATAGTACTTCGCCGTTGATGGAAACGTTTTTCTGTTCTTCGTAACCGGGTGAGCGGCGGACCACGACTATATCATATGGTCTTAGTACAAAATTTTTATCTCCATTAACAATATAACCCCGATGTAGATTGAAACTGAATACTTCGCTTTGAACGAGTGACTCCTCTGTGCTAAGTGGGTTTTTGATTCGTCTTGAAACGTCAACTCTGGCCCTTGATGCCGATTCCAGAAGGCCTCCTCCCTGAAGAATGAGATCTTCTATGCTCATGCTGTAAACAAATGGGTAGTTACTTGGTCTTTTTACTTCGCCGGCTAGGGTAATGAAGAGTTCGTCACGGAGTTCGTTCTTGTTTGGTACATAAAGACGGTCGTTTTTGGCCAGGGTAATATCGGGTTTTGTGCCGTTGAGCAATTTGTCAAGGTCAATTGATTCGACTCGGGTGGTGAGGTCGGCATTTTCGCGGTAGAGTAGTACTCGTGTAAGCATGGCCTCTTCGGTTGGCCCCTCTGCCTTGGTTACCAAATCTTTGAGTGTTTGAATGCTGCTATCCAGTGCGTAGTCACCCGGTCTGAAGACCGAACCGCTTATTGATACTCTGTTTTCATATCTGCCAAGAATCTGGTCGGCAATAACTTCGTCACCGTCTTTTAGCATAAAGCTGTCAAAGATTTCGGATTCAATTGTATATACTTTCAACTCGGTGTCACCTTTTCTTGTGAGGCGGATATTCTTCTTGAAGGCATTGCTGGTGAAGTTGCCGGAGTATTGGATGAGAGTCTCAAGAGGTTCATTATCCTTGAGTTCGTACCACATTGGGCGTTTTACTGCTCCCGTGATGTGTACGCGTTTCTTATAAGGTTCAACTCTTACAAGGTCGCCCTCTTTGAGTATTATGTCGCCTGAGTTGTCTCCGCGGAGAAGATAGTCGTAGACGTCGGTTTCGGCGATGATTTTGCCGCCGCGGTACACTTTTATGTCTCGCAGGCTTCCTATTTCGTTAATTCCGCCTGCTGAGTAGAGTGCGTGGAATACTGTTGCAAAGGAGCTGAGGGTGTATGTTCCGGGGAGGGTTACCTCACCCATGATGTTAACCTGTATACTTCTTATGTTGCCTAACGATGTCTTTATGTATGTTTTTGGTGATGCGGCGGCCAGATCTGAGTAGATTCTGCTGAATGCACGCCTGATTTTTGTTGATGCCTCCTTTATATCAAGGCCGTTAAGAAATACGGGCCCGATATTGGGTATGTGAATATTTCCGTCAGGGGAAATTCTCTGCCTGAAGTTGTATTCGCTGTTCCCCCAGATGTCAACTATGATTTCGTCTCCTGCGCCCAGTTGGTAATTCTCGGGGGTAGGGAGGTTTAGGCTTGGCTGGAAGGTGAGGTTTTTACTTGAGAAGAGGGTTCTTCCAAAGACTTCACCGGGGCCTTGTGTTGGTGCGTTTACTACAACCACCTGGTCAGGCCCTGTTGCTGAGCTTTCGCGAACTCTGTTATCGGGTGTGGCTACTGTTCCCGATGAGGCTGCTTTTGAGGCATCGTATTGTGCCTTTATGCGTTCAAGTTGCTCTCTGGTTACCCCTTTGGATGCAAGTTCGCTTAAAACCTGTTCCTGGCTTAAGCCCGATGTGCTGTAGCGCTTTAACTCCTCTATGAGTTGTTGGTCGCTCATTTGCGCAAAAACGGCCGACACTATTAAGAGTGCAGCCGCAAGTGAAAATAACTTTCTGAAACTGTACATATTTGATTGGAAATTAACTATTTGTCAAATATAAGAGGGATGTTTTTAAAAACCTTTTTTGCATTAAGATATAGTAGTCCATATATTGTCGAAAAAGCAGTTATTGTAATTATAATGAGCTCTTCATTGGTAAGCCGTGTGCAAAACATTGCCATTATTATGAATGATAAATGAAGCATTAGCAATATAAAGGTAGATTTTTTATGGGAATTATTTAAAAGAATAAGCATTCTGTGGTGAATATGAGATTTGTCGGCGTAAAGTGGTGATTTTCTTTGGTATATTCTTACTACAATTATTCTAACGGTATCAAGTACCGGAATTGCAATAATTGTGAATGCAACTGCCGGCGAGTTTTCTGTATGCATCCATCTGTTGGTTATTGTCTCCAGTTCGCAAAACTTTATTGCCAGTACAGATATTATTACACCCAATAGCATAGACCCGTTATCGCCTAAAAATATTTTTCTTTCAACGCTAAATACATTTCTTATAAAGAATGGGATAAGAGATGCAACGGATGTGAAACCGATTATTGAATAATTTATGTATCCGTTTTTAAAGAACCAGAATGAAAATGCAGATATTGAGATAATTGCAATGCCAGAGCACAAGCCATCAATCCCATCAATCATATTTATGGCATTAATAATCCCAACCATCATAAACAGGGTGAACAGCATTCCCATTATTTTTGGAATTTCATTTATCCCGAGAAGACCGTGAAAGTTTGTAAAGTAAAGTCCCCCACCAACGATGATTATCAAAGAAACAATAACTTCAGCTGCAAGTTTCTTTTTCGCTGGCATAACCATTAAATCATCGTATAATCCGATAGCCCATATTAATGCAAATGCAAGAAGCACATACTGCATCTCAGGATGTGGAAATTGAATTAAAAGTAGAGTAGTAATGAAGATAGAAGCAAACAGAATTACCCCTCCGAAATCGGGTATGTTGCCATTGTGACTCGATCTGCCATTTACAGCCTTGAAAAGACCTTTTTTTGTAGCAATTGAGTAAAGTGGTTTGTATATAAGAATCGAAATTAACGGTGATAAGATGATGGCAATAATAAGCCTCAGGTTACCTGATAATTCAATCAACATAGTTTAAGTCTTAAGGGGATATTACAGAGAATGTCGGTGACTCACATATTTTTGAAGTTTGGAGGTCACCCATTTAGGTTGCTCAAATATAACAAAAAATATTTGAGATTTCAATAACCATTTTATCAAATGTTAATTATTATTTGTTTGTTTTTAAGGCAACTAATAAAACAACCCTTTGAAATGTGTTATTTTACTACGAAATAGTTAATATTGTGACGATCACAGGGTTCTTTAATTTCGATTTTTAACTATTTTTGTAAAAACATTAATTTCATCAATTATGAGAAATTTTAAGAAATTGCTACCGATAACGCTGTTCATTATCACAATTTTATCGGTCTCTAACCTATACGGTCAGGCGGTAAAGAGGCAATTTGTGCGCTTTGCATACCTGGCCGACCTCCATATTTCTGACGTTGCAACCAACATAGAGGATTATGAGATTTCTGTGAAGGATATTAACACATTGAAAGATATAGATTTTGTAATACTGGCGGGGGATATTACCGAGTTTGGTTCTGACGAGGAGATACTTCTTGCAAAATCTATTACCGATCGCCTGAAAGTGCCTGTTTTTGTTTTGTCGGGAAACCACGATTCCAAGTGGAGTGAGAGTGGCTGCAACACCTTTGCAAAGGTTTTCGGCTATGAGTATTTCAGTTTTGATATGGGTGGAATTCAATTTATAGGAACAAATTCCGGCCCTAACATGCGTATGGCTCCTGCTTTGGTGCCTCGTGAGGCTATGGTTTGGCTCGATTCTGTAACCCGCGCTCTGCCTCGTGAGAAGCCTGTGGTTTTCATAAACCACTATCCGCTCGATGATGCTATGTTGAACTATGCCGATGTTATTGATATGCTTAAGAGGGTGAACATTCAGGCCTCTTTATGTGGTCATGGCCACTCGAACCGTGAGTTGAACTTTTCCGGTATTCGTGGTGTAATGGGGAGGTCTAATCTGCGTGCCGGCAAGGTTGCCGCGGGGCATGCGGGATACAATATTGTGACAATTTCATATTCACCGTCTGCATCTTCATCAGCTTCTGCATCTTCACCATCACCATCATCATCATCTTCATCATCTTCATCTTCTTCTTCTTCTTCTTCTTCTTCATCATCTTCTTCTTCTTTTTCTGCAACAGCTAATTCAGTTACTGTTGCATATGTAGATGCTGATTCAAAAATTAAAAGTGGTTCTGATTACAGCAATGGTACAATTTCGTTTGCGGTGCGCAGCAACGGTGTTACTCATGAACCCTGGCTCACGATGCCACTACTGAAACATTCTGAGAATCCCGTGATGCATGCCCCGGTGGGTGTTGTGTGGGAGTACCAGGATGATTCGGACATAGGGTCGGCGGCGGCTTTTGCGTTTGGAACTGTCTATATTTCGAACACTGCGGGTGTTATCAAGGCGCTTGATGCCGCCGACGGTTCGCTCAAGTGGTCGTTTGCTACGGGTGGCAAGGTCTTCTCTTCGCCTGAGGTTTGTGAGAATAGCGGAGTTCTTGTGGTTGGCTCCACCGACAACTTCATTTACGGACTTGATGCCCGTTCCGGCAAGTTGCTTTGGAAGGTGGAGGCCGCTAAGAGTGTTTTGGGTTCGCCTACCGTTTTTGGTAACTTAGTATATATAGGTGCATCTGACGGAGTCTTCAGAGCAATTGATATTAAGAGTGGTAAGGTTGCATGGAGCTACAATGGAATTAAAGGATTTATTGAGGCTAAGCCTTGGGCTGATGCCGAGGGTGTTTACATTGGCGACTGGGCTAATAGGGTTTATGCCTTTGAGCCAAAGTCGGGCAAACTTCTTTGGGAGTGGACCAACCGTAAGGGGAGGGGATTGTCTGCCGCTGCCGTATGGCCGGTTAAAGCAAACGGCAAATTATTTGTCGTAACCCCTGAGCGTCGCTCACACGCCATTGATGCCAAAACCGGTAAAGAGTTGTGGAGTGCACGCGGAGGCCGTGAAGCAATTGGCCTCTCCCAGGACGGCTCTGCCGTTTACATCAAAACCATGCAGGACACCGTCATCGCCTTCAGCACCAAAGATTACAACGTTGCTGCCAATGCCAACGCTTCCAACACCAACGTTTCCAATACCAACGCTGCAAGTTCATCATCAACAGTAAGTTCGACAACAGCAGCAAGTTTGACAAGTTCATCATCATCAGCGAGTATGACTGCTTCAACAAGTTCTGCAGGCTCATCAAGGTCAAAAAGGTCAGAAGCAAAAGCTTCCAACAACTCTGCCGGTAACACTGCTGCAACCGCTGCTGCAACCGCTACTGCATATACAACAAACTCAACGTTTGGAAGCCCGGCAGAATACAACTCAGCAGTAAATACAACCGGAAACACACCTATCAAGCTTTGGGAATCGCACACCGGCTACGGCTACGAAATCGCCCCATCACCAATGACCACCGCCAACGGCCTCATCTTCGTACCAACCGACAAAGGCAACATCTTCGCCCTAAACGCCACCGACGGCACCGTAGCCTGGCAGTACCGCTTCTCCATCGCCCTCATCAACTACATTCGCCCCATAACATACAAACTACCAGGCGATTCACATCATCAAAAAGCAGGTGCTCAATCTGGCAACCGCCTTCTGCTCGTCACCTCAATGGACGGCAAAGTCGCCCTGCTGAGCTACTAACGAAGCAGCCCCGCAAATAAATCTCCGAATTTAAATTTTATATATCTCATTCTAAGCCGGGAACTACCACCCGGCTTTTATTTTTGTAAAAATCACATTCCTTTTTTAGAAAACCCAAAATGTTGCTCCTGCAAGTACAATCATTAATAGCTTTCAAAATCAAAAATCAACTATTATGAACATACTCTAGTTTTATGGTAAAATCATTAAGCTCAAAATCTAATTCGAAATCTAGTCGGAAAAACGGAAGGATTCAGAGTGGTTCGATTCATGTTTATGTGCGTGGGAGCGGCAAACACACTGTTTTTTACAATGATGAAGAAAGAATTGAATTTCTCAAAAGATGTGATAAGGCAGCCAAGCAGTACAATACCAAAATCATAGCTTTTGTCCTTATGACTAATCATTTGCATATACATGTTGAGACCTCGAGTCTTACTTTATTTGTTTCAAGTTTGCTCAAGGGTTTTTCCCGATGGTATAACACAAGACATCCGGGAATTGACAAAGTTTTTAAATCACCTTTCAACAGTAGTTGTAAATTTTCGAATAAATGGATTTCCGATAGTATCCTTTATATTCTTGCTAATCCTGTTAAAGCCGGTATGTGTAATCAACCATGGGAGTACGAGTGGAGTTCATACAAGTTCTACTTTTCGCATGGCTCCTGCCACCTTTCAAAATTCATTGATGTTGATACATCAATTATGAAAGAGCATTTTAAGGATAGGAACTCTCTTGATTTGGCTATTAAGAATTCTTGCCCTGATTTGAATACTATTAGACAGAGTGGGGAGGGGATTTGGCGTAGAGTTCCGGATTCCGAGGTGTGTAAATACTTGGATTTGCTTCTAAAACAAAAAGGAAAAACTCTTTTTGCATTGAATAAGAGTGAGTTGGAAGATATTATGATTAGACTTAGAAATGATATTGGTGCAAACATTAGGCAGATCTCATCTGTATTGCACGAAAGCTACGAAGAAGTAAAAAGAAAAATGTCTTACTGCTTTGGTGTATCTACCAGACATAGAGGTGTTTAGGAGTAAGTGGTTTTATGCTTTTTAGAAAACCACTTGAGTGTAAATATCAGTAAAACAGCAAAATACACAGGATCAGTTAGACATAAATCTCTTCAAATGCGCCTCCAAACCCGCTATTCCAAGTATTCGCCTTACAAATGTGTCAATGAGTTCCTCCATATCTTGCGGATGTGTATAGAATGATGGTGATGCCGGTGCTATTATTGCTCCGGCCTCTGCTAGTGTTGTGAGGTTGCGGAGGTGTATCAGGTTGAATGGGGTTTCGCGGGGTACGATTATCAGTGGGCGACGCTCCTTAAGCATTACATCGGCAGCGCGTGTGAGGAGGTCCGATGTGGCTCCCGAGGCTATTCGGCCTATTGTGCCCATCGTGCACGGCATGATAATCATTGCATCTGCCGCATTTGACCCCGATGCATACGGGTGATAGTAGCTGTTGTTGTCCAGTGCATTAGCCGGTACCGGCACACCCAACTCATCCTCCCAAACCACCTTAGCCGTATCGGTAAACACCAAATCCAACCTAATGCCCATCCCGGCAGCGCTTCCATTACCACTCCCACTAAACTCACCGTTAATGGCCCTAACCACCTCCATCATTTTGGAAGCGTATATCTGGCCGCTTGCACCTGTGATACCTAATAAAATTTTCTTCATACCTATATATATGATAATGTTGAGCAAACCTACTCATTCAATACAACAAATGTATTAAACATTTTGTTTGCGCGGAGATTAATATGGTGCCTGCGGCGTTTGAATTTACAGTTCGAAGTAAACGTTTTTGAGCCAGGTTTTGAAGAGTGGGTCAAGGAATTCCCATTTGCCTTTTTCCTGGGTGAGTATCTCTTTTTTCTGGAGCGCCTCTTTCAGGCGGTTGACGTTGGCCGATGAGTTGAAGCCGTAGCGGAGCATTACTTCGGCGGAGCTGAGTTTTTCGGCGTCGTCCAGAATTGCTTTGAGAAAATTTATTTGAAATCGGCTCAGACGGCCGGTTACTGTGAGAAATCGGTATGAGTGGAGTTCGATTAGCGAGGTGAACGATTGCATTAGTATCTGGTCGGTGAGGAAGCCTCGTGTGAGGAGGAAGGAGATGTCGCCCAGTTGCTGCGTGTACCATGGATGGCCGTCGGTAAGTTCGTAGGTTTTGTCGGCCAACTCTTTTGATACTACCCGGCCCGCTTTGAGGAAACTCCTTATAATGAAGTCGGTAAAGCTTTTTTTGTCGATTCTGCCGAGCTTGATTCTTTCGGCAAAGTTGTAGAAGAACCTCTGCACTTCAAAAATCTCTTTCATTGCGTTAACCTGCGAACCTGTTATGATATAGGTGCTTGCAGTGTGGCTTTGAAGAATTTTTTCCAGAAGTTTAAGCACATAGTAGTTGTCGTCCAGCAGCAGCAGTTCCTGAAACTCCTCAAGGTATATAACCGGATTGGTGTTATATCTGTTTGCCATGAATTCGGGCATATTCAAAATCTGCTCGGCGATGGCGTCAGGAATGGGGTCTGTTGCTGTTTCGTACTTAACCTCGCCCTCCCCAAATACTCCGGCAATACCGGAATTGATCTCGGCAATTACCTCCTCTCTCTCCTGCGGACTGCTGCAAAACGTATCCAATAATGAGTCGAACACTTTGTATAACAGGTGTTTCTGGGTGCGTACATTAAAGAGGTTGATTTTGCAGACTGTGTAGCCGTAGCCCTCCTGGCGGAGTTTGATGAGCCCTTGTTGTATAAGGGAGTGCTTTCCGCTTTTTGGGGGTTCGTAAATTAATATGTGCTGTTTTTGTCTTACGAGGTTGGTGAAAAGATCCAGTTCCTGATGTCTTGAGATGAAATCAGTGCCGGTAACATATGTGTTGTATGTAAAGGGAGAGTCCATATTACGCAAATATATTAAAAAACGTAAAATATTAGTGTAAAGCGGAGCAATTATTTGACATAAAAATATACTTCCGTGCCGAAAAGGGAGATTATCAAAGCCTTGCGCGTAATGCGTTTTTTGCGCTTGATTCCTTTAGCTTATTCACAAAGTAGATAGCGTCTTCAAGATTACCGGCTGATTTCTTCTTTTCATATCTCTCAACAAATTGATTTGCAAGGTTTACTAGATGTTGCCTGCAATCTAGATTTATCATGAGAAATGTCTCACCGTTTGTTTCTTGAAAATCGGCATAAGATAGACCTTGTACCTGATCGTTGGAGGAGACGTTGGAAATTTTGTTTTTTGTAAGTCCTTTAACATTTATCGTTATCGAAGGAAAATAAAAGTACTGATCTGTTGGTATTGAAATTTTCAGAACTAATTTATTATCAATTATTTGCTTAGAGATAATGCTATTGTGGCGGTAGTAATTGTATTCGAAATACTCCTCCATACTTGTAAACCAAACAGAATCGTCTCCATCTTTGCCATATTGATTATTTATCCAGATAAGATTTGACAACCAATTAAATGCAATACCATGCAATCCAATGTTGATTGCAAACCTTGATTCTTTGGGGAGTTTCAGATTGTCAATAACATCATCTTTTAATAGGTACTCATAGTAGTTGTTATAAAACTTCCTTTCAATCAATGCTTTACCCAAATTTTTTTCTGCTTTATATGGTATAAGCTTAACTGCTCCGCTTTGGGCGGTAATGAATTTAATAGGAGGATATTGGGCAGCTGCCACGATATATTTTTTATTTCCATCTGGCTCAGCCAACATTTTACATCCCCTTCCATTCAGTTTATTAAGAATAATCGTTTGAGCTTTACCAAAGTGTAGGCTTATAGAATCTACATTGGTTTCATCAGTTTTTACGTTGTGAAAAGCTATTCCGTTTCCATAATTTAAAATCTCCTTCACATTATCCCAAACCAAACCTCCCTTCATGTAAAACCGATAGTAATTTTGGGTAAATCCTTTCATAACTCCGGTCGTAGCGCTCATCCAGGCTTCTTGTGGCGAAAGAGTTGTCGTGTACTTGAATCGGAGTTCATTTCCGGTTCCATCGGTACTGCCTAAGGTTTTACCTAACATGTAATTATCCGGGGGTAAGTCGTCGGCCATTAAATGTTTAAAGTCATAATAATAATTGTTTGATAACGGCTTGCCATTTATTGCGGCCCATGTCCAGCTAAAAGAGTCGTGACGGCAGTCATCCTGGGTGAGTGTAAGCAACCACGACTTATTGTATTTTAGAAATGGAATCTCAAAATTTACAGCTGATAAATCTACAGATCCGTCTGATTCAATAATAATTTCAGCTTCGTAATTTGAACCCTCCTTATCAAAAGGGTACAGATAAGTGCTCTCTGACGTTATTCTGTTAACCTTAGGAAACTTAACGCAGGAAACAATTATAGAGATGGCTGATATGAAAAAAAACGTAATAAATATGTTTAATGATATACGATACTTTATAATTGCCATAATACCAATCTGATATAAAAGCGCAATATAATTATTCCTTTTGAAAAACCGAATAAATTATATCATTGATTTTGTGGAATTTCATTGGAAACCACA
This sequence comes from Bacteroidales bacterium, assembly GCA_030695025.1. Classification (GTDB taxonomy): domain Bacteria; phylum Bacteroidota; class Bacteroidia; order Bacteroidales; family UBA932; genus Bact-08. Next base: position 10,057 of record JAUYTX010000091.1, on the reverse strand, counting down.
TTAAAACAGTAAAAGCAAATTTTCACGTTAAATTTTGTGGAATAATAATATTTGCATATATTTGCGTTCCAAAAATATTAATAGAAGATTGTCAAGCTATTGAATAAGAGTTGTTTAGATAACAGCCGCTTGCAGTCAATAATTTTTAAAAATTATTTTATGTACGCAATTGTAGATATTGCAGGACAGCAATTTAGAGTAGAGAAGGATAGAAAACTCTATGTAAACCGTCTGAAAGCCGAGGAGGGTGCAACGTTGAATTTTGAAAAAGTTCTTCTGGTTGACAACGATGGAGCTATTAAGATTGGTGCCCCCTATGTAGAGGGAGCTTCTGTTAAGGCAACGGTTCTTACTCACCTTAAAGGTGAAAAGGTTATTGTTTTCAAAAAGAAACGCCGTAAAGGTTATTCTAAGAAAAACGGTCACCGTCAGTACCTTACACAAATCAAAATCGAAGAAATTGCTTAATTTTTAATCCGGAAAAATTTTAGATTATGGCTCATAAGAAAGGTGTCGGTAGTTCGAAGAACGGACGCGAATCACACAGTAAACGATTAGGCGTTAAATTATTTGGCGGTCAAGTCGCTAAAGCCGGGAACATTCTGATTCGTCAGAGAGGAACAGTTCATAACCCCGGATTAAATGTAGGTATCGGTAAAGATCATACTCTGTATGCACTTACTGATGGTATTGTTTCATTCCGTAAAAAGAGCAACAATAAGTCATACGTATCGGTTTTGCCAAGAGTAACTGCTGAAGCATAAACGAAACGAGAAAAGATTCAAAACAGGGAGATCCAACACGGTCTCCCTTTTTGTTTGCCTTAAATCTTAAAATCAATAAAAACACTTGTTTTATCTCTGAAACATTTGTTTTGTTTCTGAAATGCACTAAAAATGCTGCATAATAGAAATAAAACATATTAATACATGATATGGATTAAAGCCGGCATATGTTCAAGTCGGAATAATCTCCTTGTTGAACAACTAAAAACACACGTTCAGGCCTCATTATGCTACATTGAGCCATATACTCTTGGTGCTGAGCCCTATCTATTTGTTTCATAGTTAATTATGTTTTATTTTTGATTTACAGCGAGTTCTGCAACTGCCACAATTTTCTGAGCCTTCACAATTTTCTGCACCTACATAATCTTTCTGCTCCTACACAATTTTCTGCACCTGCATAATCTTTCTGCTCCTATTCAATCTCCTTGTGGCTGATGCTCCTTTTGCTGTGAAATATGAATTTTAAAAATACATATGAAGACAATTAAGGTATTTTAAAAAGGTATATGAAGAGTATAAATGTATTTAATGAAGATATATGAAGACAATTAAGGTATTTAAGGTGTTTAAGGTGACAAATTGGGTAATTGTTTTTTTGTCACTTTTTGTGATTTTGTCACTTTTTGGAACAGCCGGCTGCGCCTCATTGTCCAAGGGTCAAATTAAGGCAATTGACAGTTTTACTGCTTCGTGCGACTCGTTTTCAAAGCACCCGACTCTTTTTTTTGAGGAGATGGCGCAAATACGGGCTGAGAGAGCTTTCTGGTACTCCTCTTCGCTAAGTGATCCGGAGCTGAGGGTGGCGGAGCTTAATTCGGTATATGGAGCATACGTTAAGGATATGTCGTTGGCGAAAAAGGCTGGTGTTTCGGTGGAGATTTTACTGACTTACAAGAGGGCGCTTAAGGTTCTTGCGGGAAAGGCTAGGTGGGAGGATGCCGGCCGTGAGTTCAGGTCGCTGGGGAGGACTCTCGATTCGCTTGTGCGCAAATTTAATGATTTGGGTTTTGTGGAGGCGTTTCCGCTTGGGATTGGCAAGAGTGCCGGCCGTGTTGCAGGTTATACGGCTGAGGTTTTGAACAAAAGGGCTCAGGCTAAGTCGGTCAGAGGCTTTGTTATTCAGGGAGATACATTGGTGAGGGCAGTAACGGAGGTTTTATGCGAAGTTCTTGCTTCGCCTTCGGTAAATCTGCTGATAGAGAACGAAAAGAGGGGTGTAGAACAAAATTATATCACTTATTTGAAGGCCACTAAGCCGGATAAACCAGCCTCAATCTTTACTCAATCTAAACCAGTCTTGAGCATAAATCAAAACAACCCAACCTCGAGTGATAGTCAAAACGAACCATCCTCGAGCGTTAATCAACATGAACGAGCTTCTACGATTAATCAAATTATACCATCCTCAACCGTTAATCAACATGAACGTGCTTCGACGATTAATCAAATTATACCTGCCTTAAGCGTTAATCAAATTACAAGCGACGGCTACATACACGATAAGCATTATTTTGAGCTGAAGGGCAGGGCAGAGGAGTTGACCTCCAGAAAGGCCGGAATCATTTCCGCCATTAAACATTTGGCAAGAGCTCACACAAAACTCACCACCGAACTGCAAAAAGGTAAAGAGGTCGCTGATTTTTGGGAAGAACTTCTTGAATTCAATAAAGAGGTTGAAGCTCTTGAAAAGGCACTGAAGTCAATTAAATTTTAAGCACCAAGACCGTTAATCCCTGGGAATTTTTTCCTCTTGCTTCATATTCAGTGAGTTAAGTGTTTATTCAAAATGCATTTAACTTGAAGATAATCAGTAAAATAGAATAATATAAGAAGTTAATGCAGGGTTCAAAAATGTGTGAAAAGCTCAATCCCTGGGAATTCTTTCCTCTTGCTTCATTTTCAGTGAGTTATAAGTATTTTGGTTATTTGCCTAACTTGCAGATTATCAACTAAAAGGAAAGAATTCCCAGGGATTGTTTTTGTTTTGTTTCGAAACCAATCGTAATCAACCTAAACCATTTGTAACCATTTGTAACCATTTGTAAATCAATATAAAAGACACCAATATGAAAACAGATGTAATTGCCAGGGAGTTAAATTTGATCAGGCGCGCTCTTGAGGAGGCTGATAGGGTGCGTTTTGCGAAGGGGCTTGATGAGGTTGCCAAGGTGGAGCTTGAGAGGGCCTCGGTTGTTTTACGAATCAGGGAGAGGGAGTTGATTAATGAGATTGGGGTTGAGATTGCTGCTCAGATTAAAGAGTCGTCAGAGTCGCTTGAAGAGCTTGCCCGGTCAATCAGGCAAAGAAGCGCCCGTCTGTCAAAAACGGCAAATAGCACCGACAGCGTGACCAAAGCTCTCGAGAGGGTTGTTGAAGCGGTTGTTTTGCTCAATCGAATTACTTAGGTGCAACATAATCCCTTGGAATTCTTTCCTCTTGCCTCATATTCAATGAATTAAAGTGTAAATGTCAATATGCTTAACTTGCAGATTATCAACTAAAAGGAAAGAATTCCCAGGGATTGAACATAGGGGTTAGCTGACAGGAATTTAATGCAGAGGTTGTGTTTAAATTGTGCTAATTGTTTGGGTGTACTAAGAGGTATTATGTTCCAATGAAAGATTTGGAAATTTTAAGTCATGTGATAACACGCATATAATCAGGTATATGCAGAAATGATAATGCAAATTTTCGAATAATGAATTTTGTAACTAGAAGATAAAGAGTGTTTTACAAATTGTCTTGAAAATTACCACTTACAGTAACCAATAGAGAAGGTCTTTATTGTGGCCAGTAATCAAGGTCTTTACAGTGACCAGTAATCAAGGTCTTTGATTATGTTGCGGAAGACGCCGCGGATGTCAACTACGAGGCCGTGGGGTACGAGGAGGGCTTTGAAGTCGTCCTGGGTCATTGAGCGGAACTCTTTGTGGGGTACTGCCATTATGATGGCGTTGTATTTGCCGGTTGGTTTGTCAACCATTTTGATTCCGTATTCGTGATCTACATAGGCGGGGTCTGCTTTTGGATCAATAACGTCAACTTCGGTTCTGTAGCTGAGGAGTTCGTAAACAATGTCGGCTACTTTTGAGTTGCGTATGTCGGAGACGTTCTCTTTGTAGGTGACGCCCATTATGAGTACACGTGATTTTGACGGCGACTGAATGCCTGTCTGATTTGTCGTAGACTGATTTCCGGCCAGCATTCTCTTGACGGTCTGCTTTGCAATATATCCACCCATTGAATCATTAACAAACCTACCTGAGGCAATCATCTGTGGGTGATACTTAAGCTCAGAGGCCTTATGTACCATATAATAAGGGTCAACACCAATGCAGTGTCCACCTACGAGCCCCGGTGTGTATGCCACGAAATTCCACTTTGTTGCCGCGGCGTTTATCACATCGTAAGTGTTGATTCCCATTCTGTTGAATAGAATTGAGAGCTCGTTCATAAGAGCAATATTAACATCTCTTTGAGTGTTCTCAATTATCTTGGCCGCCTCGGCAACCTTCATCCCGGGAGCTCTGTGAACGCCGGCCTCTACAACTGTTTCGTAAACCTTTGCAATGATGTCAAGGGACTCGTCATCGCAACCCGAAACAATTTTAATGGTTTTCTGCAATGAGTGCTCTGCATCACCCGGGTTAATTCTCTCAGGCGAATAGCCTACTTTAAAATCCTCGATAAACTTCAACCCTGAAACACTCTCCAGCAGCGGAACGCACTCCTCCTCAGTACAACCGGGATAAACGGTTGACTCATAAATCACATAATCGCCTTTTTTTAAGACTTTTGCAACTGAAAGTGTGGCTGAAAGCAGAGGTTTGAGGTCGGGTGTGTTGTATTTGTCAATTGGTGTGGGAACTGCCACAATGTAAAAGCTTGCTTTTTTGAGCTCTTCGGGGTCGGAGGTGAAAATTATATTGCGATTCTCAAATGTTTCGGGACCTAGCTCTTCGCTTGGGTCCTGGCTGTTGCGTAACATTTTGAGGTTCCTCTCGTTTATGTCAAATCCAATAACGGACATTTTTTTGGCGAACTCAAGAGCAAGGGGTAAACCCACATATCCAAGACCCACAACGGCCAACTTGAGTTTGTTTGATATCAGTTGATTATACATATCCATATAATTATTCATGGTTTAATATGAGGTCAGATTTGAGGTTAAATTTAATGTTAAATTAAACGTTAAATCATTATTAATTTTAGCTTAACAAAGATAATGCATTTAGCTTTATTTTAAGTACTTTTGTAGCTAATACATTAAAAATACGATTTATATGTCCTGGTATGTACTTTATACATCTGCCCGGGCAGAGAAGAGAGTTTTTGATCGCATCAGTGAGATGGAGATCGAAGTTTACCTACCTTTGCACAAGGTTAAAAGAAGATGGAGCGACAGAATCAAGCTTATTGAGATTCCGCTGTTCAACTCCTATATTTTTGTCAAATGTGATGAGCATAAACTTCGCGATCTGCTTCTGATTTATGGCGTTTCTAGAATTGTCTACTATCTGGGCAGACCTGCAATCGTTAGAGATTGAGAGTTTGATTCAATCAAGGAATTTCTTAAGGTAGCTGCTCACAAAGAGATAATTACCTCCGGTGACGAGGTTGATATCATTTGCGGACCTTTCGAAAGCAGGGGAGGGAAGGTTCTTGAGATTGGAGACAAATGGGCCAAGCTTTATCTTAAAGAGTTGGGTGCCAAAATTTATGTATCTTTGCTGGAGATTAGCAAAAAAGAGATCGGCAATAAAAAATAACAGAGATGGATTATAACACGCAGAGAAGTAAGCTGATAATGCCCGAATATGGAAGGCATGTTCAGAAGATGATAGAATATGTGATGAACATTGAGGATAAGGATAAGCGCAACGAACAAATAAGAGCCGTTGTTGCAGTTATGGGAATTCTTAATCCACAACTTAGAGACCTTAACGATTTCAGACATAAATTGTGGGATCACGTTCAGATTATTTCTGATTTTGAAATAGATATTGAATCTCCATATCCTCTGCCTACAAAGGAGACCTTTATCACGAAACCAAACCCGGTTCCTCTGGATAAAACTCCACTCAAGGCAGCTCACTACGGGAGAAATATCCAGAATATGGTGGATATGATTGCCGAAAAGCCTGAAGATGAGCTTCGTCGTAATATGGTTATGGTACTTGCCAACTATATGAGGCAGCAGTATCTTATCTGGAATAAAGATTCTGTAAGTGAGGAGACAATTTTTAAAGATATTGACACTCTTTCTGGCGGTAGAATTAAAATCCCGGAAGATTTTCATCTTTCAACAGTTCATTATGCTCCCGCTACCACACAGCAAGGAGGTCACGGAGCGTATCAGGCAAACAGGGGTGACGGTCAAAGAGAGGGTTACAGAGGCGAAAGTTATAGGAGCGAGGGTCACAGGAGCAATGTCTACAGAGGTAATAAGAAAAAAATAAACAAGAGAAAGTAATGGCTGTTTTCAAGGTAGAGGGTGGACACCGGCTCAATGGTGAGGTCACTCCGCAGGGGGCTAAAAATGAAGCTCTCCAGATACTCTCCGCTGTATTACTCACAAAAGAGAGGGTTGTAATTCATAATGTGCCTGACATCATTGATGTTATGAAGCTCATTGAACTACTTGGCCGTCTGGGAGTAAAGGTCGAAAACCTTTGCGTTTCGGGCACTTCGGCCTGTATTTCGCACTCTTATGCCTTTACAGCGGCCGATATTGACCTTGATTTTATAAGATCACAGGAGTTTTGCAAAATGTCATCGGCTCTAAGGGGTTCGGTGATGCTCACCGGGCCGCTTCTCACAAGATTCGGCAGCGCATTCATGCCAAAACCGGGAGGCGACAAAATCGGCCGCCGCCGGCTTGATACGCACCTCATTGGTATGGAGAAACTTGGTGCAAAACTTAATTTTGAAAGCGGTGGTTCGTTCTTTGAACTTACTGCCAAAAACGGTCTCAAGGGTTGTTACATGCTTCTTGACGAGGCATCGGTTACCGGTACTGCAAACATTGTGATGGCGGCGGTGATGGCCAAGGGTCAAACCACAATTTATAACGCTGCCTGTGAGCCATATTTGCAACAAATTTGCAAGATGCTCAACAGAATGGGTGCAAAGATTTCGGGCATCGGCTCAAATCTCCTTTTAATTGAGGGAGTTGAATCGCTGGGCGGAACTGAGCACACAATCCTACCCGATATGATTGAAATAGGCAGTTTTATCGGCCTTGCTGCAATGACTGCGAGTGAACTCACAATCAAGAATGTAGCCTACGACCAGCTTGGCATTATACCGGACCAGTTCCGCCGTCTTGGAATAACAATTGAGCGCAAAGGCGACGACATATACATACCAACTCACGAACACTACGAAATCGAGAGCTTCCTTGACGGATCAATCATGACCATTGCTGATGCCCCATGGCCGGGACTCACTCCCGACCTGCTTTCGGTATTTTTGGTTGTGGCCACTCAGGCAAAAGGTTCGGTGCTTATTCACCAGAAGATGTTTGAGAGCCGCCTCTTTTTCGTTGATAAACTGATTGACATGGGCGCTCAGATTATTCTTTGCGACCCGCACCGGGCAACCATAATTGGACATAACAGGGAGTTCTGTCTCAGGGGTACCAAAATGTCATCTCCGGACATAAGGGCAGGAATTGCTCTTCTGATTGCAGCTATGAGTGCCAAAGGGACAAGCATTATTGAAAACATTGAGCAAATCGACAGAGGATACCAGAATATTGACATACGTCTTAATGCTCTCGGAGCAAAAATTGAAAGGTTATAATTCTAAAATTCAAGCACTTATTTAATATGGCCAAAAAGAAAAGTGTTGCTGCAGAGATCGCTCCCCCACCTAAGGGGATAGAGGCTGTTAAACTCATAACAGGTTTGTTCTTTGCCGCTTTATCGGTTTATACATTTGTTGCTCTTATCTCTTATGTTTTTACCTGGGCTGAGGATCAGTCGCTGTTATCGCGCCCCGATGTCTGGAGTACAATAGTGCCGGTAGAGAACGGTGCGGGCAAACTTGGGTTTTTCTGGGCCAACTTTTTGGTGTCAAGACTGTTTGGCCTGGGAGCTTTTATTATTCCGTTCTTCTTTGCCGCAGTTGCGATATTTTCGCTTAAAATTAAGAAAGTAAGTCTTTTACGTCAATTTTTTCTCTCAGCATACGGAGCAATTATTCTTTCGCTTTTATTTTCATTTGTATTTGGCTTTACCCGCTTTGACGATTGGTTTGGCAATGGGGCAGGGGGCTCTTACGGCTATTTTGTGAATAGATGGCTTATTGGAATGCTGGGAGTGACAGGTGCCGGAGCGGTAATAATAGTTCTTTTTATAACCTGGCTTGTTTTAATCAGTTATAAGGTTGTGGATTGGTTTGGAAGAGCAATAGCTGCCATTTTCCACCCTAAGCGTCGCGAGGAGGTTGTGATTGATGACACCTTTATGATTGATGACTCTGCCGTTTTGGAGACAACTGCTGATGAAGCAGCCGATTCGGAGGTAATTGAGGAGGAGTTGACTCTGGACGATGGCAGAAAGGTACTTTTTGAAATTGAGAAGCAGCCTGATGTTGAGGTTGATAAGAAGGGTTCTGAGGTACCTGAAGAAAATCTCCCTCCGTTTGAGGTTATTGAAAGTGTAAATGATGATGAGGAGGATTTTCTCAAAGATCTTCCGAAGGGCTCTCTGGACACGCTTTTTGACCCGCGTCTTGATTTGGCAAACTACCAGATTCCTCCCCTGAGTCTGTTGGATGATTATAAGGAAAGAATTTTCAAAGTTCCGGCTGACGAACTTGAAAAGAACAACAGAAAGATTGTTAAGACATTAAATGATTATAAAATCTCTGTTGAGAAGATTTTTGCCCGCACAGGCCCTACTGTTACTCTGTATGAGATTGTGCCGAGTGCCGGAGTGAGAATCTCTCAGATAAAGAGGCTTGAGGACGATATTGCTCTCTCTCTTGCGGCAAGAGGTGTGCGTATTATTGCCCCTATACCGGGTACTAATGCTGTGGGTATTGAGGTTGCAAACGACAAGCCGAGTGTGGTTCCGATGAAGTCGGTTCTTGAGGATCCTAAGTTTAGAAATTCTAATTTCGAGTTGCCTGTTGTAATAGGTCGTACAATTTCCAATGAGGCAATGATGTTTGACCTTGCCAAAATGCCTCACCTTTTGGTGGCGGGTGCTACCGGTCAGGGTAAATCGGTGGGTTTGAATGCAATAATTACCTCGTTACTCTACACAAAACATCCGTCTGAACTTAAATTTGTACTCATTGACCCTAAAAAGGTTGAGCTTTCGCTCTATTCAAAAATTGAAAAGCACTTTTTGGCGAAACTTCCTGATAGTGAAGATGCTATTATTACTGATACTCAAAAGGTTGTATATACTTTAAAGTCTCTTACAATAGAGATGGATTCAAGGTACGATCTGCTTAAAATTGCCCATGTGAGAACGGTTAAGGAGTATAACGAGAAGTTTCTTTCACGTCGCCTGAACCCTCTTAAGGGGCACAGATACATGCACTTTATTGTTGTGGTTATTGATGAGTTTGCAGATCTGTTAATGACTGCAGGTCGTGAGATTGAAGAGCCTATTGTGCGTCTTGCCCAGCTTGCGCGTGCGATTGGAATTCACCTTGTGATTGCAACTCAGAGACCTACTACCAATATCATAACCGGCCTTATTAAGGCCAACTTCCCTGCGCGTATTGCATTCAGGGTTATCTCAAATATTGACTCGCGTACTATTCTTGAATCTACCGGTGCTAATCAGCTGGTTGGTCGCGGAGATATGCTTATCTCTGTCAGTGGTGAGTTAACTCGTGTTCAGTGTGCTTACATCGATACTGCCGAGGTTGAGAGGATCACCGAATTCATAGGAAATCAGCAGGGTTACTCTTCGGCACACTATTTGCCCGAGTATACGGGTGAAGAGGGGGATGTTTCAATGGCGGGTGAGATTGACCTTGGAAAAAGAGATAAGCTCTTTGAAGAAGCGGCAAAACTTGTGGTACAGTATCAACAGGGATCTACATCACTCATTCAGAGGAGAATGAATCTGGGATACAATCGTGCCGGAAGAATAATGGATCAGCTTGAGGCGGCTGGAATTGTTGGCCCTCAGGAGGGTAGCCGTGCACGTCAGGTTTTAATCTCAGATTTCATGACCCTTGACAGAATTCTCTCTTCGATTGATTAAAATGGCCAATTCATTTATGTTAAAGTCAAAAGTTGCAGG
>JAUYTX010000095.1 GCA_030695025.1 Bacteroidales bacterium | reverse complement strand
ATAAAATATTATGTTTTGAAATCAATAATCAAATAATAATATTTAAGTTTGTAGAACTACTTAAATTTAATACGATGGACGAGTTGGCAAACAACAATAATACCCCGGTACCGGACATCTCATATTTGAAGGAGATGGTTGGGGACGATAAGGAGACAATTAAAGAGATAATATTACTTTTTCTTGAGCAGGCACCTCTGAGAATGAAGTCATTAATAGAGTGTGCCAATAAGGGTGACCACGAAAAACTAAAAACAATTTCTCACTCACTCATTACTGAGCTTACTACTGTTGGAATTCTCCAGGCTGTTAATGATCTGAAGAGAATAAATACAGCAAGCCGTGACATGGATGATTTAAATGAAACGGTTGAAAGTATTGTTAAAGCAATTAATGAAGGAATAAAAGGCCTTAAAACTTTGATTTAAGCTATGGAAAAAATATTAGTTATAGACGATGATAAAATTATCCGGAAGCTGTTCAAAATTGCTCTGGTAAAAGCAGGTTACAAGGTTATTGAGGCGGAAAACGGAAGTGACGGACTTTTACAGATTCATGCAGAGAGGCCCGATCTTGTAATAACGGACTACCAAATGCCCGGAATGAACGGTTTGGATGTTTTGGCAGAGGTAAGAAAGTTAAAGTTCAAAGTCCCGGTTATTATGCTTACCGGTTATGGTGATGTTGTGCTAACAATAAAGTCAATTCAGCAGGGCGCATTTGAATTTCTTGAAAAACCCGTAAAACCTGAAGTTTTACAATCTACCATAAAAAAGGCACTTCTCTCTGTAAGTACAAGTAAGAGTCTAACCGAGGTAGTAAGTAAAAACATGCCTACCGAAGGAATGTTGGAAAACAACATTCTCGTTGGTAAAGCACAACAGATGAAGGAGATATTCAAAAATATCGGCCTAATTTCAATGAACAAAGTTAATGTGCTTATTCAGGGAGAGACCGGTACAGGAAAAGAGCTAATAGCCAGATTAATTCACTATTCAGGTATAACTTCAGACAAACCATTGGTAGTTGTGAACTGTAGTGCTCTTACCGAAACCCTTCTTGAAAGCGAACTTTTTGGCCACGTAAAAGGCTCATTTACAGATTCTATACGTGATAAAAAGGGAAAATTTGAACTTGCAGGCGATGGCACTATATTCCTGGATGAAATTTCAGAGATATCTTTGAACACCCAGGTTAAGCTGCTTCGTGTTATTCAGGAACTTGAGTTCGAAAAGGTAGGAGGTGAGCAGCCGATACCAATGAAAGCGAGGATTATTGCTGCAACAAACAGAAATCTTGAAGAGCTAATCAAACAGGGCAAATTCAGGGAGGACTTATACTACAGACTAAAGGTATTTACAATCAATCTTCCTTCCCTTAAGGAGAGAAAAGAGGATATTAACGACCTGGTTATTCACTTCCTTTACAAACTTAATAAGAGATTCAACCGTAATGTTACCAAGATTGGTGACGGTGTTATTGAATTGTTACAGAAGCATGACTGGCCGGGTAATGTAAGAGAGCTGGAAAATGCTGTACTGCAGGCCATTATTATGGCTAAAAACGATGTTTTAGAGAAAGAGCATATAATTCTTAATGACAGAGGAAGCGCTGAAGATGAGAGTGCGGCGCATGTTAATCAACTGCAGACACTTTCGTTTGTCGAAAAGAACCACATTAAGCGAGTTCTTGATCTGGTTCGCTGGAATAAGCTTGAAGCCTCAAGAATACTTGACATAACAAGACCAACCCTTAACGCTAAGATTGAGAAGTATAATCTGGCTCAGGTACCTGTTGTGTAACAGGTTTGGTTGCAGGAGAACTACTTTTATTTTCAGAGCCGGGTGTTGAGCCCGGCTTTTTATTTGCCGTTTCACTGTTTTCACTCTTTACTTCACTCTTTTCTGCCAGCTTCTCTTGAGCGTTCTTTACATTCTCCTCTGTGTTCTCTACATTCTCGACTTCGGTCTTTTCTTCTGTTTCACTGCTAGTATTTTCTGAAACTGGCAGCTTTTCAATATAGAATTCAAGTCCATCAACAAAATCTCCCTCATATGACTCCTCTATTTCAAATTCAATTATTCCCGGGGTTGCCTTCATTGCCAATCTTCTCATCTGAGTTGTATCTATCATGGCAAAATATTTGCCCGGCCTCAGACCCATGTAGCTAAAGTAACCATCCTCCTCTGTGAGCGTGCTGCTTACAAGTGTTGAGTCTCTTTTGTATATGTTAACAATAACCCGACCCTGACCTCTCTCCGAACCCTCTGCTCCCAGATATACAGTACCGGCAACCTCACCCAATACATCAATAGGAACTTCAACAATCTTAAATTGATTAGGGTCAACCGTTACAGCCATTGTCTTGTTCTTTATCTGCCAGGCAATATTGTCAAAGTTGCTGCCGAAAAGAGTTAAGAGGTTAGTTGTGTATGGCTCCATATCGTAAATCCTGATAAGGGTATCTCTCTCATTGTGCTCAACTCTTCCTCCGCTGACATTAAGATTCAGCCCTTTAACTTTAGGCTCTCCTTTATCCCTTACTCCATTTGCATTAAGGTCAAGGAACGGATAGATTGTAATACCTCCTTTACCAACGCTTGGTCTAAGGTGTGTTCCTATGAATTTTGTTTTGGCATCGGCCATTATGGTACCACTTGCAGTCTCTACAAAAGTTGTTGTCCCACCACCTCTGCGTACATTTATGCCTGTCTGAGCAAATTTGAAGTCCCAGCGAAAACCAACCTCAAAACTTGTAAATTTTGATTTGAAGTTTTGTTCGTATGACATATTTACTGTAGCCCTATTTTTAATCCTCTTCTCCAAAGCACCCCTTACAGAGACAAACCTCCCATCTGAATAATTAAACTGAGTTTGAGGCATAAGAATAAATCCTTTAGGGAGTCTAAGTGAAAAGGAAAGATTGCTGTAAACATCTGTCTTTGCGAAAGAAGAGAAAACCGCATTTGTAGTAAAGTTGGTATTGATGCCCATTATTGGGCCGGAGAACATAAGCTCAGCAGAGGTATATTCACTTTGAGCAGTTATGAACTGATTTAGTGCAAGCCTTGAGAAGAGAGTAAGTTTTTTTGTGCGAATAGGGGCAGTAATAGAAATTTTTCTCTCTTCAAGATAACTTGTGTTGACAGCTTTTTGGTCTTTATCGTAAATAGTATAGTTTACCTCAAATTGTAAATCAGATGGGAGGCGATAGTTTAGCACACTCTTAACTCTCACGCCATGCATATATTCTCCGGAGAGCAACAAGCTTGGAGCTAACCTCAATGATGTGCTGAAAAATGGCATAAAATTGCCGGCCTCAAGATTTGAAAGATACTCAACACCGGCTCCAATTGTCATAAATCCGGTCAATCCATAATCAAAATTAACTCTTGAGAAACGTGTTGATGATGAGTCTTCCAATATACCTGCAGTTGCTTTGTACTCAAATTCCCCGGTAGGTAAGAAATTGAAAGGTACACTTATGCTCTTTTCCTGAGACCTCTCCTCTCCCCAAGGTCCGTAAAACTGAAGCTTAACATTTGTATAACCATAAATTAACGGTACGTCAAACGAGAAGAATCCCGATGCGTCTGCCCGTTTATAGTCAACCAAAACATTATTAACGTAGAGTTCCACTAACCAGTCGGGTTCAGTTACGTCACTTAAAGTGTATGTCCCATAAGAACGGCGATAGGTAGTTGGTGAATTGGAAAATTGAACACCAATAACAGAGGAGTTGAGTGTCGAGACTGCATCTGCCGATATTTTACCGGCCATGGTCTGGCGCAGATATTTAAAATTATTATCTACAAATCGCCAATAGTAATACTGATCTCTTTTTTCAAAAGGTGCAGAGGGATTATAATTAAGGTTGATGTTTGTTTCGCCACCAAGTAAAACCGAGCCTAAAGTCATTGAAAGTCGGGTATCTGTTTTACCGTTAACTATTTGTGTTGATGTGGCTGTCCAGTCTGCCATACCAAAGTGGAATATGGGATATTTTCTTCCAACAGATGTATCTGCAATAATATCACCTCTTATTTGTCCCACGTTTTTTCTCATCTGTTCAAGCCTCATCTCTCTAATCACTGGTAGTTCAACTGATGTGTTAAGGACAACGGATAAACTCCTGAAATTGAATGAGCAGTTAAGATCAAAAACTTCACCAAAGTAATTGGCTTTCAAATAGAGTGTGGTCTCGGTTCGAATAAGATCCCCGGGCTTAATTGGAGTAGTCTTTTTATTATATGTAATATTGTTATTTATCCTGTCAATTGTATAGGTTGACTGTGGATTAAGAAAAAACCCGTTAACCTGATCAAACCCTGCTTCATAATCAACTTTAATCCTTAAAAAATTAAAAACATCAATAACTGATAGGTAAATCTCATCATCTTTAATAAGGGCGGGAATATCTGCCCCACCAATACGAGGTACGCTGAAAAAGACGATTATTTCGTCATACTCTTGCTCTTGAGCATTGAGACTTTGAGGAAAAGCTATATTGATGATTAAAAAAAAGGTAGAAAAATACCAGATAGCCATACCCTGCAACCTCTCACTTATCTTTTGCGCTGTTATGGTGATCATTTTTGTCAATCATCTGATTTAATACGGGATATTGTTGATTCTAACTGTGTAAGGAGGAGTTGATGTGTATTTACCAGGTTGCAAAATACCATTAATATTGAGTGTTGCATGTGTAACTGTAAAATTTACAGACCCGTTTTTAGGTACAGGTATAGGTAGGGGTGGGGTAATTACAAAGTTGCTAACAGTCAAGAGATTTGTTACAATAGTAATGTTATCAATAGATACCGAGGTTATATTTATGGCTGCTTTGGCTGTATATCGGAAAGTTGCTAAATATAATGTGCCGGGCTTAGATGGTATAATGGCAACACTACCTGTCGTACTTCGGGATGTTCCTGCTAAAGTCACAGTTCCGTTTCCCGGGGGATATACGACGATATCTCCAAAATCAAATTCGGTTTTTAATGTTACAGATTGTGAGAACAACGAAGTTGATCCTAGCGTCATAAAGATGAGAACTAGGAATAATATGGATATTTCTTGGATAATTTGCCTTTTTATATGATGTTTTATCCCCATTAAAGCTTCAATTCATATTCAGTTTGAGCGTATATTTCGGGCCTGGTATCTGATTGAGATGTGTAAGTAATCTTTATTCTGCCTTTTTTATAATCAACAGATTTATCTCTATTTAGTTCAATAATTATTCTCCTAAAAGGATTTGGTGTATATACAGCCAAACCATTAAGCACACCAACTTCTGTCTCTTTAGCGGAATCAGAGATATGCGTTACTTTTATATCTCCGTATACAGACATATTTCCCGATCGATTAATTTTGAATTCAATAATACTTGTTGTATCACCAGAGTTATGATGGCTGAAATCAGAAAGGTTAACCTTAGTGTTATTTTCACCTATTCTGATAATTACAGGAATAGTAATACCAAAAATTGGGATTAGTTGAACACTTACAGAGGTGGTGTCAGCTCTTTGTACCTCTTCACCAAGAGCGATTAAGTTTGGCACAGACCTAAAATAAACATGAGATCTGTACTCCCCGGGAGCAAGCCGGTCTTGATTTGTTACCTGCATTCTTACAGATTGAGCCTCATTTGGCCCAAGAGTTACAGAGCGTGGAAAGAAGCGGATATTTTTATCAGCAAAATTTTGACCCGGATCTGGTTCTGTAATTTCTGTAAAAGTACCATCTTCATTCATCCTATAATGAAGTAGGGAAATATTATATCTTGCAGTATCAACACCTGTATTTGCCAAATTTAATTCCATAACTCTTCTTGTCCCGTCAAAAACGATTCTTCTTGGGGTAATTAGAAGATTACCTTGAGCATTGGCGTCTGTGTAATTTAAAAGTGATATAAAGGTTGATATTACAACGAAAATACCAAATTTTGAAGTTGTTTTAAACATGAGTGCGCGGTTATTAAAAGTTTTATACACTAGGTAAAATATCACCAAATATAATGAAAATTAATACAAAGTGTAAAACAAGGGCACTTTGGAGGCAACTTAGTTATAAGAGAAAGTAACAATATATGTACCTGAATACATACCTACCGGGTTATCAATCATATTCCCAACTCTTAATGTTGCACCTACATTTAATGTTAAGACTCCGCTACTCAATATTTTAATACTAGAACTAATTGCAGGTATCGACTCCCAGTTAATAACAGTCATCGTTTTGCCATTTGCCGTATTAGTCAAAAGCACTGGTGCAGTTGGCAAATTAACAGCAATAGAAAAGTCCGGTTGACCAGATAAATAAAATGAAGCAGGATTGTAAAGGCCACCGCTCAGTGAAACACTTCCGGTAGAGGATCGGACTCCATCGGGAGAGAGCCTGATCTCGCCACCTGTACTTTCAGGAGAAAAGCGTCCAAAGTTAAGAGCAGATCCCTCTGTAGCTGAAAGGGATTGAATAACCTCTGCACTTGCATGTGCTGTAATGCTCACTTGTGCATTAGCACTTAACACTGACAACAATAAAGCAGTCAGTGTCAGGACAGAGGTTATTAATAATCTTTTTTTCATTTGATATAAAGGTAGTTACTAGTTGTATGCAACTGTTACAGTAAAAGTTGTTGAAGTATATGCACCAGTCGCTTGCCCTGGACTAACATTTAAAGTTGCACCAACGTTAAGAGTTCCAACTCCTCCAGTTAATGTGCCAGTTCCACTTGGAGTGCTGGTAAAATCAGTAACGGTCATTTCGTCCGAACCCTTAACAACTTTGACAGCAGTATTCCCAGGTAGTGTAATTGTGTATGTATAACCTGAAACACCCGCAAGGTTAAATGTTGCAGCACTAATATCCCCTGTATTTGAAGGTGAAAAGTGTACTGTCCCTGTAGCACTTCTTGTTCCATCTGGTGATAGCACGACAGTACCTCCTGAAGAAGCACCAACAGCAACGTCGCCAAATTTCATATCAGTAGATTTTGTGATAGTAAGTGGAGCAATAATGGTTGTTGAAGCAGTAGCTGTTGCACTTTGTCCATAAGACGCTGCTGAGAAGCCAACTATGGCTACTAAAACAGCTAGAATTTTAAATGTTGTTTTCATAATTCGTAAAATTTATTTTTAAATTGTTTATATCCTTTTTAGTTGGAGATTATTTTTCTATAGGTCATTATATCAGAAAGTGTGCCAAGAGAATTTCTGAGGGATAAATTGGAGATATTAAAAAATAATACAAAAACGTAAATATAAAGAAACCAACAAGATAGATTGGCAATATTGTGATGTTACGAAAATGTTACGATGCTTAATAATAGGGGTATAAGGGGGATATAAATAAAAAAAACTTTACGGTGTGTAAAGTTTTTAATGGGGTCAAAAATATTTTGACACTCTAAATTTTATTACTCGATTTTTTAATTGTAAGCGAGAATTATGGAATATGTTCCCTGATAATTTCCAGGTGCTTGTGTTTGATTTAAATTTGTGCTCCCAATTAGTGTAATTATTTGATTACCACCGGTCAAATTATTCTTATTGCTTATTCCTTTTGCAGGTGCCGGGCTAATGTTAAAATTCTCGCCCGAAGTGTTTGACAGAGTAGCATTAGTAATCATAAGATTGCACCCCACATTTGATCCGGAGCTTATTTTTATCTCACCCAGATTAACATCTGAATAGTTTATACTGTCTTCGGTATACTCTTGTGAAGAGATGTCCGGACTATTTGATATTTCAAAACTTGTAACAGCTTGTGATCTCACGCTTACCGACTCAACAACTTCTGCAAAGACTCTGCCTGTCACAGAAACCTGACCCATGCCACAAACAGTTGTAAGCAAGCTGATTGCAAGGGTCATTAACGATATTTTATACGATGTTCTCATTTTCCGCACTTTTTCTCATCACAAATATATGTATTAAAAACTTTACATGCAAGAAAAAGTAAAAAAATACTTTACACAAAGTAAAATAAATATACAACACGCTTCGTTGTCTGGTTGTTAAATTTCTTATAAAAGCACAATTAATCTCAGTTTTTACATTAGAATAGGCATCTTACCATGTTTTTGCTATATTTATGAGAAATCTATATTGACTCATTTAATGAATTCATCCCAAAATTCTACTTCAAAGCTTATTGATGAGATAAATGAGCATATAAAGAGATATGAATCTCTTAAGAGCTCCTTTGATTCGCTGGTTGCAGAGCAGAGGCGTTCACAAACAGAGTTTTTAGCTTCAAGAGATTCAGCTGAAAAACGCCTTTCAAGTATTTTCAGAGTTGCTCCCACAGGAATTGGTGTTGTTGTAAACAGAATACTCACCGAGGTTAACCCAAAATTAATTGAGATTACGGGGTATTCAAAAGAGGAACTTATTGATAAGAATTCCAGGATGCTTTACGCTTCTGATGAGGAGTACGATTTCGTGGGTAAGAAAAAGTACAAGCAAATAAAAGAGACGGGTTCAGGTTCTGTTGAAACAAAATGGTTAAGGAAAGATGGTGAGATAATTGACGTTTTACTGGCTTCAACACCTATTGATGCAAGTGATTTGAGTAAGGGGGTAACCTTTACTGCCTTGGATATTACAAAAAGAAAACGTGGTGAAGCAAAGTTAAAACGAAGTGAATACCTTCTTAATAAGGCGCAGGAAATTGCACATGTGGGATCATGGTCGCTTGATCTTAAAACAAACAAACTTACATGGAGTGATGAAATATTTAGGATTTTCGGTCTGGACCGTAATGAATGCGAGCAAACTTATAAAACTTTTATTGAAGCAGTTCATCCTGATGACAGGGAGACTGTTGACAGTGCGTACAGGACTTCGATAGAAAAGGGTCAGGACACCTATGAGATTGAGCATAGAGTTGTGCTAAAAAATAGTGGTGAGGTAAGGTATGTGATTGAGAGATGTGAACACATGAAAGACTCTGATGGCAACATTACCGGCTCGATTGGAATGGTTCAGGATATAACAGACCGCAAGCATGCCGAAGAGCAGTTGAGAAAACTTTCAAGAGCAGTTGAGCAGAGCATAAACGCCGTAATAATTACCAATACCAAAGGTGTTATTGAATATGCGAATCCGGCTGTCACAGAGTTAACCGGATTTACTAATGAGGAATTGTTAGGTATAAATCTCTGGCCTTTTTGCTGCAGGAATGAGCCAAACAATAACTGTGACGAGATATGGGACACAATTAACAAGGGCAATGCCTGGAAAGGAGAGATCTCAAACATTAGAAAAAATGGAGAGCATTACTGGGAATCGGCAATCTATTCTCCAATCTTCAATGAGCAAGGTGAAATTTTAAATTTTCTTGCAATAAAGAAAGATGTTACTCGTGACAAACAACTGGCAGAGGAGCTGGTTCAGGCTAAAGAGAAGGCAGAGGAGAGCGACAGATTAAAATCCGCTTTCCTTGCAAATATAAGTCATGAAATAAGGACTCCGATGAATGGAATTATGGGTTTTGCAGAGCTGCTCAGGGAGCCGGATTTGTCCTCTGAGCAGATACAGGAGTACATTCAGATTATTGAGAAAAGCGGCCAGAGGATGCTGAATTTAATAAATGACATTACAGATATTGCCCGTATTGAAGCAGGACAGATGAAGTTTGTCATTCGTGAATCTAATATTAACGAAATCGTAAAAGAGATTTATAAATTCTTTCTTCCTGAAGCTGAGAGAAAAGGGCTGAATATCTCCTTTATTACTACTTTGTCAACAGAAGAGGCCGTTTTTAAAACTGACAGAGATAAACTCTATGCTACTCTATCAAACCTTATAAAGAACTCCCTTAAGTTCACATTTAAAGGCAGCATAGATTTTGGTTATCACAAGAAGGGTGAATTGCTAGAGTTTTTTGTAAAAGATACAGGGATAGGAATCGCGAGTGAGAAACAGGCATCGGTATTTGAAAGATTTATTCAAGCCGATATGTCAAACTCGAGAATCTCAGAGGGTACCGGTCTGGGGCTATCAATTTCAAAAGCATATGTCGAGATGCTTGGCGGAAAGATATGGATGGAGAGTGAAGAGGGTAAAGGTTCGACCTTTTACTTTACTATCCCCTTCAATAAATAATCTCAAATTTTTAAACACATTAACAAACTGATTATTTAAATGGCGCAGGAAATTGAGCGAAAGTTTTTGGTTTCATCAATGGATTTCAAAAATGAGGCTTTCAAAAACACACATATAGTACAAGGTTACCTTTCATCGGTTCCTGAGCGAACTGTAAGAGTCCGCACCAAAGGTGAGTATGCCTTTCTTACAATAAAGGGAGCTACAAATGAGAGCGGGTTGTCCCGCTTTGAGTGGGAGAGAGAGATTGCAGTTAATGATGCTGAGGTGCTTTTGAAGATTTGTGAGCCCGGAGTAATTGATAAAATCAGGTATGAAGTTAGAGTGGGGGAACATATATTTGAAGTCGATGAATTTTTTGGAGAAAATTCAGGATTGGTGATTGCTGAGATTGAACTTATGAACGAAGACGAGGCCTTTGAAAAACCGTCATGGTTGGGTAGGGAGGTAACAAATGATAAGAGGTATTACAATGCATCCCTTATCAAGAGACCATTTTCCAGATGGTAAAAACAGTATAAATTCCTGAGGGACAATCTAATGTTGTCGGCCAATCTATTGTTGGTCAATGAATTTGCAAATCTCAGCGAAGTTTTGTTCAATTGTTAAGTTGCCGTTTATCGGGTGGTAAATGCCCTTCTTTTTGTAAATCTCAATTAACGGATGGGTCTGTTCCCGGTACACCTCAAGTCTCTTTTTCACTACATCTTTACGGGCATCATCTTCACGACCCTCTATAGCAGCTCTGCCCTGTATTCTTTTTATGATTACATCCTCGTCGGCGTGGAGCGATATTACTGCATCAATCTTCTGACCTAGCTTTATAAGAAGTGCCTCCAGCGCCTCTGACTGTTTTACAGTACGGGGAAATCCATCATACAAAAAACCTGCAACACCTGTTGAATTCACGAGAACACCTTCAATAATCGCAATTATTAAAGCGTCACTAACCAGCTCTCCTTTGTCCATTAGGTTTTTAACCTTTAACCCCAGTTCGCTCTCTCTCTTAACCTCCTCCCTGAGTATGTCTCCGGTTGAGATGTGTCTGAAATTATACTTTTTTGACAGGATTACGCACTGACTGCCTTTGCCTGCACCCGGAGGGCCAAAGATTATAAAATTTTTCATGTTGTTAATTATGAGAAAGACCTTCTAAATATAGGAAAAAATTCAAAAATTATTGCTACAATTGCATCCTAGTGATTTTGTCGAAAGTGTAAATAAGCAGGTCAAACGTGTTGCAGAACATCAATAGTAAAGATTTTCTTGCCTCTCTAAAGAGTGGCAGTGAGGAGTCTTTTACCCAGTTGTTCAACCAGTTTAATCTTGATCTCTGTTCGTATGCATACAGAATTCTGAACGACAATAATGATGCAAAAGAGGTTGTGCACATTACATTCTGTAAAATTTGGGATAACCGAAAAAGTATCGAGATCAGCGAATCTCTTAAATCTTATCTGTACAAATCTGTTTACAATAACAGTATTTCTCTCTTGCGAAAAAAGAAGCAATACTCAAAATATGTAGATCTGGGGCTTGGAGATTTATATTTTAACAGGATTGTCCAAAATCCTCACGCCGAACTAAAGCTTATTGACTCCGAAAGCAGAAAAATTATTGTTTCTGCGATTAATGAACTTCCCGAGCGTTGCAAGGAGATATTCATTAAGTGTAAAATAAACGGGCAGACATATCATAATGTGGCCGAGGAGTTAAAGATTTCAGTAAAAACCGTAGAGTCTCAAATGTCAATTGCTCTGAAAAGGCTAAGAAAAAATCTTGACTGGTTATTAATTTTAATTCTTCCTTAGGGGTCTTTTGAGTAATTTGCGTCATAACATTAGAACACTTAATTATGGCGCAAGAGATCAACACTCCGGAATCAGACATACTTTTGGCAAAAATTTTAAACAACAGTGCTACCACTGAGGAGATTATTGAATTTTCTGAGTGGATTAAAGACTATAGAAACGAGGCATATTTCGAAAAATTCAGAGAGATGTGGAACGTTTCGGAGGATATTTCATACAAAAAAGAGTTTTCAGGATCACTCAATTCTGAACGTTTCGTATCATATATAAGAAGGTCGAAGCTTAAAGCGAGGGCAAGACGTGCGGTAACTTTCACATTTACTGCAGCGGCATCTCTCGCTTTGATTTTTGGATTATCCCAACTGCTTTTTGATGATGGGATAAAATCCATCAGAGTCGTTGATTTCAAGGAGCTAAGCTATTCAACAGATTCTGTTAGGGTTGAACTCAACGATGGGCAACTGGTTAAAAGTTTAAAGAGTTCAGAAAAGTCTCTTACCAATCTGGAAGAGGTTGTTTC
>JAUYTX010000092.1 GCA_030695025.1 Bacteroidales bacterium | reverse complement strand
ACACAACTACGATAGCACCAAGTATAACAGTATGATCTTATAATCGTACCATACTGGAATTGAAACTCGAGAACAGAAACACTATCTTCGTCAGTTATCTTGCTTATAATCGTACCATACTGGAATTGAAACGGATAGACTTTAGTATGTCAAAGCATGTCTGTGCGCTTATAATCGTACCATACTGGAATTGAAACCCATTTATTCCTTCGCCTCCAAATGGCTTTATTTCTCCCTTATAATCGTACCATACTGGAATTGAAACAACGGAGCTATGTCAGTGTATGGTATTGCTATTGCCTTATAATCGTACCATACTGGAATTGAAACCAGATGGCTGTTTAATCGTGCCGGGGGCAGTTGGCTTATAATCGTACCATACTGGAATTGAAACCGCACCCCATCTCGCCACTTGCCAATCTCGCTCCTCTTATAATCGTACCATACTGGAATTGAAACTAAGGGGAGGTGGAATAGTTACCTATGCTCAAACTGTCTTATAATCGTACCATACTGGAATTGAAACGGAGAAAGGACCAGGCTAAAATTTCAATCAAAATAGCTTATAATCGTACCATACTGGAATTGAAACTTGGTATTATCGGTTGGTCGGCATAAGGCTTCTCTATCTTATAATCGTACCATACTGGAATTGAAACAGAGCACCTGAAGCAATCGCCTGGGCAATTTTAACTTATAATCGTACCATACTGGAATTGAAACTTTTCAGTATGTTCCGGGTTGGATGTCTCATCCTTTTATAATCGTACCATACTGGAATTGAAACGCTCCACCACCGGCGCGCTCAAGGTCGCAGGCGGGCTTATAATCGTACCATACTGGAATTGAAACGGAATGGATAGTCATCTTTTGAGATTGCATCCAGCTTATAATCGTACCATACTGGAATTGAAACTCACTTATTGGAGCTACTCCGGGCAAAGGTTCATCCTTATATTCGTACCATACTGGAATTGAAACGGTGATAGATCTTCTATTTGCAGATTACGGCTATCTTATAATCGTACCATACTGGAATTGAAACGGAGTAATCAGGTTCAGATATAATAGTTCCCTCTCTTATAATCGTACCATATTGGAATTGAAACTAATCTCTCACAGGATAAACACCTAATGAGGATACTTATAATCGTACCATACTGGAATTGAAACGAAGTAATCTTTGCTATCATTTTTATTTTAATTTTCTTATAATCGTACCATACTGGAATTGAAATAAACAAAACGCAAGTAAGCTTTTAAGCTCGAGCACCCTAATAATCGTACCATACTGGAATTGAAATTTGAAAAATAGGTCTATGTCCTGTCGGGGTCACAACTTATAATCTTACCATATTGGAATTGAAATTTTACAATGCTGATTTGGCCTTTTTTGATTTAAAGGAAATTTCCTCTATTACTCTTTGCTGTGAAAGGATTGTCTCAGACTGCGAAGAAATCATATTAAATACAGCTACCTGGATATTCACAAACCCGCAGTTTGGCTCTTGTAGGATAGATGCGCTTTGTGGTTTGTGTTTATGCATCTCTCTCGCTAAAGATGTACCGAGTATTTGCAGAAAATTATCGATTTCTGATAAGTTGCGTGCAAATTTGTCAAGTGTTCTATT
This sequence comes from Bacteroidales bacterium, assembly GCA_030695025.1. GTDB lineage: Bacteria > Bacteroidota > Bacteroidia > Bacteroidales > UBA932 > Bact-08. The sequence goes on along the minus strand of JAUYTX010000092.1, from coordinate 29,587 downwards.
AACGTTTGACTGCTCAATCCCCATCCTTTTAGCTATTTCAACCTTTGAGATTGCCTTTTTCTTGAGGATTTCCTTAAAATTAATCATCTGATTATCTTTTTTGTAATTCAAAAATGTCTAAAAATTTCCGTTTTTTTTTAATAGAACATATCATATATTGATATTTCTAAATATGTCTGTACTTGCTGTAGATAGTAATTATACATTTCTCGTTTATAACTGTATTTCATATCCTAAGCTAAAGAATAATCAAAAAGGCTCCTATTTAGTCGCATTATTCAGGAACTTTGTTTTCCTAACAGTAATGCACTCCTCTCATCAAATATTTGTCCAAACAGCTCCATTTCCCGATTTGATATTCCCAGTTTTAGGGCTAACGATTTCCATTTTTTTACTGCTGCTACAACTTCAGAGATAATCTGCGTGGCAACTTCTCGTTTTATCATATAATCTTTGCATGAATCTAGCAGAATTGATAAGTCGGCTTTATTTGAAGATGACGAAATCAGCAGGCTTTGAAATTCATTCTGCGTAGGGTTCATGTCGTAGGCAGGAGAGAGGGTCCAACCCTTGGGTGTCAACAGAAATCCGTGGTTTCGAAAATGGTCGTCGGAGTTGGCGATGCAAATATTAAAAGCTACGCGGCGAAACAGCTCTTGCAGGTTCTGGCTAACTTCTGTACAATGTTGGATAATGAAATCTACAATGTCCAGATAACCATTTCCTGAGGTTGCATTTGCTCCGTCAGAAAGCCCAAGCAATGTCATCGCAGATGCGAAGTGAATACGTTTGCCAGTGTTTGTTCTATCAAAGCGTCGAGATAGTAATGTATGAAATTTATTGTTTGCAGAAATAACTTCAGTAGATGCAGCATTGATCCCTGCCTTATAAGCTAGCTGATGACTGAAATGCTCCCAAAGCCCTGCATCGTAATCATCTTTGCGAGATGGAAACTTGGCTATAAATAATGTCATGTTTTTATCCACTACACTGGCCTTAGGTCGGGCTCCCCCTAAGGAGGAGCCGGGCAAAATCAATTGAGCAAGCCACTTTTTGTCTGGCAATTCGTTCTTCTCTTCGCTCTTTTCAATCTCATTGCTTGCATAAATCAATTCACTAATGCTGGTTAATGGGGGAATGCGAAGTGTGTCGTTTGAGTTAATGAACTTTCCGTCTTGAGTCTTTTTAAATCGAAAGCCACCCATGCGCGATGAATCATCAATTCCCATCAGATAATCGTACGAGGATAGGCGACGGACAAGTCGTTTTTCTTCGGCAGCCAAAATCTGCTCTCTGCGATGCAGTAACATGCGCCCCCACCGATCTGGCAGTGCATCTGAAAAACAGCCAAAAATATCTTTTCCGGGCTGAGTGTATTGTTGCCCCGGATAGCTATTCAAATCCTCACTAAGGAACAAACCACCAAGTTTTTTAAGCCATTGTTCACTGTATTTGAAACCATAGCTATCCGAGCCTCGAAGTGATTCGTAGCTCAATTCGCCGATAAGTTCAATCTCTTTAAGCCAATCAAAGTCGGCATAGACTAATAATTTTTTCATCCCCTACTCCTTTTTCGATGCGCGTTCACGACTCTTTAAGTTTAAATCTTGTAGCGCTTTACCCAACTTATCCTCTTTGGCAATTAATAAAATATCTTCGTCAAGTTGCAGAGCGTATAATACACGAAGATAGATTCCTATTGATACGGTAGGCGCACCCTTTTCAATGCGTGAGATTGTGAGCGGTGAACACGTTGCTCGTTCTGCCACTTGCGCAATACTAAAATTTCGCCGTAACCTGGCTAACTTGATTTGCTCACCTACAATATCCATCTTTTGCTCTAATTTTCGAGGTAACCTTGTACCCATAGAATTCTTTGCCATTAGTTCAACATATCATATAATATGCGAATATAGTAATTTATATTTACTATATGATATATTGAAGCTTTTTTAATATTTAAAAAAATTTGTGTTGAGTGTAAAAAACATATATCTTTACATAATCCTGTCTAGTACGCAGTTAAGCTGCAAAGCCAGCTGAGGCAGAGGAGTAAATTTAAGAGAGATATTACACAAAAAAGTTGGAATTGCTTCTGGGGTTTGGTGTATTAATAGACTTTTAGTGTACACATTAACAAGTTATTGGGCATTTTAAAAAGACAACACTGTAAGACAAAATGAGACTAAAAGACAAAATAGCTTTAATAACAGGTTCTGCTCGTGGTATAGGACAAGCTACAGCGGAACTATTTCACAAGGAGGGAGCATTTATAATCGTATCTGACATTAGAGACGAAGAGGGAAAAAATCTTGTAGATAATTTAAAAACTAATGCGGAGTATCTGCATTTAGAAGTAGGAAATGAAGAAAGTTGGCTGACAACAGCTGAGTATATTAAGAATAAATTTGGACAGCTTGACATTCTAGTAAATAACGCAGGAATAACAGGCTTTTTAGAATCATCAGGACCTTGGGACGCTGAGAACTCTGACTTAAATTCTTGGGAAGAAGTTCACAGAGTAAATTCTACAGGTGTTATGCTTGGATGCAAATACGCTATCAGACTAATGAAAGAAAAAGGTGGAAGTATTGTAAATATTTCTTCACGGAGTGGTATAGTTGGAATTCCGGGAGCTGTTGCATATGCTTCAAGTAAGGCCGCGGTTAGAAATCACACAAAAAGTGTAGCTCTGCATTGTGCGGAGAATGGTTATAAAATTAGATGTAACAGCGTTCATCCTGCAGCCATTATGACACCAATGTGGGATGCTATGCTTGGAGAAGGAGAACAAAGACAACAAATAATTGAAGAAGTAGAATTAGGAATACCAATGGGACACTTTGGAGAACCGATTGATGTTGCTTACGGAATACTCTATTTAGCTAGTGATGAAAGTAAATATGTAACAGGAATCGAACTAACCATTGACGGTGGAATTTTAGCAGGAAGTGAAGCAAAACCAAGAAAATAAAAGAAAACCGCACTATAACATCGCTTTGACAGTATGAAAAAAGAAATGTTAAAAACCGAATATGGCGACATCTATTATGAGTTATCGAGCGCAAAAGAAAAGCCGGTAATCATTTTTATCCACGGTGTTGGAATGGACCTTAGAACCTTTGAAATGCAGGTTGATTTTTTAAAATCAGACTATAGTGTTTTAGTGTGGGATTTACCAGGTCATGGACGTTCTTCAATTAAGGAACAAAATGAAAGATTTACCAAACAGTCTGCCGATTGTTTAAATATCTTAATGAATGAACTTGGAATAAAAAAGGCGATATTAGTGGGACAGTCACTTGGAAGTATGATTGTTCAGCATTTTCAAATTAAAAACCCAAAAAAAGTAATTGCTACGATTCATGTACCTGGAATTGAGTTAACATCTCACATAGGTTCCTGGTTAAAAATTTTTGTTCCTTTTATGATGTTTATGTTTAATTTGATACCAAATAAAACATTTTATAAGGCTTTTGGAAAACATAGAGCAATAAAAAAGGATGTGCAAAAATATTTATCAGAAACGATGGGTCGAGTAGGTAAAAACCTTGCTTTGGGAATTACGAGAGATATGGTGTATGACTTGATTGATAAGTCTCCAGAACCAGAAAAAGCACCTCTACTGATAACATACGGGGAAAAAGATTTGTTTTTTATACGCAATGCTGCAAAGAAATGGCACAGAAAGAATACTGGAAGCAATTGTGTTATAATACAAAATGCAAATCATATAGCAAATCAAGATAATCCTGAAGAATTTAATAAGGTTTTGATTGATTTTTTGGAAGAATTAGAAAAAAAGTAAGAGAATAAAGCACGAACTCACAGCATGGTGTAGTTAGCAATTGCGTGCTTTATGCTCGTTTTTACATTAACTGCTACGCTATGACAATTGCAGCAGTGGACAGTGCGAAGCCTTCCAATCCACTACTGAGGCTATCCCAGGAACATTAGCTACAACTAAAGATAAATATTTAATGCGAACAAAAATTTGACATACAGATGAGTTATAAAATGAATAAGTACTGGACAAGTTTTTATTGGATACTCTTGGCAGGGTGGATAACAGGAGCAGCACTATTCATGGCAAGAGTAAAGGGGGGGTTTCTTACTAATTACTTATCTGATGTTACATTTCCAGCGTGGTTTTATATCCACATTAGAGGTCTTTGGACAAAAGACAGAAAAATGCCAAAACTTTTTGTGTTTGGCCAATTTTTTGGAATCTCACCGGAAAGAGCATTGATCGCAATTTTTTTTGTAGGTATTATATCAGAATTCAAGACCTTATTCTGGCCATCAGGAATAATAACCGGGACTTTTGACCCATTTGACATTTTATCATATTCAATTGGGCTTTTGTGTTGTTACTATTTCGACAAAAAAGAAACATATACTGACAATATTGACAAATGTATACGCAGCACCTAACAGCTGCCATAAATTTAGAACAATACAACAATCAAATGCATGAAAATATTGAAAAAAGATACTGCGATTAATTCCAGCACAATTGAATTTGACAAATAAAAAACCCGGCACTAATGTACCGGGTTTTTCTTTGGGTGGAAGATGGGGTTCGAACCCACGACCTCTAGTGCCACAAACTAGCGCTCTAACCGACTGAGCTACGACCACCATTTTACCATTTGATTGCTCAAACGGGCTGCAAAAGTACAAAAAGTTTTTCAATTTATTCCAAAAAAGTGGTTTAATTTTTGCACCGCTTAAGACCATTAAAAATTTTGAAGAGGTAAAACTCATTTAGTGAGATTGTTTTTTTAGTCTAAATAAATAGTTATTTATTAACCGGAAATATCTAATTTTGCCGCTTCGAAACAAACGCAACTATATCATTAAAAAAAGGAAAAAGTTATGGCTCGCGAAATTAAATTCTCACTGATTTACAGAGATATGTGGCAATCATCAGGAAAGTATGTTCCTATGGTTCACCAGCTAAAAGAGATTGCACCCGTTATTATTGACATGGGTTGCTTTGACCGTGTGGAGACAAACGGAGGAGCATTTGAACAGGTCAACCTTCTTTTTGGAGAGAATCCCAATAAAGCAGTACGTGAATGGACAGCTCCTTTCAACAAGGCCGGTATCCAGACCCATATGTTGGAAAGAGGTCTTAATGCGCTTAGAATGAACCCGGTTCCTGCCGATGTACGCGAACTCATGTACAAAGTAAAAGCAAAACAGGGCACAAATATATCAAGATCATTTTGCGGTCTTAACGATCCAAGAAACCTTGAACTATCTGTTAAATATGCAAAGGCAGGAGGAATGATCTCTCAGGTTGCCCTCAGCATTACCTACTCTCCGGTTCATACTGTAGAGTATTACATGGGTCTTGTTGACAAGGTTGTAGAATTCGGCTGTGATGAGATCTGTTTGAAAGATATGGCCGGCGTTGGCCGCCCTGCATTTTTAGGCAGACTTACAAAATCGATAAAAGATAAATACCCTCACATCTTAGTTCAGTATCACGGCCACTCCGGTCCCGGCTTTTCGGTAGCATCAATGCTTGAAGTTGCCCGCGCCGGTGCAGACTTTGTGGACGTGGCAATGGAGCCCCTCTCATGGGGAATGGTTCACCCCGATGTGATCACTATTCAGGCAATGCTCAAAGATGCAGGATTCCTGGTTAAAGATATCAACATGGAGGCCTATATGGAGGCAAGGGCTCTTACCCAGAGCTTCATTGACGACTACCTGGGATACTTCATTGACTCCGGCAACAAACAGATGACATCACTTCTTGTAGGTTGCGGCCTTCCGGGAGGAATGATGGGCTCGATGATGGCAGACCTTAAAGGTTTCCACGGAGCAATAAACTCATCGCTTAGAAACCAAGGCAAAAAAGAGCTCCATCTGAGCGAACTTGTAGTTATGTTATTCCATGAGGTAGAGTATGTATGGCCTAAGATGGGATATCCACCGTTGGTTACTCCATTCAGCCAGTATGTAAAAAATATTGCCCTCATGAACCTGATGCACACCCTCAAAGGTGAACCAAGGTGGTCAACAATTGACAAAGACACCTGGAACATGATTCTGGGCAAAACAGGCAAGCTACCGGGAGAGCTTGATCCGGAAATTATAAAAATTGCAAACGACAAAGGTCTTGAATTCTATACCGGCAACCCTCAGGACGCATTCCCTAACGAACTTGACAAATTCCGCAAAGAGATGGTTGAGAATAACTGGGAACTTGGACAAGATGACGAGGAGCTGTTTGAATTTGCAATGCACGAAAGACAATACAGAGATTACAAGAGTGGCGTAGCAAAGCAGAGGTTTGAGCAGGAGCTTGAGGCAGCAAAGGCCAAAGCAGGAGCTCCGGTTGTTATAACCCGCCCGGTAATTGAGATGCCAAAATTCGAGGTTGAAAAAATCCTAGAAAAATATCCAAATGCCAAGCCTGTACAATCAACCGTTAAAGGTCAGCTTATGTGGCAATACGATCTTGCAGATGTCTCTACCGCTCCGGCTATCGGAGAGGCTGTTGAGGCAGGAAAGACTATGTGCTTCGTTCAGGCTTTCTACGGAATTGAGCTGATTAAGCCATCCTTCTCAGGAAAAATTATTCAGGTTTGTGCTAAACACGGTGAAATCGTTCAAAAAGGTGAAATCATTGCCTTCGTAGAGTAATTTCCGCGCCGGTTTGTGGTATAGCACTAAATATCACATAATTAAAAATGAGCCAATTTCAGCAAGAAATGGCTCATTTTTTATTGTGACCCCGAAGGGATTCAAACCCCCGACCTTCAGAACCGGAATCTGACGTTCTATTCAGCTGAACTACGGGGCCGTCATTGGGCTGCAAAGATAGCTATTTAAAATTCATTAAAAAATGTATCTTTGCCACTCATCAATTTAACATTCAAATATGAAAGCATTTGTATTTCCGGGCCAGGGGGCTCAGTTTACAGGGATGGGAAAAGAGTTGTATGCGACCTCCCCAGAAGCAAGAGAGTTGTTCGAAAAGGCAAACGAAATTCTTGGCTTCAGAATCACAGACATTATGTTTGAAGGTACCGAGCAGGAGTTAAAGCAGACACAGGTTACACAACCCGCTATATTTATTCACTCGGTTATCCTTTCAAAATCTATAGAGAACTTCAACCCAGCCATGGTAGCAGGTCATTCACTAGGAGAATTTTCCGCATTGGTTGCTGCAGGAGCAATGAGTTTCGAAGACGGACTTCGTCTGGTCTCTGCAAGAGCAAAGGCTATGCAAAAGGCGTGTGAGGTTGAGCCATCAACAATGGCAGCAGTGCTGGGATGTGACGATAAAATTGTAGAGGAAATTTGCAAAGAGGTACCGGGAATTGTTGTTCCGGCAAACTACAACAGCAGTGGCCAGCTTGTGATATCAGGTTCGATTGAAGCAGTTAATGAAGCCTGTGAAAAGCTAAAAGCAGCCGGAGCAAAGAGGGCTATTGTTCTTGCCGTAGGCGGAGCTTTCCACTCTCCACTTATGGCCCCGGCAGAGAAGGAACTTGCAGAGGCTATTGAGAAGACTGTTATAAATAAGCCGATTTGCCCTGTTTATCAGAATGTAGATGCCAAACCCAATCAGGATCCTGCAAAGATTAAGGAGAATCTGATAAAGCAACTAACAGCACCTGTAAGATGGAGGCAAATTGTAGAGAATATGTGGAGTGACGGAGCAAGGGAATTTACTGAACTTGGTCCCGGAGCAGTACTTCAGGGTCTGATCAAAAAAATTGCACCCGAAAGCGTTGTAACCGGTCACCAGTAATGATATAGAGCGCTACTAAAGCACCTAAAGTTTAGCCAGATAGTTAAAAAGTGTCACCATATCTTCTTTCTTGCTAAAGCTTAGCTTATTCTCGGCAACATACTGATTTATCTTAGACTTGAAAGCTGGAAACATTCTTTCAAAATTCCTTTTGTTTGCAGGGTAGTATTTATTATCCTTCATAAGAAATAAAGTCTCTGTATAAGTATAACGCAACTCTGCCGTACCGGAAATCTTTTCGACTCTGCTGTCAACATCAATGGTTGCAATCTTCTGAATTGAGCTTACCTCATTGCTTCCGCCATATGCCCCCTGAAGCTTCTCCGAACCAAGCTTCATTGTCCTGTGCAAGCCCAATGAAACCTCACCATTAGTATTAAGATATTGAATATAACCAATATTAAATTTTCTGAAAAAATAATTTCCGCTGCTTACTACCTCAACAAGCTTCTCATTGCTGATTGATATTGTGTCTCCGGTTTCACTAATCACCCTTAGCGTTTGATTCAACGTACTTATGTTTAATTTTCCGGTATAAACCTCCCCGTTGTTCAATCTTATTCTGCCCTCCAGATAGTGATCAAAAACAAATATCTTTTCCTTGAAAAAATCACCCTCCACTACTTTTCCGTTGATTACTTTGATTGTGCCACTTTGCGCACTGATGGTTAAGACTGTAACCATTGTCAACAATATCAGTATTGCTCTTTTCATAATTTATAGTGTAGATTTTACTGACTATAAAAATAGGCAATTTCCTTTTACCTTTGAAAAAAGTTATGTAATTTTGGCAAATATTAGAGAACATGTCGGGTTATTATCAGATAGTAGTAGAGTACGAGACAGAGACAGAGTTCGCTTCGGCCCACAAAGGCCTGAGCGACAAGATAGTTTGGGCAGATAATTTGACCCGTAAGATATAAAAGTGACATCTCCGCATTTCAGACAGGTTTTGCGGGGTGTTGTTTTTTTAGCGGAACCCACTCTATGTTTTTTAATAAGCTTTAAAGAGAAACAACATTTATTAAAATACTAATTATTAACAAGAAAGCTATGGCAAAAGAAAAAAAATTTATTACCTGTGACGGTAATTACGCCGCAGCGCATGTAGCATACATGTTTAGCGAAATGGCAGCCATATATCCAATTACTCCGTCATCGACGATGGCAGAGTATGTGGATGAGTGGTCAGCTTACGGACAAAAGAATCTTTTTGGAGAGACGGTTAAAGTGGTTGAGATGCAGAGTGAAGGTGGAGCAGCCGGTGCACTTCACGGAGCTCTTCAGGCAGGTGTTCTAACCACAACATTTACTGCTTCACAGGGTCTTCTCCTGATGATTCCAAACATGTACAAAATTGCCGGCGAATTACTTCCAACGGTATTTCACGTCTCAGCACGTACTCTGGCAGCCCAGGCGCTCTCGATTTTCGGTGACCATTCTGACGTAATGTCTGCAAGACAAACCGGATTTGCCCTACTCGCTTCAAGCGGAGTTCAGGAGGCCCTTGACCTTGGTGCTGTTGCTCACCTTTCTACACTTAAGACTAGAGTTCCTTTCCTTCACTTCTTTGACGGCTTCCGTACTTCTCATGAGATTCAGAAAATTGAGGATCTCGATCAGGATCAACTAAAGAAGATGATAAGTGAAAAATCACTTAACGCTTTCAGAACAAGAGCTCTTAATCCAAACAAACCGGTAACCAGAGGTACTGCACAAAATCCTGACGTATTCTTCCAGGCCAGAGAGGCTTCTAACTCATTCTACGATGCAGTTCCAGACATGGTTGCTCGCTACATGGGTGAGATTAGTGAGATGACAGGAAGACATTACCTTCCATTCGACTTCCACGGCCATCCTGAAGCAGAAAACATCATTATTGCAATGGGTTCTGTTTGCGAAACAATCAGAGAGGTTGTTGATGTGCTTGTTGCAAAAGGCGAAAAGGTTGGAGTCCTGACAGTACGTCTTTACAGACCATTCTCTGCCAAATACTTCTTCCGCGTACTTCCTAAGAGCGTGAAGAACATCGCAGTTCTAGACAGAACTAAAGAGCCGGGTGCTGTTGGTGAACCTCTTTACATTGATATCAAATCTGTAATTGCAGAAAAAGGCGGAAAGATGCCTCATATCGTTGGCGGACGCTACGGTCTATCTTCTAAAGATACAACTCCTGCACAGATTTTCTCAGTATTCGACAACCTGAATATGAAAGAGCCTAAAAACGGCTTTACCATTGGTATTGTTGACGATGTAACATTTAAATCACTTCCTATTAAAGAGGATGTTAGCGTTACCAAGAAGGGCGTTGTAGAGTGCAAATTCTACGGACTGGGTTCAGATGGTACTGTAGGTGCCAACAAGAACACAATCAAGATTATCGGTGAAACCACACCTAAATATGTTCAGGCGTACTTCGACTACGATTCAAAAAAATCAGGCGGTTATACCTGCTCTCACCTTAGATTTGGAGATACACAAATTACTTCACCATATCTGGTTTCAAACCCGGATTTTGTTGCTGTACACGTAACTCCTTACCTTACAAAGTACGATGTACTTAAGGGTATCAAAAAGGGAGGCACATTCCTTCTTAACACCCTTTGGTCAAAAGAGGAGACTATTGAAAAGCTTCCTGACCACATCAAATCGGTAATTGCCAAAAAGCAGCTCAATCTATACATAATCAATGCAACAAAGATTGCAGAAGAGATTGGTCTTGGTAACAGGACAAACACAATACTTCAGTCAGCATTCTTCAAAATTGCAAACATTATCCCTTTTGAGCAGGCTGTTGAAGAGATGAAGCACGCTGCCGAAAAATCATACGGCAAAAAAGGTGACAAGATTCTCGAGATGAACTATGCAGCCATTGACAGGGGTGCCGACTACGAACAGGTAGAGATCCCTTGCGAATGGAAGAACATTGCTTCAAACAAGTTCCGTCCTGCAAGCTACGACAGACTTGCACCGGATTGGGTAAGAAATGTTGCTGACGTTGTTAACGCTCAGGCCGGTAACGACCTTCCTGTAAGTGCATTCCTTCACCTTGAAGATGGTACAATCCCTTCGGGAACATCTGCATACGAAAAACGCGGTATTGCAACTCACATTCCTGAGTGGCAGGCCGAAAATTGTATTCAGTGTAACCAGTGTGCCTATGTTTGTCCTCACGCTGCTATCAGGCCTTTCCTGATGACAGAAGATGAGCAGTCAAAAGCACCTGCCGGAGTTAAGAAGATTAAAGGTAACGGTCCTTTCAAGGAGTACAGCTTTACAATCCAGGTAACACCAATGGACTGTACAGGTTGCGGTAACTGTGCCGATGTATGTCCTGCCAAGACAAAAGCTCTGGTTATGATGCCATTCGAAACTCAGGAGCACGAGCAGGTTAACTTTGACCACCTTCACGCAGTTGTTGGTTACAAAGACACTATCCAACCAAAAGAGCAGAATGTTAAAAATCTGCAGTTTGCACAACCACTCTTCGAGTTTTCGGGAGCATGCGCAGGTTGCGGTGAGACTCCATATATCAAAGCAATCACACAGCTTTACGGTGACAGAATGATGGTCGCCAACGCAACAGGTTGTTCTTCTATCTTTGGCGGTTCATTCCCTGCTTCTCCATACACTACAAACAAAGATGGTAAAGGTCCTTCATGGGCTAATTCACTCTTTGAAGACAATGCTGAGTATGGTCTTGGTATGCAAATGGGTTCAGAAAGAGTTCGTGACAGAGTTGCAAAACTTATGGCAGATGGCATCGAGTGCAAATCATGCACTGCAGAGATGAAGGTTCTTTTTGCAGAGTGGCTTGCAAAACGCGAAGACCATGTTGCAACCAGAGAGATTGCCGACAAATTACTTCCACTAATTTCAGAGTGCAAATGCGAAATCTGCAAAGAGCTTACAGTTCTTAAAGACTACTTCGTAAAACGCTCACAGTGGATATTCGGAGGTGACGGCTGGGCATACGACATCGGATACGGCGGACTTGACCACGTACTTGCTTCGGGTAACAATGTAAATGTTCTTGTACTTGATACAGAGGTTTACTCTAACACCGGAGGACAATCTTCGAAAGCTACACCGGTTGGAGCAGTTGCAAAATTTGCCACTTCAGGTAAGAAGATCCGCAAGAAAGACCTTGGAATGATGGCTATGAGTTACGGTTATGTTTACGTTGCACAGGTGGCAATGGGAGCAAACCAGAACCAACTCTTTAAAGTACTTAAAGAGGCCGAGGAGTATGATGGACCATCTTTGATTATTGCATACGCTCCATGTATCAGCCACGGCTTGAAGAATGGAATGGGTGCAACTCAGCTGGAGGAGAAACTTGCAGTTGCCTGCGGATACTGGCAGCTATACCGCTATAACCCGCTCATGGAGGCAGAGGGCAAAAATCCATTCACCCTTGACAGCAAGGAGCCTGATTGGACTAAGTTCCAGGACTTCCTAAAAGGAGAGGTAAGGTACACTTCACTTGTTAACACCTTCCCTGACCAGGCCGAAGAGCTGTTCAAACTCACAGAAGAGTTCGCAAAATGGAGGTATAACTCATACAAGAGACTTGCCACCGCGGAATAATCTCAACTAAAACCGGTTAACCCCGGTAATAACACAAAAGCCGGCTAAATAAAATTAGCCGGCTTTTTAATTAAAAAATTAACTGTCGCAATATCAGATTGTCAGCATTACGGCGTCGGTGATGCGTTTTTCTGCGGCAAGTGCCTTTTCGAAAATCTCCTGTGCCTGAGCTACAAGTGAGTCTGACAGTTCACGGTCTTTAAGGTCTTTTGAGTTGATTCTCACATTCATGTAGGCGCCAAAGACAGCTGAACGAAGAGCAATTGCACCCACCCCTGCATCTGAAACAGAGTTTGGATTGCCCTCTTTAACCATAGCCTCGGTAAGCTCCATTGCGCTGTAAGCTACCTGCATTGTTCTTAGCGGAATCTCGGTTGCATATTTTGTTGCCTCCTGAATTGCAGCACTCCTCTCTGCCTTTTGCTGCTCGTTCTCTTTGGGTAGCCCGAATGCCATTAGAATCTTATTGAAAGAATTTGTGTCTTCATCAACAAGGTAGAGCATCTCCTCCATTATTGAATGACCCTTTTCTGCCCACTCTGCAAAGTACTTCCATTTGTCATCCCAGCCCGCTTTGTGGGATGAGAGGTTTGCAACCATTGTACCAAGTGCTGCCCCCAATGCTCCCATATAAGCAGATACCGAACCTCCGCCCGGGGCAGGTGATTCACTTGCTGTTTCGCGGGCAAATCCTGAGCATGTAAGATCAATTAGTCTCTTTTTGCTCTCATCCTCTATCAGGTATTCAATAACTTTCTCACGTGGATCAAAAGGTTTGAGGTCGTCAAGGCCCATCGATTTAACGGCAATCTTTATAATCTCATCCTCAGAGATTCCTGCAGAACGGTTTTGCTTGTCAAGGTAGTATTTGCCCGCGTCTATCAAAACGCTTTTTGGAATAAGCCCTACTATCTCGCTGCCGGTTACCCTGATTCCTCTTTGTGCTGCCTTTGCAACAATCTCGTCAAAAGCAATATGAACGGGAGTTGCCTTTATATCTGTAACATTCATAGAGACCTGTGCAATGCCGTACTCCTTAATAAACCATCCGATAGCTTTACATCCCTTTAGAGTACCCGGAATCCACACCTCTTCACCTTTTGCATCTTTCACTACCTTGCCGGTAATGGAATCACCCTCTCTCATCTTTCTCCCCTTCTCCCTTACATCAAAAGCGATGGCATTGGCTCTGCGTGTAGAGGTAGTGTTTAGGTTAAAGTTTACTGCAATTAAAAAGTCTCTGGCTCCTATTGCTGTGGCTCCTGTTTTGGCTACATTCTCACCAAATGTGGCAGGGCCAAAATCGGGCTTCCATTGTGGGTTCAGGAATTTTTGTGACAACCCTTCGTACTCACCGGAGCGGCAATTTGCAAGATTCTTTCTCTCAGGTGTAAATGCAGCATTTTCGTAGCAATAGACAGGTACCGACAGCTCCTCGCCCACTCTTTTTGCAAGAGCTCTTGCATACTCCACAGTCTCCTCCATTGTGATACCGGCAATCGGAATCAACGGACATACATCTGTTGCCCCCATCCTCGGGTGTTCACCGTGGTGACCTCTCATATCAATAACATCTGCTGCCTTTTTTATTGCCTGATAAGCAGCTTCAACCACCTGTTCCGGTGAACCCACAAAGGTAACTACCGTCCTGTTTGTGGCCGCTCCCGGATCGACATTAAGCAATTTCACCCCTTCCACCTTTTCAATTACATCAGTTATATGCTTAATAACCTGCATACTGCGCCCTTCGCTAAAATTTGGAACGCACTCGATAATTCTTTGAATCATATCTATTTGAAAAATTAATTCTGTATTGTTACTCCCTGAGGCATGCTCTTTTTGAGAGCCTCAACATCTATCTCAAAGTAGTGGTAAGCAAAGAGATTTTTTGGCTTAACCACTTTAACAGCCTCAATAAACATCTGGTCACTCATGGTGTATGGCAGATTTTTAGGCATAAAGGCAAGATCAATCTCTCCAAGATCTTTCATCTCAGGAATTATCTCTGTATCTCCTGCAATATAAACTCTGTAACCTCCAAAGTCGAGAATATATCCGTTTCCCTCTCCTCTTGGGTGAAACGGCAGGCCATCTTCCCTTTTATTTTGAATATTATAGGCGTAAACTGCTTTTATGTTAAGCTCTCCATATTTAAAACTCTCACCCTGAGCCAGTCCGTTGGCCTCTTTCATGCTTTGGGCGCAAGTTAAACTTGTCACAAAAACAGTTTTATCTGTTACAATATGTTTAAGTGCCTCTTCGTCCATGTGATCGTAGTGGTGATGAGTTAGCAGAATCAGATCGGCTTTTGGCTGAAGGGAGTAGTCAGCTACGTTGCTGTAGGGGTCTACAAAGATGTTTTTGCCCTGCCATTTTATTAGTAGTGATGCATGACCCAACAGGGTTATATCAATCTCTCCAAGCGGAGTGTTAAATTTTTTCATCTCAATAAGTTTTCTTTAAATTCTTATAAACTGTTTACTCTTAAAAAACTCTGTCATTTATATTTATAACAGTGCCGTTGAGAATAACCGTCTCTGCAACCGGTGTGGTGAGAGCGTATGGGATGAAGGAGTATGATGGGATGGGACGGGTTATAAAGAGGTTTGCGGTTTTGCCCTTAGCAATTGTTCCGTGGGTTTCGCTAAGTCCCATTGCGGCGGCTCCGTTGAGAGTTGCTGCGTTAATAACCTCTTCGGGTGTCATCTTCATCTTGAGAGCTGCCAGCCCCATTATGAATTTCATATCGCTGTATGGCGATGAGCCGGGGTTGTAGTTGGTGGCAAGTGCCACAGTCAGTCCGTGGTTAATCATTTTTCTGGCAGGAGCATACTCCATCTCCAGGAAAAAGGTTGATCCCGGCAGCAGGGTCGCAACAGTCTCGTTTTTAAGAAGGAGGTCAAACTCTCTTTCGGCTGTAAACTCAAGATGATCTGCCGATATTGCGTTGTACTTAACGGCAACATCAACTCCGCCCGAAAAGCTCATCTGGTTAGCGTGAATCTTTGGCCTCAGGCCATATTTAATTGCTGCGTTAAAAATTCTGTCTGTATCCTCTACCGTAAAGAAACCCTCTTCTGTAAAGACATCAATGTACTCAGCAAGATCTTCCGTTGCAACAAGCGGTATCATAACAGAGATTATCTCATTAACATACTCCTCGCGCCTGCCTCTAAACTCTTCGGGCACAGCGTGTGCTCCCAAAAATGTTGTCTTGACAGATAATGGAGTTGATTCGGCAATTCTCTTTGCTACTCTGAGCATTTTTAGTTCATCATTGGTATTAAGCCCATAGCCGCTCTTAATTTCAACAGCACCGGTCCCGTGGGCAATTATCTCCCATGCTCTCTCTATCGACTGTCTGTAAAGCTCATCCTCAGATGTATGGTGAAGCAAAGCAGCTGAGTTCAGAATACCTCCTCCCCTTTTTGCAATCTCCTGATATGTTAGCCCTCTAATCTTGTCAGTAAATTCACCCTCACGGCTTCCGGCATATACCAGATGTGTATGTGAGTCACAAAATGACGGAAATACCAATCTATCAGTTGCATCAATAATTTTTCCCACACTTCTCTCTCCGCCAAATCTCTCAATGAGAGATTTTACCCCTCCGGAATCCTCTCCGGGCATCTCTCCCAACTCCCTGATTGAATCTCCCTCAATAAATATAAATCCGTTATTAATGGTATCAAGAACAGACATTTCACAGCCGCTTCTTCTAAGTGCGTACACGTCCCGCTCTACCTGAACAATCTGTTTGATATTTATAATTAAAATACTCATTATGTGCCTTATAATCTTATACTTAAAAGAACATTAATCTTTTAAAAGGATAATATCTCTTTAACTTTTCATTAATTTTGCTGCTTCAAAAAATTGACCGCATTGTTAATGTGAAGATACATAACCTGATCCTCTTCTACAAACGGAACATGCTCTCTGAAACGTTTCACAAAATCCTCAACTATCGGTGAACTTTTAAGTGGTCTTCTGAAATCCAGAGCCTGAGCAGAATTCATCAACTCAATAGCAAGTATCTTCTCTACGTTTTCAACCACCTGAAAACATTTGACAGCTGCATTTGCTCCCATGCTAACATGATCTTCCTGCCCCTGTGAGGAGTCAATTGTATCTACACAGGCCGGCATACAAAGCTGTTTGTTCTGGCTGGCTACAGAGGCTTGTGCATACTGAGGAATCATGTAGCCTGAGTTAAGTCCGGGGTGTGCAACAAGGAATGAAGGCAAGCCACGTTTTCCCGAAATAAGCTGATATGTTCTTCTCTCTGCAATACTTCCAATTTCTGACATAGCAATAGAGAGGAAGTCCAAAGGGAGAGCGAGTGGCTGGCCGTGAAAATTTCCGGCTGAGATTATCATATCGTCGTCTGGCAATATGGTTGGATTATCTGTTGCGCTGTTAAGTTCGGTCTCAAATGCGTTGAGGGCATACTCAATGGCATCCTTTGATGCGCCGTGCACCTGAGGGATGCATCTAAACGAGTATGGATCCTGTACATGCTCTTTCTTCTGTTTACCAATTTCACTCCCCGCCAGTATATCTCTGATTGCCGCTGCAGTCTCAGTCTGTCCTTTATGTGGTCTCACTTTGTGTACATTCTCACTGAATGGCTCCATTCTGCCAAGATAGGCATCCAGTGAAACCGCTGATATTAGATCTGCCAGTTTAGACAGTTTCTTTGCTTTAAGAATGCACCAAATACTGTAGGCAAGCATAAACTGAGTTCCGTTGAGTAGTGCCAGCCCCTCTTTGGGTGACAGAACTAGTGGTTCCCATCCGAAAATCTTATTTACCTCAGATGCCGGCACTCTTTTTCCGTTGTAATTTACCTCTCCCATTCCCAAAAGAGGAAGTGACATGTTGGCCAGAGGAGCAAGATCGCCGGATGCTCCAAGAGAGCCCTGTTTAAAAACAACAGGATAAACTCTATTGTTGAACATATCGGCCAGTCTTTGAACAGTTTCCGGTTTAACTCCAGAATAGCCGTATGAGAGTGATTTTATCTTTAGTGCAAGCATAAGTCTCACTATCTCCTGAGGAACCTCCTCTCCCAAACCACATGCATGTGACATCACAAGATTTGTCTGAAGCTGTGAAAGCTGACCGTTATTAATGGTTACATTGCAAAGAGAGCCAAAACCGGTTGTTATACCGTAGATTGGTTCGGTGCAGGTCTCTATTTTATTGATGAGATACTCCCTACTTTTGCGGATTCTCTCTTTTGCATCGTCAGTTATTACAATTTTACAACTTTCATTCAGCAGGATTTTAACCTCGTCAAGCCTGTTATACTTTGAACTTATATGAAAATACTCCATTTCAACTTTGATTTTGATAGATATTCTTTAACAATCTTACAAATATAAAACAAAATGAGAGTTTGGGGTAATTAATTCTCCATTTATTATATTTGTTGTCTTAAAGGACAATTGTTTCCTGTAGGCTAAACTATTCAAATAAATAGGGTGGAAAATCTACTGATTCCGGGATTATTTATGTCTGTGCTCCTTTCAGGTCTTCTTTTAACTAAAAGAGACAAGAGGTGTGCAGATTATGTGCTATCTACCTTTCTGGCCATATCTGCATTAACTCTGGTTTTGGCTTATATGGAGATTTACAATCGTGATCATGGATATATTTTCCCTTTTTTTATAAATCTATCTCCCCCTTTTGTTCTTCTTCTGGGGCCGGCTCTGTGGTTGTATGTTAAATGTCTCACCATACCTGACTTCGCAATAAACAAAAGGCATCTTTTACTGCTCATTCCATTTGTCACTGTGTTTGTCCTCTTTCTGCTCAACGACTATATTAAGCCCGACGCATCAAGAATTGATATAGACTCTCATGAGGGTTTTAAAAAGGGCTACATGTTCCCCTTAGTTATGGGATTGATTGCCCTCTCAAATATTGGTTATACTATCTGGGGGCTGTTGATGATAAAGAGCTACAGAGAAAAGATGAAGAGTTTCTATTCGGGGTCAAGGCATCTTGAACTCAGATGGCTCAGATTTCTACTGGTGTTTTCTCTAATCGCATATAGCGTTATAAGTGCTCTTTATGCTGTTGACTCCGCTTTGCATCTGATGCCCTTTAATACAATTCAGGCTATTGGATATTCTATTGCTTCAACATTTATTATTATAATTGGCTTCTTCGGATTAAACCAGGGAGATCTATTCTCTTCTGTTCCTGTAGCCTACAAAGAAATTGAAGTTGAAACCAAAATAACTCTTGCAGGTGTAAGCAAACCTGATCAGGAGTTTGTTGCCCAGTTGCTTCAATACATGAAAGAGAAAAAACCATACCTCAACCCCGAGCTCAGTCTGGAGACATTAAGCAATTGCCTGAAAGTAACCGCAGAGTATCTGTCCGGAATACTAAATGGGTCGCTCAACATGAATTTCTATGATTTCATAAACCATTACAGGATTGAAGAGTTCAAGTCTTTATGTAAAGATCCCGCTAAGAGAAAACTAACCATAATTGCCCTTGCAATGGACAGTGGATTCAACTCAAAGGCCACTTTTAACAGGGTTTTTAAGAAGAACACCGGGCTAACTCCAAGCGAGTATTTTAGTAAGGTATCAATTAATTGAGACACGAAAAAGTCTTATTGATACCTGCTTTCAATAGGAGTGATACCTCCCTTTTAACCAAATAGCTTTCATTTGCACAAAAATTTATGAAAATGAAAACTGCTGTAATTTATGCCTCTTCACACGGAACTGCCGAAAAGGTGGCTGAAAAAATTCAAAATGGTCTGGGTGGAGAGGGAATCTCAACAATTAATTTAAAAACCAACAAAAACATCGATCTAAGCCTGTACGACAATGTTGTAATAGGAGGCTCAATTCATGCCGGCTCTGTTCAGGGGTGTGTTAAGGAGTTTTGCAAAAAGAATATGGTAGATCTTCTCCAGAAAAAAATTGCACTGTATGTTTGCGCAATGAATGAACCGGAATATGAACAAGAGCTAAAAGGAGCATTTCCTGAGATGCTTTTCAACTATGCAATTTGTAAAAAGGTTGTTGGAGGAGAGTTCAATTTTGACAAAATGAATTTCCTGGAGAGAGTTATTGTTAAAAAAGTATCAGGCATAAGTGAAACCACCGAAAAAATCGACCACAGTGCAATTGATGAAATTGTTGCTGCCATGAAATAATTTCTGCTGCACTTTTGTGCATGCGATTGGCTATCCTGAGGTAAAAAAATGACTATTCAGAGATAAAAAAAAGAGAGCGACTTAAAAAGGTCGCTCTCTTTGAAGTTAATCACAAATCTGTTAGTTTACATACCCAGGATTTTGCTGAGTTGCAATTGCCGGATTGGCATCAATCTCGTTTTGAGGGATTGGAAGAATCGTTTTGTAGAAAGTTCTGTTGATAATTTTTTCGCGGTTAGTTATTACAACTGCCGGGAAAATAAAGTCGTCGTTATACTCTATTGACTTATTCCAGCGAAGCATATCAAAATACCTATGACCTTCTGCAAACAACTCTTTACTCCTTTCGTCTTCAATCATGCTCATTGTTACGGTTGCAACAGTGGCAGCAGGAAGAGCCGGAGCCCTTTTGCGGATTGCGTTGAGATAGTTGGCAGCTTTGGTTTTATCAGGAGTAGGCAGATTCAATGCAGCTTCGGCAGCCATCAGATAAACCTCTGACAGTCTTATGACCTTAATGTTTGTAGCTGCTGCAACGCCTTTATCTCCGGTCATACCGTGTCCACCAACATACTTCATACATGAACCAAATCTTGTAGTAGATGATTCATCGTAATCCATAATTGCTTTACGAATATCTGTAGGATCCTGGTTAAGTCTTGCAATAAAGTAATTACTAGCCATAAACCAACCTAAAGCTCCTGTTACCTTATTTCTGCGAAGAAGGTAGTAACCCAGTGAGCCAGTTCCAAGATTTGCCTCTCCTGAATATATTCCAAGCTCAAAAATTGACTCCGAAGAGAATGGTACTGACCATGAGGTGATCCAGTTAGTATTGCTATAAAGGCTATACAGAGTAGTTCCCATAACTGCTTCTGCTGCTGTTAGAGCATCGGCATATCTTCCCATAGTAAGGTATACTCTGGCTTTAATTGCCAAATTACCGAAATAGTTCAGGAATCCGTTCACCTTCGTTTTAGGAAGAATTGGATCAGCATCGTTCAAATCCTTAAGAATTTGAGTGTAAACATCTTCTACAGAAGCACGGGTTGGCTGTGCTGATGCGTCAAGAGGTGTTAGAACCAATGGAACACCAAAAGATGTTTTATCCATATTGTAAGTTTTACCATAAAGGCGAACCAGGTCAAAATAGGCAAGAGCTCTTGTGGTAAGTGCCTGACCCTTTATCTGACTAAGTGCAACTGAACCGTTTCCGGCAGCTTCAATCTTGTCAATATTAAGGATTAGGTTGTTACACTGAAGAACAACATCGTACATTGCTGACCAGTAAGAACCCATGTTACCGGTTGATACTGAGTGGTTAAATGTATAGAGACCATCATAACCTCTTCCCTGAGAGTAGATTGCAAAATCGCCACCTTTAGCATCTCCGTAAAGAATAAAATCTCTTCCATAATAGCTGGATGAGGCTAGTTTTCTCATCAATCCGTTCATAACTACCTTTGCATCATTTGCATTGGTAATTGATGTTTCGGCTGCGGCTGAATTACTTGGCTTAACGTCCAGGAAACCCTCGCATGATGAAAGTAGTGCAATGCCCAAAACTGTAATTAATAAATTTATTTTTTTCATTGTAGCATCATTTTAAAATTAGAAACTAAATTCAACACCGAAAGTGTATGTCTTTCCTATAGGTGTTTCCCATCCTCTTGATCCATACTCGTTCACCTCAGGATCGTACACATCGTATGCAGCTAAAGTCCAAAGATTCTGACCATTAAAGTATACCCTTGCGTTTGAAATTTTCACTTTGCTGGTAATACTCTTAGGTATGTCATAGCCAATTGTAAGACTCTTAAGTCTCATATAATCCGCTTTATTCATAAACCTGCTACTCTTCTGCTGAGCATCAGCAAAGTCAACAGCTACCCTCTGAGGATATTTGGCATCTTTGTTCTCAGGAGTCCATCTGTTATCATACTGATCTTTTGACATGATTCTCTCCCAGTAGTAACCATCTTCAGCAACGTCTTTTCCTACTGCGTCATAGGTGTAACCTCCAACTTTATATGTAAGACCTGCGCTTAATGTAATTCCTTTCCACTTAACCTCGGTATTTAAACCACCAAAGAATTTAGGATGGGCATCACCGAGAATCTTCTCGCTGGCATCCTGATAGCGGAATGTTGCGGGGCGACCATTTACAGTTGTTGGCAGGGTTGTTGTGTTTGCGTTGTTCATAAACCAAACGTTCTTACCGGTTTCCCTGTCAACACCTGCCCACTCACGTCCGTAAATAGCCAGAGTTGATTGTCCCTCTTGGTAGATAAACTTAATCCTTGCGTCACCTCCTGTAGGTTCGAACCAAATAATGTTCTGACCTCCATAAAGTTTAGTAACGCTAGAATTAATATGAGAAGCAGTTATTCCTGCTGTCCAAGTTACACTGTTGTTTCTGATGATGTCTCCACTAAGTTCAAGTTCAATACCGTTATTGTTTATCTCTCCTATGTTCTTAAGAGTAGAAGAGAATCCGGTAACTCTTGAAATAGGCACATCCTGAAGAAGGTCTTTTGAATCTCTGTTAAAGAACTCAATTGTACCTGTTATTCTTTGATCAAGAATTCCAAACTCGAGAGCAATATTTGAGGTGTAGCTGGTCTCCCATGAGAGATTAGGGTCAGCAATTGTGCTAACACCTCCACCCGGAAGTTCCATATACTTGCTACCATAGGTTGCAAGAGAACGCCATCCGTAATTTTCTCCCGGAAGTGTTCCGTTTACACCATAAGATCCTCTAAGTCTGATGCTGCTTATGAAGTCAACATTTTTCATAAATTCTTCTCTGTCAATTCTCCATGAACCGGCAACTGACCAGAAGTTACCCCAGCGTGTTTCAGGTCCAAGTTTTGAAGATCCGTCTCTACGAAACGATCCTGAAACATAGTATTTGTTGTCATAGTTGTACTCAATTCTTGATAGCATAGACAACATTGAATTGCCCCAGTAATATGCGCTTGCAGTTAACACACCTGCAGTTGCAACTGTTTTCAGAGCACCTGTAGGAAGGTCACTACCCTCTGCACGCTGGAAGTCTGTATTGTTCTTTTCTGCCTCCCAACCTACAAGAATACCAATGTTGTGTTTTTTTCCAAAGGTTTTGTTGTAGTTTAAAGTCGTAGAAGAAACCAGTTTGTCTGTACTTGTCATCATCTCTCTTACTGTACCTTTAGCAGCAGATCCCTGGAAGTGAATTGGGCTGTAATAAAGGTGGTCAAGAGTTCTTGTGTTGTCATATGAGAGAATGGTTTTGAATGTAAGTTCAGGTAGAATCTTAACAGTCATGGACTCGTTTGCAGATATCCTAAGTGTTTTTGTGCTATTCTCCCACTCATTATCATAATAAAGAGGGTTGTAAGCTAAACTGCCATAACGTGCAGTCCAAGGTGTTCCGGTAACATAATCTGTTGGCCAGTACATTCCCCATAGCAGGTTACGAGTTTGCATAAAGTAGTTATTTCCCGTTGAACGTGTATCATTGAAACCCTCTTTTCCGCTGGTTGCAATGTTCACATTAGTTGTAAACTCCACAAATTTGCCAACCTTTTGTGACATGTTAATTCTACCGGTTATCCTGTCAAACTCATTAAGTTTAATCCTACCCTGCTCTTTTGTATAAGAGAGAGATGTGTAGTAATTAGAGATATCAGTTGCACCACTTACAGAGAGGTCGTATGTCTGATAAACCGCTGTTCTGAACAGTGCATCTTCCCAGTCAAAATATTTGCCTGCTCTGTCTCCTCCTACTGTTAGGGAGTTGATTGTATTGTCCGGAGCCGAGAAAGTGTAACCGTGTCTGTTAAAACGGTTGTTAAGCTGCTGCAAAGCACTTGCACTAGCCAGGGCCGGAGTTCTGTTCTGATAGTATACACCTGCATTCCAGAAGTTCTCATAATACATTTTTATCTGCTCATCAGTTGAAGCAGCTTCGAAGTTGTCTGTTGCCCATTCAGGAGTAAGACCTACACTGGCTTTAAAATTAACAACTGTTCTACCTTGTTTTCCTCTCTTGGTGGTAATCACAATTACGCCGTTTGCAGCGCGTGAACCATAAAGAGAAGAGGCTGCCGCATCCTTCAGAACAGTGATTGACTCAATGTCTGCAGGGTTGATAGTGCTCATCACATTAGTTGTTGTGTAAATATAACCGCCCATCTGTCCGGTGCTTCCCGATATTACGGGAACACCATCCACGACATAGAGAGGCTCATTAGATGCGTTCATTGAACCAATACCCCTTACCCTGATTGCTGAGGTTGAGCCTGCCTGCCCTGAAAGGGTAGTAATTTGCAGACCTGCCACCTTACCGCTTAGGGCATTTTCAAATGAGAGGCTTGGTACATCTTTAATTGCATCGTTTTTTACGACACTTGCCGCACCTGTAAATGTGCCTTTTGTTGCTGTACCGTATGCTACTACCATAACCTCATCGAGGCGCGTAGCATCGGGAATCATAACAACATTAATTACGGCTCTGCCGTTTACCAGAATCTCCTGTGTTGTAAATCCGATGTAGGAGAATTGGAGAGTAGCATCCGCCTGCACATTGTCAATAGAGTACTTGCCATCCAAGTCAGTAACTGCACCTGCTCCTCTTACGCCTTTAACCAAAATGGTTGCATAAGGGATTGGAGAGCCATCTTCGGAAGAGGTTATCGTACCTGTAACCTTCATCTGTGCCATAGCCATATTGACAAGCAAAAGGGCCAAGACAATCAAGATAGATTTCTTCATAGACTAGTTTTTGTTTAAGTAAATAAAAAGTTTGTGACTGTTTCGGCTACGAATTTATAATAAAAAAAAACGAAAAGCAAAAAATCTCTAAATCATTTACTGTATAGGGTATATTAACATTGCCGGGAGTGTAAGAATTAACTTAATTCAATTAATTAATGATTATTGATAATAATTTATAACTAAAAAACTACTTTTTCTTATACTTGTGTGTTATTTCATATCAAAAACTAAAATAATTTGCATATTTATAGCTAAAAAAAAGACACCATGATGGTGTCTTTCTTTAGTAATTACTTGGTATTTTAAAAGAATTATCTTCTTCTTGGACCTCTGTCTCTATCTCTGTCATTAAACCTGCCACCGGGTCTTCCACCTCTGTCTCTGTCTCCTCCGTTTTCCGGCCTTGGTCTTCTAACAGGCTCAACATAGCCTTCTGGTTTTTCGATCAATGCTCTTCTCGAAAGTCTCATCTTTCCTGATTTAGCATCAACTTCCAGTAGCTTGACTTCTACTTCGTCTCCAATATTTACAACATCTTCAACCTTTTCAACTTTCTTCCAGTCTAGTTCAGAGATATGGAGCAAACCCTCTTTACCAGGAAGTATTTGTACAAAAGCACCAAATTCAAGTATCGAGACAACCTTTCCTGTATAAATAGTCCCCTCTTCCGGAACCGTTGTAATTCCCTTAATCCAGTTAAGAGCGGCTTCCATATTGTCTTTATTCTCTCCAAAGATTTCAACTATACCGGTGCTGTCTTTCTCTGTAATTGTGATTGTGGTTTCTGTTGTTTTCTGGATCTCCTGAATAACTTTTCCGCCTGTTCCGATAACTGCTCCGATAAATTCCTGAGGAATAATAAGGGAAACAATTCTTGGAGTATGAGGTTTAAGCTCTTCTCTTGGGGCATCAAGCGTCTTCATCATCTCTCCCAGGATATGCATGCGTCCTGCTTTAGCTTGTGAAAGTGCCTGCTCAAGTACCTCGTATGAGAGACCGTCAACTTTAATATCCATTTGAGTGGCAGTGATACCATCTTTTGTACCTGTAACTTTAAAGTCCATATCTCCCAGGTGATCTTCGTCTCCAAGGATATCAGAAAGAACTGCAAACCTGCCGTTTTTACCCTCTGAAATAAGACCCATTGCAATACCTGAAACAGGTTTTTTGATTTTTATACCGGCATCCATAAGAGCAAGTGTTCCTGCGCAAACTGTTGCCATAGATGACGAACCGTTAGATTCAAGAATGTCCGAAACAACTCTTACTGCATAAGGGTTATCCTCTCCCATTGGAACAACATTTTTAAGTGCTCTGTAGGCAAGGTTTCCGTGTCCGATCTCTCTGCGGCCTGTTCCTCTGTAGGGCTTTGCATCGCCTGTTGAGAATGGAGGGAAATTGTAATGAAGAACAAACTGCTCTGACCCCTCAACGAGTACTTCGTCAACAGATTTCATATCAAGTCTTGTTCCCAAAGTTACGGTTGTAAGAGATTGTGTTTCACCTCTTGTGAACAGAGCTGAACCGTGAGTTGCAGGAAGGTAATCTACTTCACTCCAAATTTGTCTGATCTCATCTGTTTTTCTGCCATCAATACGGATAGCTTCGTTCAGAATGAGGTTTCTCATGGCCTCTTTCTCTACTGCATGATAATATCTCTCAACCAAAGCCTTCTTCTCATCACGCTCCTCTTCAGGGATAGTTGCGATAAATTCTTCTTTAAGCGCTGCAAATGCGTCAGTTCTTTCATGCTTTGAAGTTGGATTTTTAACAATCTCATAGCATTTATCGTAGCAAAATTCAGCTACAGCCTTTTTAAGCTCTTCGTCGTTGGTCTCGTGGCAGTACTCTCTTTTAACAGTTTTACCAACCTCTTCCATTAACTCGATCTGAATCTGGCAATGTCTCTTAATCTCTTCATGAGCAAATTTGATTGCATCAAGCATATCTTTTTCGCCAATCTCCTTGAACTCACCCTCAACCATCATAATGTTGTCAAGAGTTCCTGCAACCATGATGTCAATATCAGATTGCTTAAGATCTTCGAACGAAGGATTAATTACAAGATTGCCCTCTATTCTTGCAACTCTTACCTCTGAGATTGGTCCGTTAAACGGAATATCACTAACTGCAAGCGCAGCTGAGGCAGCCAGTCCCGCAAGGGCATCAGGCATAATATTCTTTTCTGCAGATATGAGGTTTACTGTTACAAAAACATCTGCATGATAGTCATCCGGAAACAAAGGACGCAGGGCTCTGTCAATAAGCCTTGAAACAAGAATCTCCGAATCATTTGGACGACCCTCTCTTTTGAGGAATCCACCCGGATATCTGCCTGCAGAGGCATATTTCTCTTTATACTCTACAGAAAGAGGCATAAAGTCTGTTCCCTCCTTTGCATCTTTTGCTGCAACAACAGTTGCCAGCAACATGGTTTTACCCATTTTTAAAACAACGGCTCCGTCTGCCTGTTTGGCCAGTTTGCCCGTTTCGATTTCGATCGTTCTGCCATCTTTTAATGTGATGGTCTTTTTAATAACGTTCATCTTAAACATAAATTGCAACCCGACTCTCCCTGTGAGAGTTGATTAATAATACTGATTCCGCATACGCCCGGCCTCGGGGTGCCTTATTTGAACAGGCGTATTTTTTAACAAAATAAGTTATGTACAAAAGGGTGCCGGCGGCACCCTTTAGCTTTATTTTCGAAGGTTTAGTGCCTTCACTATATTTCTGTATCTCTCGATGTCCTTTTCTTTCAAATAATCCAGAAGACGACGCCTTTTACCTACCATCTTAAGGAGCGATCTCTGCGTAGAGTAGTCCTTTTTGTTCTTTTTCAGGTGGTTGGTAAGGTGAGCGATACGGTAGGAAAATAAAGCTACCTGACTCTCAGGAGAGCCGGTATCTGCATTAGACTTTCCGTATTGTCCGAAAATCTCTTGCTTTTTTTCTTTTTCAAGATATTCTGCCATTTTAAGCAATTGATATTTATTGTTATCCCCAAAATTGGGTGTGCAAAGTTATACATAATTTTTGACTGCGCAAGTATTTGCCTAATTTTGTTCCCTGTACACCAATCTTACTGAATTAAAGATGATATCATTCGAAGAGGCACTAAAAATTGTGCTCGATAACGCCCAATTTTTGCCACACGAGAGTGTTAAGCTGGAAGATACTGCCGGAAGAGTTCTGGCTTCAGATATTTATGCAGACAGAGATATGCCTCCATTTGATAAATCGGCTGTTGACGGTTATGCCCTTAAGCGGGAAGAGCTCGGGAACCCACTCAGGGTAGTGGAGAATATTGCAGCGGGTTATGTGCCGAAAAATGAGATAGTTTCTGGCACTTGCAGTAAAATCATGACAGGAGCAGTGATTCCTGCCGGAGCAGACTTTGTGGTAATGGTGGAGGATACTATCGAAGTTAACGGATTTATGGATCTGAAGGAGAAAGAGGAGGAGTTCAAAAAGAGAAACAATATTTGCTACAAGGGGGAGGACATTAGTGAGGGAGATCTGCTGCTTTCGCGTGGAACGGTAATTTCACCTGCTGCTACTGCTATCCTGGCCTCTGCGGGGTTCTCTGTAGTATCTGTCTCAAAAGTACCAGTTGTGGGAATTTTCTCAACCGGAGACGAAATTGTAGAACCGGAGGTCACTCTGCTTCCATCTCAAATTAGAAATTCTAATGGATGGCAGCTTAGAATGCAAACTTTGTCAACCTGTTCGAAAGTTAAGTATTATGGTATAGTAAAAGACAGCCCCGAGCTACTTCATGCAGCGGTGTTAAAATCAATTGAAGAGTGCGATATAACCATAATCACAGGCGGAGTCTCTGCCGGGGATTTTGACTATGTACCCGGAATAATAAAGGAGTGCGGTTTTAATATTTTATTTGACAAGGTTTCTGTTCAACCGGGTAAGCCAAGCACATTTGCAGTCAAAAGAGCTGATTATAATGAAAATAAAGTAATATTTGCACTGCCAGGCAATCCTGTCTCTTCGCTAATACAGTTTGAAATGCTTGTCAAACCTTATATAATTAAATCAATGGGAGGAAATTACCTGCCTTTAAAGTTATCTCTGCCGGCTGCTGAAGAGTTTACCCGAAAAAACACCGAGAGACTCTCCCTTGTACCTATTGTAATAAACCCGGATGGAACTTTCTCGCCGGTAAGGTACAACGGATCGGCTCATATTGCAGCAATGGCTCATGCTGATGCAATTGCTGAGATACCTGTGGGGGTTAAGCAGATCCTGGCTGGAGAAAAGGCTACTATTCACATTTTCAGATGAAAAAAACCTACACCCACCCAATTGTTGGAAATGTCCTGATTGTAAAGGGACTCTCACTTCGTACCCTTCGCCTCTCTGTTAATCACAGCCGAGGCGTAAGACTTTCAATCCCATGGCATGTTACATACAGTACTGCCATTAAATTTCTCGAATCAAAAATCGAGTGGGTTGCCGAGGCTATTAAAAGACAACACGAAAAAGCATCTAAATCTGCCGAGCTCCCGGCTAACGGCACCGAAATCAAAACTCAGGCAGGAACAATTATTCTCACCAATTCAAACACAAATCACAACATCAGCAATAACTCCTGTCACAATTTAAATCCTGAAAAGCCTCTTAAGAAAATTAAAGTCAAGACAACCGGCAACCAGCGCGAAATATTCTTTGATAATACCGTTAGTTCTGAGGAGTTGAAAAAAGCAGTGGTTAAAATTCTAAGAAAAGATGCAGCGGCACTTTTACCGGCAAGGCTCTCAGAGTTGGCTGCACTTCATGGCTTTTCTTACGGGAAATTGACTATTCGTAACAATGTGAGCAATTGGGGCAGCTGTTCAGCCAGAAAAAATATAAATCTAAATATCCACCTTATAAGATTACCTCAAGAACTTTCAGACTATGTGCTTCTTCATGAACTGGCACACCTGAAGCATCGTAATCACGGCCCTGAATTTCACCGCCTACTTGACTTGCTTTGCGGCGGCAGGGAAAAAGAGCTAAGCAGACAACTCCGAAAATATTCTCCGCGCCGCTTTTGGGATCACGATCACAAGTTGGGGGACTTTTAAGTCTTTGCCTTAATGTCTATATATCAATTACTTGCAAACGTAGCAATTCAAAAAACAGTAACCGTTCATTGAGCCCCGCCTTTTTAGATGCATTTGTGATCCTTAATTTTGCGTTTAAAATAAAAGGATATGACATCATTAAAAGCAGCGCAACGTTATGAGATATCTTATAATAGATATGTTTCTGGAGGATATTTT
>JAUYTX010000081.1 GCA_030695025.1 Bacteroidales bacterium | reverse complement strand
CGCTTGCTCTCCAGATAAAATTTTAACAACCAATCAACAAAACAAAACAATATGAAAACCAAAAAATTACTCATGTTCATTACTGCTCTTGCAGTAACACTGGCCACCGCACTTTCATGTCAAAAAGATGACCCTAAGCCTGATCCATCAGAGCAGGAGCAGATTATATTCGAAGGTAATGTTATTGGTAACGGATCTCAGGAGTTTGAGATAAAGGGAAACCACATTATCAAAAAAGGAAAATATGTTTTAAAAGGTTGGATCTATATTACCGATGGTGCATCTCTCACTATTGAACCGGGTACAATTATCCGGGGAGACAAAGAGACCAAAGCGGCACTTGTTGTTGAGACAGGAGGTAAAATATTTGCCCAGGGAACAGCTGACGAACCTATTGTCTTTACATCCAATCAGCCGGCTGGCTCAAGAAAACCGGGAGACTGGGGTGGTGTGGTTATCTGCGGTAAAGCAAGGAATAATAAAACCGAGATGATTATCGAAGGTGGCCCAAGATCGAAACATGGTGGAAATAATGATAATGATAACTCAGGAGTACTCTCTTATGTGAGAATTGAGTTTGCAGGTTACCCGTTTAAAACAGACCAGGAGATTAATGGTCTAACAATGGGCTCAGTTGGCAGTGGTACAAAAATAGAATATGTTCAGGTCTCTTATTCAAATGATGATGCCTTTGAGTGGTTTGGAGGTTCTGTAAATTCAAAATACCTGATCTCTTACCATGCGTGGGATGACGATTTTGATACTGATGCAGGTTTTACGGGAAAAATTCAGTTTGGACTGATTGTTAAAAATCCAAAAATTGCCGATGTTTCAAGGTCAAATGGATTTGAATCGGATAATAACGCAGATGCCCCTAATCAACAGCCTGTTACCTCTCCCGTTTTTTCAAACATTACAATTATAGGCCCTATTGGTCAGGATCCGGCTTTTGTTAACACATCGGCCTATATTGACGGTGGTGTCTACAATCCAAATAACGGATCTAAACTAGGTCAGCATCAGGCAGCAATTCAAATAAGAAGAGGCTCAAATCTTAGTCTGTATAACTCTATAGCGGTAGGATTCCCTGTAGGTATTGCAATTTGTAATGACAAGGGTTCTCAAACTCAGGAGGCAGCTACAGCGGGTAGTGTAAGGCTTAAAAACAATATTTTCGCTGCCATGACAATTCTTGGCTCTGATAAAGACGGTTCATACAAAGATTCACTCTCGACAGATGCCAATCTGTTTGTAAAAAGTGCACCTGAATCATTCTCGTCAACATTCTTTAAGCAGGCTGCAAACAACAATCAACTTCTTACAGCATTGAGTGCTGTTATGCTCAAGCAACCAAATTCTTTGGCAGCCGGAGCAAACTGGGCACCATTGGCAGGCAGTCCTGTACTTAATAAAACAGGATTGTTCACCGATACAAAAGTATCAGACTCATTTTTCAACAATGTTACATTTATTGGGGCTTTCAGAAGTGATGCTGCAGCAGACAACTGGACAGCCAAGTGGAGTAACTTTGATCCTCAAAATACAGCTTATTAAGCTCAGACGACTCTTTCTTCGTTAGGTTAGGTTTATGTTTTTTTAAAAAGGCCCAATTCTGAGGCCTTTTTTTGCATTAACTGCATAGCCTCTTCGAGATCATTTCCAATTACACCATCGAGAATTGCGTTTTTGATGAACTCTTTTATTAAACCAACCTCTCTTCCGGGAGGAATCCCGTAGCTCTCCATAATAATCTCCCCAGTGATGGGGTTTACAAAGTTTCGGACAGCATCTTTGGCCTCTACCTCTATTAACTTTTCACGTACAGATTTAAAGTTGCTTTTGTGTTTTTTGACAGTACCCTCGTTTTTTGAAGTAATGTCAGCTTCACACAGCTTCATAAGATTATCAATGTCATCTCCGGCATCAAACAGAAGCCTCCTTACTGCAGAGTCTCCAACCTCATCCTGAACAAGGGCAATTGGGCGCAGATGCAGAGCTACCATCTTTTGAACGAACTTCATCTTTTCGTTCAGTGGCATCTTTAGCTGCTTGAAAATCTTTGCAACCAT
Source organism: Bacteroidales bacterium (assembly GCA_030695025.1). GTDB lineage: Bacteria > Bacteroidota > Bacteroidia > Bacteroidales > UBA932 > Bact-08. Next base: position 8,992 of record JAUYTX010000081.1, on the reverse strand, counting down.
TTTTGCCCCAATATGGTCGTGTCCGTGAAAGGTCCAACCTATACCGGGTTCGTATTTTTTGGTGACAGGTTTTGCAATATCATGTAAAAGTGCCGCCCATCTAAGCCACAAATCATCGCTGGTATGTGCTAGATTGTCTAGAACCTGCAGGGTGTGGGAGAAATTGTCTTTATGACCTTTCCCATCAAGTGTCTCAACTCCTTTAAGATTAACTACTTGTGGCAAAATTAACTCCAGAAGCCCTGTGGAGTCCATAAGATAAAGCCCTACTGAGGGCTTTGGTGATAGTAATATTTTGTTGAGCTCGTCTGTAACTCTTTCGTGAGAAAGGATGTTGATTCTCTCTCTGTTTCTCTTTATGGATTCAAGTGAATCGGGTACTATTTTGAAAGCAAGCTGCGTTGCAAACCTGATTGCTCTTAGCATTCTTAAAGGGTCATCACTATATGTGGTATCGGGGTCGAGGGGTGTTCTTATGAGTTTTCTTTCAAGATCGCCAACTCCGTCAAAAGGGTCGGAGAGAGCTCCGAAGTCCTCTTCCTGAAGACTGAATGCCAGAGCATTAATTGTAAAGTCTCTTCTTAACTGGTCATCCTCAATTGACCCGTTTTCAACAATTGGATTCCTGGAGTTTGAGCGGTAGGACTCCTTTCTGGCTCCTACAAACTCTATCTCCATATCCCTCCACTTAATCATGGCGGTTCCAAAGTTTTTGAAAACAGTGACATTCACTCCCAATTTCCCGGCTACTGCTTGTGCAAGTTCAATTCCACTGCCCTCTACAACAATGTCAATATCTTTGCTTTTTCTTTTCAAGAGAGAGTCTCTCACATATCCGCCAATGACATATGCCCTAACTCCTAACTCTTTTGCCTGTTCGGATGTGATTTTGAAAATTTTCTTATTTAAGAAGCTCATTATACGGTGGTATCTTGTCAAGGTAAATATACCGGGATTCTGTATGGTCAAATTTTGCGAAAAAAGTGTCAACGCCGTTTGTTACAAGCAGATAGTCAACTTTAAGGGACATGTTATACCTGAGTATCTGCTCAAAAGTATCACGCCTTACAGGCACATATGGTGCCTTACACTCTGCCAGTAAAACGGGTTTTGCCTGATTGTTAAAAACCACCAAATCTCCCCTGTACTTCAGTTTGTTAATAGTAACAGAGTATTCGCAACTCATCATATGGAGAGGATAACCGTATTGACCAGACAAAAGAGCTATTAATTGCTGTCTTACCCCCTCTTCGGGAGTATGAGCTACCCTTTTTTTTCGGATCGGATCAAATATGGTATCCTTCATTGTTACCCAATTACCCGGCAAAGATATAAAATTTGCTCTGTTTACCCTTTTTGCATAATTTAGCCGTTGCTAAACTATGGGAAAAAGAGAGATTGAAAGCAGCGTAAAAAATTTCGAAGGTATTTTGGAAAAAATAAGATCCGGTATCTTCGAACCCTTTTATGTTTTAATGGGTGAAGAGCCCTATTATTCAGATATTATAACCTCTGAGATTGCCTCAAGGGCACTTTCTGAAGAGGAGAAGGGGTTTAATCAGCTTATACTTTACGGATCGGATGTAACAGCGGCCAAAGTTGTTGAGGCTGCAAGGCGATTTCCTATGCTGGCCTCAAGGCAGGTAGTTATTGTTAAAGAGGCTCAAATGATGGGTAAGCCCGACGATCTTGAGCACTATTTTAAGTCACCAATGCCTACAACACTTCTTGTTCTGTCATTTACCAACAAATCGCTGGATAAAAGAACATCTCTGTACAAGACTGCAGTTGCAAATGGAATGGTTTTCGAATCATATCCCCTGTATGACGATATGGTTTATCCGTGGATAGAGAGATATCTTAAATCAAAAGGTCTCTTAATCTCCCCTGAAGCAGGAATGTTGATGGCTGACCACTGTGGAGCCGAACTTAGAAAGCTGGTTCTTGAACTGGATAAACTTATAACAAATTTGCCTAAAGGGGAAAAAAGAATTGAAAGCATTCATGTGGAGGAAAATATCGGAATCAGCAGAGAGTACAATGTTTTTGAACTGACAAAGGCAATTTCGTTCAGAGATACTGCAAAAGCCTATAGGATAGTCAAGCACTTTGGTGCCTCGCCCAGACAATATCCATTAGTAATGACCATGTCTGCGCTTTTCATGCACTTTAGCAGGCTCCTTAAATATCACGCCTCAAACAGCGGCGGGTCAAAGCCATCAAAGGGAGACCTTGCATCCTACCTTGGAGTTAACCCCTATTTTATGCCTGAATATGATACTGCCTTGAGGAATTATCCTCTTATTAAATGTATGGAGGCAATATCGCTTATTAGAAAATATGACTCAAAGAGCAAAAGTTCGCAAAGGGGAGAGGCAGAAGATGGAGAGCTTCTCTCAGAGCTGATATTCAAACTTATGCACTGATTGTACTCCTTGGTACCTAATCTGTAATAACTCTCTCCACCCTTGAAGAGACTGAGGTAAATACCTCATAGGTTATGGTTTTAAGAGCTCCTGCGATCACACTTGGGTGAGGGTTGTCACCGAATATTGTTACCTCATCTCCTTGTTTAACATCTATCCCTGTAACATCAATCATAAGTGTATCCATGCAAATGTTTCCGATTGTAGGTGCAAGTTTTCCGTTAACCAAAAAACTAACTGTTCCTCTTCCCAGGTGACGGTTTACGCCATCTGCATAACCAACCGGTATTGTTGCTATGGTTTTGCCTTCTTCTCCAACAATACCATGTCTTCCATACCCAACAGTCCCCTCGTTAACCTGCTTAACCTGTATTACGGGAGCGGCAAAAGTAGCAGCTGGCATTAATTTGCTTTGATCAACATAGCTTGTACCATATATGCCTATACCAAGGCGTACCATATCCAACTGAGCATCAGTAAAGCGCTCAATTCCAGATGAATTAAGTATGTGTCTCATAACCGGATATGAAAGATATGAGATAATCTCCTGAGACATCTCCATGAATTTCATAATCTGTGATCGCGTAAAATCATCGTGCTTCGATTCATCAGCAGCTGCAAGATGAGAAAACACCGATTTAACCCTCAGCTGAGGACTCTTTTTCAAAATCTCTTTAAGCTCTTCGAGAGCCCCTTTTTCAAATCCTACCCTCTGCATGCCGGTATCCAGCTTGATGTGCACAGGATAGCTTTTAATGCCCCTCCTTTTGAGCTCTTCTGCCATCTCAAGGGCAGACTCCTTATTAATTAAACTAGGTTCCAGCAAGTGGTCAATTATCTCTCCGAAATAACCAAATCCCGGGGTCAGAACTATTATCGGTTTTTTAATGCCGCCTTTTTTTAGTTTTATCCCCTCAACAGGGTGTGCTACTCCAAAATAGTCTGCTCCAAAATCTTCACAAAGCTTTGCAATCTCTGTGTCTCCGGCACCATATCCATTGGCCTTTACAAGCACCAATAGTTTTGTTTCAGAATTTAGTTTTGAGCGGAAGAAGTTGTAGTTGTGTAGAAGTTTTGATCTGCTGATTTTAAGCTGGGCATGTCTCATTGTGATAATTTTACGATGTAAAGTTATAAATTGTTTAAAAATTTGTTTTTAATATTGAAAAACTTTATACATTAGCAGCCTGAAATTAGACAATTTTTAAAATATAACAAAATGAAATTCAAATCATTATTCGCATTTTTAGCACTTGCCGCCACTGTTGTGTCATGCGGTAAAAAAGAGGCATCAGTATCAGAAAACCTGGTTGGAAACTGGACAGGGACCAACAATATCGAAATTACAATTACAGATTCGACCGGTAACACAGTTATTCAGGAGATATCAGCTCCTATTGATTTTGAATACCTTGCAGATTCTACATTTACTGCAGTTATTACAATCAACGAATCGATCACTTTCAAATTCGGAGGTGTTGCCCAAGTAACGGATTCAATTGTGAAAATGTCCGGTACTTATACTGCAAACAGCTTAATGGATATGACCGGTGACCTGGTTTACAATGAGGACAAAACAATTGCAATTAACTACAGAGCTCAGAATCCTGAAGCAAACGTAATAATTAGCGGTAAATCAACAGTAAGCCCAAAGCAGTAAAAGCGAGGTTTAGCTCTCCTGTGAATGCTGCCCGGTAAGGGCATTAAAACAATGGCGGCAAATTGGTTCGTAGCTCTCTTTTTCACCGAGAACAACCAGTTTGTCGCTTTTTGTTAATCTGTGCGAATGATGAGCAAGGTTTCCGCATCTGACGCATATCGCATGAACCTTTGTAACATACTCGGCAACTGCCATCAAAGAGGGCATCGGGCCAAAGGGCTTTCCCAGATAGTCCATGTCCAGCCCGGCAACAATCACTCTTACTCCAGAAGCGGCTAGTTTCTGACATACATCTATAATCCCGGAATCAAAGAACTGGGCCTCATCAATTGCTACAACATCTACATCAGTTGCGTAAAGAAGAATACTGGCAGAAGAGTCAACCGGGGTAGATCTTATGCTGTTTGAGTCATGCGATACAACCTCTTCCAGAGAATAGCGCACATCAATCATCGGTTTAAAAATCTCCACCCTGAGGTTGGCAAATTTTGCCCTCTTCAGCCTCCTTATAAGCTCCTCCGTCTTGCCTGAGAACATAGAGCCGCATATGACCTCAATCCAGCCGGCTTTTTTTGCATTTTCCAGAAACATTTTGATTACTTTTGTATGTGATGCAAAGATAAAAAAGTTGAGATGCTTAACCCCAATAAAATTTCAGAAATTAAGATTATAATTGACCAGTTCGTTAAAGATATTGACTCTTTAGGAGAAACAGAACTGGTATCTCCTCTCAAATGGGAGGAGCTTTTTATAACAACTTCCTTAATAAAAGAGAAGTTATTCACCCTTAAAACGGAACAGGAGAGGCTTTACTACAAGCAACTTATCTCGGAATTAAAAGAGCAAGAGGCAAATTTTGGTATAAAGCCGACGCTTGAGGCGAAGCAGGTTGTAAGTCCGATTGACAGGCCGTCAGATAGACTGGTTGATAAACCGGACATGCCTATGGAGATGGTTAAAACGATTGACCCGGTTGAGGTTGTTAAGTCAATTGATAAAACCGAACCTCAGGATGGGATGACTTTTAAACCTGCTGGTAAAGAGCAGTTTGTAATTGAGGCAGATGACACTTTAATCGATGATTCAGATGATGGAGATTTAGAGTTCGACTTTACAGAGGAGCTCAAGCCGGTTAAAGAGGCCGCTAAATCTGTTAATCCTGAATGGATGAGAGATATTCCCGGACCGATGGTTGAGGATATTCACCATGCAGTTACCCTTAACGATAAACTCTTTTTTATCAGAGAGCTCTTCAAAGGTGATGAAGATCAGTATCGTCTGAGCCTTCAAAGACTTAATGATATGAGCACAATGAAAGAGGCGCTTGAATATACCAGAAATGCTTTTACACACTGGGATGAAGAGTCAAACGCAGTTTACCGCTTTTATATGCTCCTGAGGAGGAGGTACAATGGCTAAACTCTTTATAGTGCCAACACCTATTGGTAATCTAGAAGATATCACTCTCAGGGCAATCAGGATTCTCAAAGAGGCAGACCTTATTCTGGCAGAGGATACACGTACCAGCAGTACCCTTATGAAAAGGTATGAGATTGGCGTTCATATGGAGTCTCACCATAAATACAATGAGCACAAGAGCGTAGAGAAAATTACAGAGAAGATACTTTCAGGTATGAATATCGCACTGATAAGTGATGCCGGTACCCCCGGAATCTCTGATCCGGGATTTTTGCTTGTAAGGGAGTGCCGGGAGAGAGGGATAGAGGTTGAAACTCTGCCCGGTGCAACAGCATTTGTTCCGGCATTGGTAAATTCAGGTTTTCCGGCAGACAGATTCTGTTTTGAAGGATTTTTACCAATGAAAAAGGGCCGCCAGACTCGACTCAAGGAGTTGGCAGCTGAATCAAGGACAATGATTTTTTACGAATCACCATACCGTCTGGTAAAGACTCTTTCGCAACTGGCCGAATTCCTTGGACAGGAGAGGGAAGCAGCAGTTTCAAGAGAGATATCAAAATTTCATGAAGAGAACAGAAGGGGGACTCTTTTGGAGCTTGCCAACTGGTACTCTGCAAATGAGCCTAAAGGAGAAATTGTAATTGTGGTCTCTGCAAAAAGAAAAGAGTCAAGGCAACAGGAGGAGGAGTAATTTTTATACATATTCTCATTTAAAAATGCAAAAGAGGAGGAGGAGAGATGAAGAAGAGAATTGCATCAAAGGAGTTATCGGGAGTCCTGATACTCATTTTTACTGTTTTATTTTTACAGACAATAATTTTTCTGTTCAGACCTTCCGAAGGTGATAAAGAGTCAGTTGACTCAGAGTCAACCTTAGAGTCAGGCACTGTTTACAATTCAGAAAATCCATTAAAAGCCCAACCCCAAAAGCGATCAGCTAATAATAGGTCGGGTTTTGACCGATCAGGTCAGCAAATATCAAATCAGTTCAAAGCAAAGCAAAGCAAATCAAGTCAAAGCAAATTGAGTGGCGACAGAATAACCAACAGCAGATCATCTGCAAAAGAGCAGGTTTCAGAGCTTTACCCCTTTGACCCCAATACAGCTTCCAAAGATGAGCTTATCCGTTTGGGAATGACAGAAAAACAGGCATCAGTTGTATTAAATTACAGAGACAGAGGGGGAAAATTCAGAGATAAAGAGGATTTTAGAAAAATTTATTCTGTAAGTGATCAATTTTTTACTAAAGTAGAGGAATACATTGTAATTCACTTACCTGAGAACCATTATGAATCACCTGATAATCGTTTAACCCACACTTTGAATAATTCAGCTTCAGACGAAACACATCAAAACATAGAGAAACAGCATCGAGAAGTAGATTTCTTACTGGAGTTAAACGGGGCAGATTCTGCAGATCTGGTTAAACTAAAAGGGATCGGCCCCTATTATGCATCAAAAATTCTCAGATATCGCGACAGATTGGGGGGATTCATTCACCCCGGCCAGCTGACAGAAATAAGCGGCATTGACTCTGCAAGGTATTTGATGTTTGCCGGAAATATAATTGTTGACTCTTCAAAGGTAGAAAAACGTGATCTGGCAACAGCCACATACTCTCAACTTGCTTCAAATCCCTACATAGGCTCTTACATTGCACGTGCAATAATAAGATATGCCGAAAGAAATGAGGGGCAGAAAATTTCAATAACAGATCTCCTGGCGAAGAACATTATTAAGAGAGAGTTGTATAATATTCTTTGCATTTATTTCAGATAAATGGTGTAGAATCGTATATTTGTTACACTTTTTCAAAACCAAAGAATAATATGGACATAATCACCTGCCAAAATGTTGTCAAGAAGTTTAATGATTTTACAGCTCTTGACAACGTAAGTATCTCTGTTCCAAAAGGAAAGATTTTCGGACTTCTTGGCCCGAATGGTGCCGGTAAGACAACTCTTATCAGGATCATGAATCAGATTACACTCCCCGATTCCGGAGAGGTGCTATTCAATGGAGCAAAGCTCCAAAGAGATGATATTGCATACATAGGATACCTTCCCGAGGAGCGGGGTCTGTATAAGAAGATGAAGGTTGGTGACCAGGCATTATACCTTGCCCGCCTGAAAGGTTTGAGCAAAGAGGAGGCAACCAGGGAGCTAAAGCACTGGTTCATAAAATTCGGAATTCAGGCCTGGTGGAACAAAAAGGTTGAGGAACTTTCAAAGGGGATGGCCCAAAAGGTACAGTTTATCTGCACCATTCTTCACAAACCATCGTTACTTATTCTTGATGAGCCATTCAGCGGTTTTGACCCGGTTAATGTACAGCTTGTAAGAAATGAGATACTTCAAATGAAAGAAGCCGGAACCTCGGTTATTCTCTCTACACACAATATGGAATCTGTAGAAGAGCTTTGTGACAATATTGCACTGATTAATAAAGCAAAACTGATAATCACCGGAGAACTTGACCAGATAAGAAGAGATCACGGTAAAAACGAAGTTGAGGTTATCTACAGATCTTCGGCACCTTATTCTTTTGCCGGGAGCAATCTAATATCCCTTGTAAATCAAGAGGAGACCAAAAGAGGCTACAGAGCAATACTTGAGGTTAAAAAAGATGCCTGCAATTCAGATATATTAAGAAGCCTTGTTTCAGAGGTTGATATACTCTCATACAGGGAGTTGATTCCAAGGATGAATGACATTTTTATTAAACTGGTTAGCTAAAGGAGGGAATAGAATATGAAAACAAATAAACTTTTTCTGATTATATCACGTGAGTTTCTAATACGTGTTAAAAAAAAGTCATTCATCATAATGACAATTCTTACCCCCCTTTTATTTGCTGCTCTTATTGTGATGCCCTCGCTCATAATGACCTTGTCTTCAGGAAATAAGGGGCAACAAATTCTTGTTGTTGACAGATCGGAACTTTGTCAGCCCTTTTTCGAAAACACCGAAGAGTACACCTATTCCTTTGATAAAAATGCTGATATAGAATCAATCAAAAAAGATTTCCCTAACGACCTATATGCAGCTGTAGAAATTTCTGCACCGGATTCAATGTTTAACGTATCTGTTTCTACCATCTCAACAAAGCAGATGAATATTGATACAAAAAAACAGATTGAGAGAAACGTCCAGAAAGCAATGGAGAAGAGTAAGCTTGAAAAGTACAACATAGATAATCTGGACAATATCCTAAAAGACATTCGTACAGATGTTTCTGTAAAGACTTTCACCTTGTCTGATTCCGGAGAGGAGAAGGAGGGAATGGTTGAGCTCTACATGGGCATAGCCTATATCCTGAGCTTTATGATCTATATGTTCATCTTTATGTTCGGCTCAATGGTTATGCGGGGTGTTATAGAGGAGAAGACAACCAGAATTGTGGAGGTTATCGTATCGTCAGTTAAGCCTTTTGAACTGATGCTTGGTAAAATACTTGGAGTTGGTTCGGTAGCACTTCTTCTGTTTCT
>JAUYTX010000079.1 GCA_030695025.1 Bacteroidales bacterium | reverse complement strand
TAGATAACATCCATAAGATAACCAAAAGAGTCATTCTGCTTTTGTTTATATGCGGCATTGCCGACTCTTACCGGTTTTGATCCCTCATACCCTTCAAGGTGGTCAAGCTCAAATTCAGTAAGCTGTCTCTCCCCTCTTATACCGTACATTATCTGAAAACTATCCCCTTTTGAGTGGATAATGCTCTTTACAAAGTTGATAAACCTCTTAGCAGCACCTCTGTGTCCCATGCTCAGCAATGTCTCAATTGACATTGATCCATCCCTTAACCAGCAAAAACGGTAATCCCAATTTCTCACCTCACCTATTGTCTCCGGAATGCTGGTAGTAAGAGCAGCAAGAACAGCGCCCGTAGGCTGAAATGACATAAGTTTAAGGATAAGCATGCTCCTCTCAACCTCCTCTTCATACATTTTATACCTCTTTGAGCGATTAACCCAGTTAAGCCAGTAGACTTTTGTCCTCGAATACTCAAGATATACCCTTCTAATGTCAATATCAACAAGTTTTTGGTTGTATGAGATTAGAAAAAACTCCTCTCCGGTAAGAACAATTCTCTCGCTCTGCAGAACAGAATTAAAATCCAAGCTTGAATAGAGAAAGATAGAATCTCTCTCATCCATAGCCGAACTTGTTCTGAGGTAGTTCTGACCAATTGTGTGTACGGTTGATGCCCTTGCATAATCGGGTGCAGGAGAGTAATTAATCCTGAAAGACGGTTTGCCGCTTAAGAGTCTTACGTAACGGTATATTTCGGCCGGCAGATAGTAGTCGTTTGACTCATCTCCTGTCTTGTATCTTGGCATGAAGTCCATCACCTCAAATGAGCCATCCGGTAACTCAAAGGTAGTACAGAGGATGTTTGTACCCTGAAGATATTTTTGTGAGGATTTATAATCTCCTTCAAACTCAAAAGAGAAACACCCCCCCTTCTTTTCATCAAGAATTTTTCCAAAAATTGATGGTGAATCAAAGTCAGGAAAACATAACCAGTCCAGACTTCCCCCTTTTGAAATAAGTGCTGCAGTTCTGCAATTCCCAATTACTCCGTAGTCCAGATTTTTCATAATACAATCAATTTTTTACTTTCCAGTTTATGCTCTCCAGAAGATTTTCTTCTCGCTCATTGCTGCAACAGCAGCCATTGCTAACAGCACTAAAGCCGCCGACCTCAATGCTCCTATCCATGGATAACCAGCCGGATATGCAGCCTGGTAAATAAGTACCAATCCTGTGATTCTAAAAAGTGGCATTACAAAACTTCCAAATGCAATATAGCTCATTAGAGGGTTACTTCCCGAACCTGAAAATATTCGCACCAGATAGGAGTTGTGAGCGTTATATGAAATTCTGTCGATTAAAATAATCAGATATATGCTTATAGAGGTAGTAATAAAGCAATAGGCAATTGTGCAAGGCACTTTGGTAATACCTCCCTCTATCAGAACAAGAACGGCACCGGCCAAACCAAGCAACGAGGCAATTATGCTCTCTTTTTTATAAACGGGCATTCTCTGTTCTATGAGCTGATGTATCTTAGATATAAGCACCAATGAAACAAAAATATTTACCAGATAGTACCCTTTGTAAAGCGCAACCATGAGCCATAAAATGTAAAGCGCCATGAGTACGAAGGGAACTCCTGAACCCGAACCACTCTTACGGTTCTCACCAACAGGATCATAGGGGATAGATGCATTAAGTTTGTTGTGCAACAAATCGCCCAGGTAAGTTGCCGGAATTAGTATTAGTAAAAAGTAGATATACTCAATATTTACAATCCATCGTATATCCTTGATAGCATATAACTTCTGAGGAACATCAAAGAACATTGTAACAGCAGCAAACATCAGAACGGCAGCAAATGCAACGGCTCTCATTCTGTTGCTGTTTCTGGTAAAGTACCAGATGAGAGCTCCAAAAAAGTAAATAAAGGCTAAGAGGAATATTATAATGCCTCTTCTGTTGAGGGATATAACCTCGTCAAATTTAAAATGTCCGTATGTAATAATCGCTGCGGTGAGAATTAAACCAACAACTCTTAAAATAATGAGCGTGCGCTTTGATGTTGTCTTTGAGAACTGCATATAAAGAGGGAAGAGCGCCAAAAATCCTCCTATGGTAGCCAACTGGGGCCACCAACCTTTTACTGTTGAAAAATCGAGAAAAACATAGAGGTACGAGAAGAGCCACAACATTACAAAGCGTTCAAATATCTCTGCCAGGTATCTTTTGCCTGCCCCTGTATCAACTGGCTGGTCAAGCCGTCTTCTGCCTGCAAGAGGGATAGCAACACCCATACAAAAGATGAATATTGGAAAGACTAAATCAACCCAGCTGATTCCGGAAATTGTCATATCCAGAGAGTGTGCCGGGGGCGGGTTTTGTATATGGTACATCCATGCAGGTAAAACCCCATATGGTATAATTGCCGAGAAGACCATCCCGAAAATGGAGAGTCCCCTTAAAATGTCGAGTGAAATATATCTCTTCATATATCTATGGTTTTGCAATATATTTTTCGTAAGCTCTCTCTCCCCAGAAAACATAACCTTTTTCACTTAAGCTGCTACCCGACAAAACACCGTGTATCAGACCGTTTTTCTCCACAAGAACAGTGTGGTAAACTTTTCCTGAAGGGTTCTCTTTTATGATTACTTCTGCAGAATTTCCTGAATACTTTTTGAATGTTGTATCTGCAACGAAATTTAAATCTACTCCTGAATTTTTAAGATCTGCAGCCATCATATGGCTTCTATAGCCAGTCCCACCTTTACTGCTGACAATTGGCTTTCCATCCAGAATAACCGTGGTATCGACATAGGCCATTAC
>JAUYTX010000073.1 GCA_030695025.1 Bacteroidales bacterium | reverse complement strand
ATAAAGAGTATGATATTTGGATTTTTGCTTATTTCATTTAAAATAGCCTTCATTCTCTCTTCAAATTGCCCCCTGTATTTTGTTCCGGCTACTATGGAGCCTATATCAAGTGTTACAATTCTTTTGTTGAGCAGAGCTTGTGAAACTCTTTTAGATGCAATCCTTAGGGCAAGACCCTCTGCAATTGCAGATTTTCCAACACCAGGTTCACCTATTATAACAGGATTATTTTTTTTGCGTCTGCCCAGAATCTGAGCAAGTCTTTCAATCTCTCTGTCCCTGCCAACTACAGGGTCAAGTTTACCCTCCTGAGCTGCCTTTGTCAGGTCAAATCCAAAACTGTCGATCACAGGTGTATCAGAAGTTGGTTTAGATGTTTTTGCACTTTTTTGTAGTGGATCAGGTCCCGGACTTTTTGGCCTTCCTTCAGTGTCATCTTCGAATGCAGATACTGAATTGGGTTTTGGAATTTGTTTCCCTTTCAGAGTTGCTCTTAAGCTGTCATAGGTAATCTGAAACTCCCTTAGAATTTCAACAGAAATACACTCTTCTACTCTCATAATTGCCAGTAAAAGATGTAATGGACCGGGCTTACTCTCTTCGAGAGATCTGGCCTCAAGATACATTACTTTTAATGAGTTTTCAGCCCCTTTTGTCAGATTGAGTTTATCTGCCTGCTCAAATGGGACCATCTCTCCGGTTTTAATCTTTTCATCAATTCGTCCCTTTAGGATCTTGTGATCCACTCCGAATTTCATAAGTATCTCAAAGGCAGAGTTATCCTGGTGACGTATTATACCCAGTACGAGATGGTCGGAGCTGATTGTGTAGCTTCCGAGTCTCATTGCCTCCTCTCTGCTGTAAGAGATAATTTCGCTTAGTTCATCTGACAATTGAAGGTTCATTTCTTATGTGGAAATAGTTAAATTTATATACAATTAAGACAATTATGTTTACAATTTGTTCAAGAGATTTTTTCTTCGTACTTTAGCACCTCTTTTTTAAAAATGAAATTACAAATATACGATGATTCAGGATTCTGATAACAACTCAAGAATTATTAAAATCAACATAGAGGACGAGATGAAAAGTGCTTACATCGATTATTCGATGTCGGTAATCGTTTCGCGTGCTCTTCCTGATGTGAGAGATGGGTTAAAGCCCGTTCACAGAAGGGTTCTTTACGGAATGTATGACCTTGGTCTGACCTCGGGCGCAAGTTACAAAAAATCTGCCCGTATTGTCGGGGAAGTTTTAGGTAAATATCACCCGCATGGTGATTCAAGTGTATACGAAGCAATGGTAAGAATGGCTCAGGAATGGAGTCTGAGGTACATGTTGGTAGATGGGCAGGGTAACTATGGTTCAATAGACGGAGACTCAGCTGCTGCGATGCGTTATACTGAGGCACGCTTTAGAAAAATTGCTGAAGAGGTTTTAACCGACCTTGATAAAAATACAGTCGATTTTAAACCGAATTTTGATGATTCGCTTCAGGAACCGGTAGTCCTTCCTGCCAAAGCGCCGCTTCTTCTATTAAACGGAGCATCAGGAATTGCTGTTGGTATGGCTACCAATATGCCTCCTCATAACCTATCGGAAACTGTTGACGCTATATGTGCATACATAGACAACAATGAAATTACAACCGATGAGCTTATTCAATATATTAAAGGTCCTGACTTTCCTACCGGAGGTATTATCCTCGGTTATCAGGGAATCAAAGATGCCTTTGAAACCGGAAAGGGTAGAATCGTAGTAAGATCAAAAACTGATATCGAAGTGAGTGACAGTGGTCGTGAAACCATTGTTGTAACTGAGATTCCTTACATGGTAAACAAAAGGGAGCTTATAGAAAAAATAGCTGAGCTTGTTGAGGATAAAAAAGTAGATGGTATAGCATATGTAAATGACGAGAGTGACAGGAACGGTATGAGAATGGTTATCCGACTTAAGATCGGTGCTGTGGCGAATGTGGTTCTGAACACGCTTTTCAAAATGACATTACTTCAATCAAGTTTTTCCGTAAACAATATCGCACTAGTTGACGGAAGGCCTAGGTTGCTGAATCTTAAGCAGATGATCAAATATTTTGTTCGCCATAGGCATGATGTTATAATAAGGCGTGCAAAATTTGAGTTGGAACAAGCTCAGAAAAGGGCTCACATTCTTGAAGCTTTGCTAATAGCACTTGATTTTATAGATGAAGTTATTGCAATAATCAGGTCGTCAAAAACCGTTGACGAGGCAAGAACAAGATTAATGGAGCGTTTCACTTTCTCAGAAGCTCAAGCTTCGGCAATTGTTGAAATGCGACTAAGGCAACTCACCGGTCTTGAAAGAGAAAAGCTGCAGGGAGAGTACGATGAACTCATGAAACTGATAGCGTATCTAAATGATATTTTGAGCGACTTGACGCTTCAGATGTCAATTATTAAAGATGAGCTGGTTCAACTTAAAGCGAGCTATGGTGATGCAAGAAGAACGGTAATAGAGCCTTCTGCAGAAGATTTTAACCCCGAAGACTTTTATCCGGACGAAGATGTTGTAATAACAATTTCACATCTTGGATATATTAAGAGAACTCCATTGAACGAATATAGAATTCAACACAGAGGAGGAGTGGGAGTTAAGGGAAGTACAACCCGCGATACAGACTTCATCGAACACATTTATGTTGCCAATATGCATAGTACGATGCTGTTCTTTACAAAAAATGGAAAATGTTTCTGGCTTAAGGTATATGAAGTACCCGAAGGCTCAAAAGCATCCAAAGGAAGAGCAATTCAAAATGTATTAAATATTTCGCAGGACGATAAAGTATGTGCATATATCAATGTGCCAAAACTAACTGATAAAGAGTATATTAATAATAACTTTATTGTTCTTGCAACAAAAAGAGGGACTGTTAAAAAGACCTCACTTGAAGCGTATTCAAGGCCAAGGGTTAATGGAGTTAATGCTATCACAATCAGGGAAAATGATGAGTTGCTCGAAGCAGTTCTAACAAATGGTAACAGTGAAATATTATTGGCTGCCAGAAATGGGAAATGTGTAAGATTCAATGAAAAAGATGCAAGAGCCATCGGAAGAACGGGTGCAGGAGTCAGGGGAATTAACATTTCTGAAAGTGATGAGGTAATTGGAATGATATGTATTAATCCTGAACATCAACAAAATGAAGAGCGCCATATTCTTGTAGTAAGTGAAAAAGGCTTTGGTAAAAGATCGCATCTTGACGACTACAGAATAACCAGCAGAGGTGCAAAAGGGGTTAAAACAATTAACATCACCGAAAAAACTGGCTCACTTATTGCTATTAAAGATGTAACCGATGAAAATGACCTGATGATCATTAACAAATCAGGCATTACAATAAGGGTTGGTGTATCTAACATTAGACTGGCCGGAAGGGCAACACAAGGCGTAAAACTTATTAATATTAAAGAGGGGGACAGTATCGCAGCAGTTTGCAGTGTTAATAAGAGTGAAGATAAACCCGCTGAAGACATTGATTCTGAAATTTAATAAATTATATGTTAATCTTTAAAATCCGAATATTCAAAATGAAAAAATTATTAATCGCACTTTCCCTGCTGTTAGCAGTACAGTTGGGAGCACAAACAAAAGATGTTGCCGATGCCGTTAAGGCATTTGAAAAAGCAAAGCAAGAAGCAGCCAATGTTAAAAAGGCAGAAAACCCTCAGACTTGGACTAAACTGGCCTCTGCTTATGCTGCAGTATATGACGCCCCGATAAAAACAATTTGGATAGGAGCTTCAAGAGTTGAAGTTAAAGTTCTGCTTAAAGACCAGCGAATAGTAAACACAACTGAAGAATCTCTTAACGGCACCCAATATGTAATTGATGAATATACTGACAAAAAGCTCTACTATGCAGAAAACGGAGATCTGGCTGCATGGGTTATAACTAATAAGTATATAAATGAAGATCTTTTGGGAGAGGCTGTAAAATCGCTTGACATAGCTGCTGAGCTTGATACAAAAAACACCAGAACAAAAGAGATTACAGATCAGCTTATCGCGCTGAAAAGCAGGTATTTCAACGAAGCTTTGTGTGCTTATGCTCTTGGCAACTTCAAGGAGTCTTCAAACAACTTTGAAAGCGCTGTAAATCTTGGAATGCACAAAATGGTTAATCAGGTTGATACTGTATTTATGTATTATGCCGGATTGACTGCATTTCTTGGACAAGATCATGACAGAGCGATTAAATTCTTTACAAAAGCGATTGATAATGGTTATGATGCAAAAGGTGATGCATACTCATATCTGGCTGAGGCTTACAAGGTAAAATCAGATATTGAGATGACTAAAGAGATTTTGAACACAGGTTTCAGGAAATACCCCGGAACTCAAAGTATTCTAGTATCTCTTATAAACACCTACATCGAATCAAACGACGACCCTGCAAAAATCCTTGAGCTAATTAGTGCTGCTCAGGCGAATGAACCAAACAATGCAACTCTCTATTATGCCGAAGGTAATGTGTGGAAAAACATGAATAACATAGAGAAAGCAGTAGAGTCCTACAAAAAATCTGTAGAGATCGATCCAAACTACTATTTCGGTTATTTTGCAATTGGTGCTGCATATTACGATAAGGCTGTTGATATTCAGGTAAAAGCTTCTGAGGAGCTGGATGATGCAAAATACGAAGCTTTGGTTAAAGATCTTGAGAAAAATCTGGAAGCTGCATTAGATCCTTTTGAGAAATGCTATGAAGCGTCAACTGACGAAGAGATTAAAGCAGTTGTAGCCGAGTATCTTAAAAATATCTATTTCAGATTCAGAGAGAAAAGCCCTGAGTACATGGCAAAATTTGAAAAATTCAACGCTTTGTCACGCAAGGAATAATTATTCTGATAATTTGACATATTAAAAAGAGGGGGCAAATTATTGCCTCCTCTTTTCGTATGTAATCGAATCAATATATACTTTTCAATATTTAGATCTTATCTGTGAGTTTTTGAACAAGTTTAAAGTGTGAAAAAAACTCCCGGGCGAACACTCGTATAACAGTATAAGAGGGAATTGCCACCAACATCCCTATAACCCCTGCAACACTGGCAGCAATAAGAAGAACTATAAAAATCTCTAATGGATGAGCCTTTACGCTGTTTGAAAATATTAAAGGTTGAAGAACAAAGTTGTCGATAAGTTGAGTTGATAAAAACACCGCAACAAGTTTAATAATCAGGTTC
Organism: Bacteroidales bacterium; assembly: GCA_030695025.1. GTDB lineage: Bacteria > Bacteroidota > Bacteroidia > Bacteroidales > UBA932 > Bact-08. Next base: position 33,602 of record JAUYTX010000073.1, on the reverse strand, counting down.
CCAATTTCAACACCCTCCGGAGTCTGAATAGTCAGTGTAAACAAGACACCAAAAAACGCTCCAATCCAGGGGCCAACGTACGGAATAATATTCAGGATACCGGCTAATGAGGCCAATACAATTGCCAGCGAAAAATCAAGCCCGGCAATTAAATAGAGGCCAGTTGTATTAAGTACGACAATACACACAGTCTGGAGGCTAATGCCAATAAAATATCTTACCAATAGTCTGTTTACAGATGCCAATGCTCTTTTGACATTCTCTTCATATTTATCGGGAAACAAGGCAATAACCATGTTGTCAAACATATTCTGCTCTTTAAGAAAGAAGAATGTTATAAAGGATATAACAAGTACAGCAATAACAGTATTAAATAGAAGGGAGGTTACAGATGCAAAAAACGAGGCAACAGAAGAAGTAGTGAAAATCTTCTGAAACTCATCAATAACAATGTTTTCAATTCGGAAGTCTAATCCCAGCGTCGGAAAGGTTCCAATAATAAAATTATTGAGGTCCTTCAATGGTCCTGCAATCATTATACCCAATGACTCAATTTTTATTGTGCTGATACTGGTAAAGAGTTTGCCGGCAAGAGGGGCAATAAAAAGAAAAATGGAGATTATGATGGTAAACATAACTCCAAGTGTGATCGCTGCAGCAACACTTTTTGGTATTGAAAATTTTTTAATGCTTATAGCTGTAAGTCTGTCCATCAATGGCTTGCCCATAAGTGAAAGTACCGCAGAAATTATAATGTATATCACTATATCGCTGAAATACCATGCAATGAAACCGATTATCAGAAAGACTGCAATTCCGATTATGTATTTTGCAAGCTGATTCATAGTAGTTAGAGTTTCATCAAAAGTAAGAAAATTTTGTAAGTTTGTAATCTAATTAACCATATTATAACAACATGAAAAGATTTATAATCTCTTTAGCTGTCATTCTGATATCCTTCGGTAACTTATTAGCCGATGAAGGAATGTGGCTACCACTGCTTATCAAAGACAGAATGGCAGACCTTCAGAAAAATGGATTCAAACTGACCGCAGAAGACCTTTACAGTATCAATCAGGCATCACTTAAAGACGCAATAGTACATTTCGGTGGAGGTTGCACCGGTGAACTTATATCTGCCGAGGGTTTGATAATAACCAACCACCACTGCGGGTTCGGACAAATTCAATCTCATAGCTCTGTCGAAAACGACTATCTAAGAGATGGATTCTGGGCGATGTCCAAAAAGGATGAGTTACCCAACAGAGGCCTTACTGTACGTTTTCTTGTCAAGATGGAAGATGTTACAAATCAGATAATTAATTCTTTATCTTCTGATTTGTCTGAAGATGAGAGAGCAAAGATTGTTTCGGCAAAGTCTCAGGAAATTACCAGAAAAGCCACTGAAAACACACATTATCAAGCCCGAGTTGAACCGTTATATTATGGCAATCAATACTTTCTGTTTGTTTATGAAACCTATTCCGATGTAAGGCTGGTTGGAGCGCCACCATCGTCAATCGGTAAATTTGGAGGTGACACAGATAATTGGATGTGGCCAAGACATACAGGAGATTTTGCCCTTTTCAGAATTTATGCAGACAAGGATAACAAACCTGCAGATTATTCAAAAGATAATGTGCCATATAAACCCAAAAGGTTTTTTACAATCTCTGCCAAAGGTGTTAATGAAGGTGATTTTACACTTGTTTACGGATATCCCGGCAGAACACAAAAGTATCTTCACTCTTCAGCTGTAAGATACATTACAGATTTATCTAACCCTCACAAAATTAAGCTCAGAACCATGCGTCTGGATGTTCAGCGTGACGAAATGAGTAAAAGTCAAGAGGTTCGCATAAAATACGCATCAAAGAATGCCTCAGTATCTAACGCATGGAAAAAATGGCAGGGAGAATCAAGAGGGATTGAAAAACTTAGAACAGTTTCTGTAAAGGAGGATTTTGAGAACAGATTCGAGAAGTGGGCGCACGATAAGCCAGAATACAAAGGACTTATCTCGCAATTTACTAAACTATATGAAGAGTTGGAACCCTATGCATTTGCAACGGATTACCATAATGAAGCTATTAATGCAAATGAAATCCTAAGGTTAGCCGGTAACATAACTTCGGCAATTGCAAGAAACTCAAAAATGACACCGGAGGTTAGTGCTAATAATATCAGGCAATTACTGGAGAGTTTTTACAAAGACTACCACCTGCCTGTTGACAAAAGATCATTTATTGCCATAGTCAATGAGTATAAGAAGAATATCCCGCTGGAGATGCAACCTGATTTTTTCAAGGACATTGTTACTAAAAAGGGAAGTGTTGAGGCTGTGGCCGACTGTTTCTTTGAGGCATCCTTGTTTGCATCAAGAGAGAAAGCTTTTGATGCTATTAAAGATGGTGTAACAGAATCAACGTTTGCAAAAGACCCGGCTGTGTTACTTTATAATGCATTCAACGATAAATACACGAAGGAGATAAAGCCTCAATTTGATGAAATTAACAGAAAGCTCACAATTCTGTACAGAACCTATATGAGAGGTCAGATGGAGTTTGATAAAGAGATGGAGTTCTATCCTGATGCCAACTCAACACTCCGGATTACATATGGTAAAGTTAAAGGTTATAAACCTGTCGATGGAGTTTATTATTTTCCATCTTCAACACTTGAGGGTATTATGGAAAAGGACAATCCTGAGATTTATGATTACAATATACCTCAAAAACTCAGAGATATATACGCAGCAAAGGATTATGGCAGATGGGAAGTAAACGGAACAGTGCCTGTCTGTTTTATTGCTACCAACCATACATCAGGAGGTAACTCAGGAAGCCCTGTTATCAATGCACAGGGAGAGCTTATCGGAATTAATTTTGATCGTGTATGGGAGGGAACTATGAGTGATATAGCATATGACCCGGAGGTTTGCAGGAATATCTCTTTAGATATAAGGTTTGTTCTGTTTGTAATTGATAAACTTGCAGGCGATAATCATTTAATTGAAGAGATGAAAATCAACTACTAACAGTTAGTGAAAATCTGCAATATCACAGAAGAAGGGTATAAATAAAAGAGGATGACCATTAAGTCATCCTCTTGTTTTTCTTCAATATCAGAATAATTTCAAATCTGCTAGTACTCCTCCCTTGCAGGGCGATCGTTAGCCTGAGCTACACTGATAGTACGACCCATGTGCTCAGAACCGTTCAGAGCTGAAATTGCAGCATTTCCTTCAGATTCATTAGGCATCTCTACGAAGCCATAACCCTTTGAGCGACGGGTGTCGCGATTGATAATAATTCTTGCAGAAGTAACTTCTCCATAAGGTGCGAATAGTTCGGCCAGATCTTCCTTCTTAGCACGGAAACTTAAACTTGAAACAAAGATGTTCATATGAACAGAAATAAATAGTTTAAAAAAAGGTTAATTGTATATACAAAGATATACAATAATATCACATACCAAAATTTTACAGATTGAAAATGAAAAAATTATCCTCCGTAGCTTGAGCCATCAAAACAGTGAGTACAAATTCTTTCTTTAGGTAATCCTATAGACTTTATTAGTGTTTCAATCGAGTTGTATTCAAGACTTGATAGATTCAATTCATTTTTGATGAACTCAACCATCTCTTTGTATTCATTTGATGAGGAGTCTGAGTATTTATCAAGGTTCTTATTGTGTTCTCCCTCTTTTTGCAGAATGTATCTGCGGGTTATTAATTCCAAAGGCGAACGTGATGCAGAAAAGTTCAAAAACTCACATGGGTACACCAAAGGGGGGCAGCTGATTCTGATATGAATCTCTTTTGCGCCATAACCAAGCAAAATTTGAGCATTATCACGTAGTTGTGTTCCTCGAACAATTGAATCGTCGCAAAAGGCAATTCGTTTCTCCCTTAAAAGACTTTTGTTAGGGATAAGCTTCATTTTGGCAACCAAATCTCTTATTGACTGGTCTGACGGCATAAAGCTTCTTGGCCAGGTAGGGGTGTATTTAACCACAGCACATCTGTAAGGGATCTTCTTGCCGGCGGCAAAACCAATGGCCATACATGTTCCTGAGTCAGGAATAGCAGATGAAACATCAAGGTCTGTTTTGTCTTTGCTTCCCAATGAATATCCCAGTGAAAACCTTACATCATCAACATTGATCTTTTCATATGTGCTTGTAGGATAGCCATAATAAATCCAGAGAAAAGAGCATATCTGAAGTTTTTCCTTTGCCTTAATAACAGTTTTGAACCCCTCTGAATTCAATTCGACTACCTCTCCGGGACCAATATAATACTCCTCTTCGTAACCTAAGTTGGCAAACGCACAAGTCTCTGAGGCAACTGCAAAACAGCCCTCTTTTTTGCCTATGATAAGAGGTGTCCTTCCAAATTTGTCACGGGATGCTATTATTGATTTCTCTGTAAGAATTAAAAACGAACATGATCCTTGAATTTTATCCTGAGCTATCTTAATTCCATCTTCAAAGCTTTTTCCTGCGGTTATTAAAAGAGCAGTAAGTTCAGTTGGATTAGTTTGACCTGAACTTAGTTCTGTGAAACTCCTTCCTGCTGAAATGAGGTCTCTTTCAAGTTCAGCAACATTATTGATTTTCCCAACTGTTACAATCGCAAATTTTCCAAGGTGAGAATTCAGAATTATCGGTTGAGGATCAGAATCACTAATCACACCTATTCCTGAATTACCATCAAACTTTTTAAGATCATCCTCAAATTTGGTTCTGAATTGTGAATTTTCAAGATTGTGGATTGATCTTGCAAAGCTTCCGCTTACATTAAATGTCGCCAAACCACCTCTGCGTGTTCCCAAATGAGAATGATAATCGGTTCCGTAAAATAGATCAGTAATACACTTTTGCTTTGAAATAACTCCGAATAGACCGCCCATGCTATAAATTTTTTATGACGGGCACAAATGTAAGACAATTTCCACTTAACTTTACAGAATGATTTTAACAATTGAAGCATGCAGAACATTATTTATCTGATAATCCACATATTATTTGCCATAGGGATGTTCATATCTCTTAAGGTAGTAAACGTAAAAAAGGTTAATAAATACCAGGCAATTGCCGTGAACTACTTTGTGGCAATGGTTTTCACTCTTGGAGACCTTATTTTCGGAGGCACTGAAATTCTTTTCCCTGCTAAGTTGATAGTACCTTCATTAATTGTAGGAACTCTTTTCGTAACTAGTTTTATTGTTATGACCTATTCAACTCAAAAGGTGGGAATCGGGCTTACAACAGCATTAAATAAAATGTCTGTAGTTATACCCGTTACTGTAGGAATACTTTATCTAGGTCAAAGCTCAGGACTCTATCTTAAAGTTGCCGGAATTATACTGGCATTGGCATCTTTTGTTCTTATTCTTTATAAGAGATCAGATAAAAGGGTAAAAGGGGCATTCATTTTACCATTAATGGTTTTTGTCCTCTCCGGTATGATTGATACTTCAATGGAGTTGACAAATAATCTTGCACTTTCAAAAGATGGTGAGAGAGAACTCTTTCTATTGGGTATTTTTATAACGGCATTTGTATTGAGTGCTTTCTCTGCTCTTGTAACAGGTAAGAGCAAGAGTCAGGAGATAGGTTTTGGTCTTAAAACAATTGCATTTGGATCAATATTGGGGCTATTTAATTTCCTTACTTCAAAGATGATTTTGGTAAATGTAGCCAGAATGGGAGGCTCTGTGGTTTTTCCTATACACAACGCATCTGTTGTTATGTTGACCGCTCTTATAGGAGTTCTGTTTTTTAAAGAGTTCTTTACCCGCAAACAGTGGATAGGGGTATTACTTGCAATTGTTGCAGTGTTTATAATAGCAAACACAATGCAATATTAATAATAGAGGCAACAATAATATATTTTTTAACTCTCTTACTTATCCCGTATTCTATAAAAAATACAATAATTATTACTGCTATTGATATCTCTACTCCGGGGCCGGGATCTAATTTGATGACTGAATGTGGGAGTGATTCTATTCTTGTTACTATCAATATTGCAGTTTCAGATAAATAATTTAAGATTCCTATCAAAAAATCATATCCGATACCAATTACGGCAAAAATCCCGGCCACTAAACCGGCGTATAAAATCAATGTAATTATCGGAACAAGCAGGATGTTTGAGAGAAGAAAGTAGGGGGGGAAATAGCCGAAAAGATTTATTGAAATTAATGATGTTCCTATTTGACAAGCTATTGAAACAGTAACAATCCCCCATAGCCACCTGACAATTTTGTTCTCAGTTTTAATCAAGTCTCTAAAGATGGGATTAATAAATATTATTGAAGCAAATGCTGTATAGGAAAGGAGAAAGCCGGCATCGTAAACAGCCTGTGGGTTTACTATGGTAATAATCAGCGCAGATGCAAACAGTGTATTAATAGAGACACCTCTTTTGCTGAATGAATTTGAAATAATATAAAAAGAGAGCATAATTACAGAGCGAGTGGCCGAAGGTGTAAATTCCGCAACTATTGCAAGCATCCAGAGAGATGCAATTATCAAAACTCCTCTAAAGATTTTCATCGCTCTGTAATTCCCCATAAAGGACAAAAGAGAACTTAGAAAAATATAGAGAAGAGTTGCATGAAAACCAGAAACAGCCATTAAATGCATGCTTCCTGATGCAGAAAAAGCGCTTCTGATCTCTTTTTTTAGATTAGTTTTATCTCCTGTTGCTAAAGCTGCAGTAAGTGCCACCCAGTTTTTGTCAGGATAAATTCTGTTGAGTTTTTGAATTAATGATGATTTTTTATTCAATAGATAATCGGGTATTCTTTTTTGCCTGGGTTTTATTACTCTGAATTCACCCGATTTCACATATCCAAAACTTAGAACTCCTTTACTTTTCAGATAGTCCACCCAACCGTTATTACCATTTATTGCCAACCGTTCGACAGAAGAGCCGGAATAATTAAGAATTATTGTATCTCCGATGTGAATATCAGCAGCCGGATATTTCTTGTCTATATATAACAAAATTTTTTCATTATATTCTTTAGAAAAACAGAATGTCGATGAAGAATTTCTATTTATCTTTACACTGTTTTTAACGATCAGTTTTAAAGGCGTTTTTTTCTCCTTTACCAAAAGGGAGATTTGTTTGTTTTTTGTGGAGCTGAGCCTTATTGAATTATTAAAATTACCGGCAAGACACATTGAAAGCAAAAGCAATAATTTGATTATTTTGCTATACCTAAAATCTTTTAATTTGATGCTTGCCAGTGAAATCAGAAATGTGGCTAATGTTGCCGAATATGCAATGATTGCAGAATATGTAGGTGGGATGTTAAGATGAGGTGAGATTAGTATTCCGGTGATATATGAAACAGTATAAAGCAGTAAAGGAGAATTTCCTGCCTGTCTTGTATTGTCAATATCTCCCCCCTTCACTAAATCCATCGCCTCTCAATTTATTAGTAAATATATCATTATTATTCGATATTATTAGCTAAACGGCGTTTATTTGTTACATTTGTGCGATTTTTTTGTCTCAACAATGAAAATTTAAATTAAAAATTAATATTTATTATTTATTATGGTTATTTTAGTTTTGAACTGCGGTAGTTCTTCGATAAAGTATCAGATGCTTGATATGAAGAGCTCTACTGATTACTCACTTCTTGCAAAAGGTCTTGTTGAGAGAATTGGCCTTGAAACAGGAGTTTTGTCTCACAGAGTTGAAGGCAAAGAGAAATATGAGACAGAAGGTCACATTGCAAATCACACTGAAGGAATTAAGAAGGTACTTGATATTCTGATTGATTCAGAGCTGGGTGTTCTTAAATCTCTTTCTGACATCGATGCCGTAGGTCACCGGGTAGCTCATGGTGGGGAATATTTTAACAGTAGCCGCCTCGTTAATGAGTCGGTAATAGAAGGAATTGAGAAGTTATGTGAACTGGCTCCTCTTCATAACCCTGCAAACCTTCTTGGAATTTTTGCGATACAAACACTAATGCCACAAACACCTCAGGTAGCTGTATTTGACACATCATTCCACCAAACAATGCCTAAATATGCTTACATGTATGCGCTCCCTTACGAGTACTATACAAAGCATAAAATTCGCCGTTACGGTTTTCACGGGACAAGCCATAAGTTTGTAGGTAAAAAGGCCTGCGATCTGGCCGGTCTTGATTTTATGAATTCTAAGGTTATAACTTGTCACCTGGGCAACGGAAGTTCAATTACTGCAATTAAAAACGGTCAATCAATAGATACATCAATGGGATTCACACCACTTGAGGGATTGATTATGGGTACGCGCAGTGGTGATATTGATGCAGGAATCGTAACCTTTATTCAGGAAAAAGAGGGTCTTGATGCTGCCGGCATTAATTCTGTTCTTAACAAAAAGAGCGGTTTTATCGGTATTTTCGGACAATCTTCTGATGCAAGGGATATTGAAATGGCCGCGTCGAAAAATGACGAAAGGGCTCAATTAGTGCTTGATATGCTCTATTACAGAGTGCTTAAATACATAGGAGCATACACAGCGGCAATGGGCGGTGTTGATATGATTGTATTTACAGGAGGAATTGGAGAGAATGATCCTCACATACGTGAGATGGTTGGATCTCACCTGGAGTACCTTGGTCTGAACTTCGACCCTGCGGCAAATAAAGGTGTAAGAGGTAAGGATGTTATTTTATCAAAACCGGGATCTAAGGTATTTATGGCAACAGTCACCACAAATGAAGAGCTTGTTATAGCCCAGGATACAATGGATATTCTCGTTAACAAAAATAGTAACTAATATTAATAAATACAGATGATTACAACATTTGAACAAATTTTTGAAAGCTTAAGGTCAAAGCCAAAAAAGAGACTGGTTGCTGCATGGGCGGTAGATGATCACACAATTAATGCAGCTAAGCTTGCCGTTGAAGCCGGTATTGTTGAAGCCACTCTTGTTGGTAATGAGAAGATGATACTCGAGGTTTGTGCCCATGAGAATATCAATCCTTCAATTTTCAGAATTGTACCAGTAGATGATGAAATGAAGGCAGTTTCAACAGCTGTTGATCTTATTAACGAAGGTCAGGGAGATATCCTGATGAAGGGCATGTGCAGCACTGACAAATACATGAGAGCAATTCTTAACAAAGAGAGAGGTCTGTTACCTGCTAAGGCTGTTCTTAGTCACGTTTCAGTAATGTCTAATCCTCAGTATCACAAATTATTGGTATTTGGAGATATAGCTGTTATACCGGCTCCCGATCTCAGTCAAAAAATTGCCATCACAAATTATGTAGTAAAGACAGCTCACGCATTGGGTAACAGCAAACCAAAAGTTGCCATTATCACAGCTACTGAGCAGATGCTTCCGGGTATGCCTGCATGCGTAGATGCTGCAATTATTTCTAAGATGGCTGAAAGAGGTCAGATACCCGGTTGTCTTGTAGATGGCCCTCTGGCACTGGACGTTGCGCTATCTGCTGAGGCAGTTGCTGTTAAAAAACTTGTGAGTACTGTGGCAGGTGATGCAGATTGCCTTGTATTCCCAAATATCGAATCTGCAAATGTCTTTTACAAGGTTAATACACAGCTTTGTGTAGGTGCCAGGCAGGCTGCAATAGTTGCAGGAGCCAAAGCACCATGTGTTTTATCCAGCAGAGCTGACAGCATTGATACAAAGTTAAATTCAATAGCACTTGCTGCACTTACAGCAAAATAATTTATGGGAAATCAGATCTTAGCAATCAATCCGGGTTCTACCTCAACTAAAGTTGCACTTTTTGAAGGGCACAAACAGGTATTTGTTACAACTCTGCGTCACTCTATAGAGGAACTTTCTCAATATGAAAAAGTTTCAGATCAGTTTGAATTCAGAAAGCAAACAATTCTTAATGCTCTATCAGAGAATAAAATAGAGATGGATCTGATTGAGGCAATTGTAGGAAGAGGCGGTCTTGTAAAGCCAATTAAATCCGGGGTATATGAGGTGAATGAGGCAATGCTACGAGATCTTGAAGAGGGTGTAGGTGGAGAACATGCGAGTAATCTTGGAGGGCTTATAGCACATAATATTGCTATGACCATAAAAGGCTGCAAAGCATTTATTGCTGACCCTGTTGTAGTAGATGAGCTGGAACCAATAGCAAGAATTACAGGTCTCCCCTTGTTGGAAAGGAGATCTATTTTTCATGCCCTTAACCAAAAGGCTATCGCTAAAAGTTACGCAGCATCGGTAAATTCAACATATGAATCCCTTAACCTGATTATTGCTCACCTGGGAGGAGGAGTTTCGGTTGGAGCTCATTATAAGGGTAGGGTAGTGGATGTAAACAACGCTTTGAATGGCGAAGGACCTTTTTCTCCTGAACGTTCAGGAACACTGCCGGCGTATGATTTTGCCAAGCTTTGTTTTTCAGGGAAATACACTCTTGATCAAGTAAAGAAAATGATTACAGGCGAAGGCGGATTGGTAGCTCATCTGGGCACAAACTCATTTGCAGTAGTAGAGCAGAAGGTCTCTGAGGGTGATGAGAAGTTTAAGTTGATTTCTGATGCATTTGCATACAATGTTGCCAAGGAGATTGGAGCAATGGCAGCTGCTTTATCCGGAGAAATTGATGCTATACTTATTACAGGAGGAATTGCCTACAACACAAAACTGATGGATAAACTTGTTCACCAGGTTAGTTTTATTGCTCCTGTTAAGATTTTCCCCGGTGAAGATGAGATGACTGCTCTTGCTATGAACGGCTTGGCAGTTCTAAGCGGTAAAGAGATCCCTCTGATTTACGAATAGATCAGCTTCTATTAATATTAACCCTTCATCTTTTTCAGTAACAACTGAAGTTTAGATGAAGGGTTTTTTAATTAAGCATTTTGTAATATTTCAAATTGACAGATAAAGTATCATTCGTATGAAGAATATTTATCAGATCCTTTAAAATTAGATGAGGTTCAACAACTCCTCTTTCCCAGAAGTCACTTCCGCCTGTCTCTGTGTTTCTCTTAGTATTATTAAAGACCTTTCCCTTTGATAGAATTTCAATTTTCCCAAAAAGAGGATTGCTTGCCCTGAGTTCTGATATGCTTTGAAAATTATTGGGATTAAGCCATAGATCAGCATTGTATGAAAGCTTGAAAACCTCTTCTATGCTATTTGGGTATGAATGAAACTCTCCCTTTTTACCACCAAGTACCTCCCCGCCGGCATCCTTAATAAGGCGACTCATATAGCTATCCTCTCCGGGAATGTACCAGACATCTTTCCACGGAGCATTTAAAAGTACCTTTCTCTTTTTCCCGAATTGTTCTGCCCTGGCTTTTGTTTGCAAATACTCTTCCTTGATATATGTGTAGAGGGAGTCAGCCTTTTCACTACAGTTATATAATGCTCCGAAAAATTTCAGATACTCTGCTTTTCCCAATGGATGATTTTCCATATAATCACCAACAGCAATTACCTTAATACCAAGTGCTTTAATCTTTTCTATATAGATATTATTTTCTCCACTTATGCCATAAGTAAACACTATGTCGGGAGAAAGTGCAATAAGAGCTTCGTAGTTCAGTGAGGACTCAAAACCTACATCTGAAATTTTTCCGTCTTTAAATAATTGAATTACAGTGCTATCGCTGATATATTTTGCGCCTGAAACTGCTTTAATGGATTCAGCCTTGCCAAGCGCGCTTATGTAGGCAATGTGACTGGTTGACATACACACAACTCTTGCAGGAGGTACAGAAATTTCGTTTTCATTGACATCTCTTCCCTTAAATTCGTCTGTGGGAATCAGTTTATAGTCATGAATGGTCTCTTTACCGCTCCAGTTTTCGACAACCCGGAGGACTTTGTACCCTTCGGCCTCTTCAATAACATTAAAATTTGTTGCATACTCATTTACAGAAATACTTTTGTCAACAGGATACTTATCTCCATGTGAATCGCAAGATGCAGAATATATGAGAGTTAAAAAGATAATAATGTTTACTGAACGCATATGAGTATATTTGCTGCAAATTTAACACTTTACTTTAAAACATAGGGATGGAACATAGAGAGGTTATAGTTATTGGGGCGGGTGCTGCGGGAATGATGGCAGCCATTACAGCTGCACGTGGAGGAGCGAAGGTAACACTCATTGAAAAGATGGAGAAGGCCGGACGAAAAATAAGGATTACCGGAAAGGGAAGGTGCAATATAACAAACACAAAATCCTGGCAGGAGTTTTCAACTCACCTGCACCCAAACAGCAGATTTTTAAAGCATGCTTTTTACAGCTTCGACAATACAGAGACGGTCAAATTTTTTGAAGAGATAGGACTTAAAACAGTTATTGAGAGGGGTGACAGAGTATTTCCACTTTCAGGAATTGCCTCTGATGTTGTAGACTCTCTTGTAAATGAGATAAATAAACTTAATATTAAGGTTCTTTACAATACCAACGTTAAAGATATAGATCTGACCGAGGGCAATATAAGATCAATAACTGCTGTAAGCAATGGCAAAAGGATCAGTTTAATGGCTGATGCATTCATAATTGCATCTGGGGGGCTCTCATATCCTTTAACCGGCTCAACAGGTGATGGATATAAATTTGCTGAAAAATGTGGCCACAAAATAACCGAATGCTTCCCTTCTCTGACAGCTCTTATGCCTGTTGGATATAGCAGTGAACTAATTGGGTTACAGTTGAAAAATTGTGAAATAACACTTATTGCCGGAAAAGATATTGTGCAAAAAGAGATGGGTGATCTGGATTTTACCAATAACGGCATTGAGGGGTCAATAGGTTATAAAATAAGCAGAAAGGCTGTAAAAACGTTAATATCCGGGGGTAAGTGCAGTGTTTCGATTGATTTGAAACCTGCAATTGATATTGAAACTCTAACAAAGAGAATTGAAAAGGAGATTACAGAACTTAGGGGGCCATTTACATCGCTTTTACTTCAAAAGCTACTTCCATCACAAGCTATCAGACCCTTTATGGAGATGAACAATTTAAGCAGTGATATCAACAAATTATTGAGGAGTCTGGATATCTCGGGACTGGCCGAAATACTCAAAAACTGGCAAATGGACATCGACTCTTTCACATCATACGAGCGAGCTGTCATCACTGCAGGAGGCGTTTCGCTAGATGAGATTATCTCAAAAAACATGAAATCAAGGCTTGTACAAAACCTATGGTTTGCAGGAGAGATAATTGATTTAGATGGCGATACCGGTGGATATAACCTTCAGATTGCTTTTTCGACCGGATTTCTGGCGGGAAAATCAGCAACTGCAGGGAAGTAAAATTAAATTAAAGGCTTTTGTGAAGGGGTCTCAAATTTAATCTTAAGTTCAGTTATTACCTGCTTTGTATCCAGAGTAAACTCTCCATTCATCATCCATGAATAGTAACTGGGATCTGATTTAAAGACGTTCTCAACAGCTTTTCCCTTGTGCTTGCCGAAGTTAATGGTTGGAACATCTTTTTCATCCAGCACTATTCTTCCGGCATAATCTACAAATTTACTCTTGGTTGAAAATTCCGATAGAAATTTTACATCATTTTCGAGTACGTCATTGTATTTATCAAGCTGGGCTTCAAGGATCTCAAATGTTGCAATAGTGTCTGCCTCTGCAGAGTGTGCATTTTCAAGCTCTTTGTTGCAGTAAAATTTCAAAGCTGCACTTAATGTTCTTTGCTCCATTTTGTGAAAGATGTTCTGAATATCAACCAGTTTTCTCTTTCTGAAATCAAAATTTACACCGGCCCTGAGAAACTCTTCTGCAAGCATAGGAACATCAAATCTGATAGCATTGTATCCTGCAAAATCACATCCCGACATCCACTGCGCCAGACTTTTAGCAACCTCTTTAAAGGTGGGACAGCCGGCAACATCCTCATTTGAGATCCCGTGAATATTTTGAGCTTCGGGAGATATAGGTATTGTAGGATTAAGCCTTCGGGTTTTTATCTCCTGATCCCCATTAGGCATAACTTTTAGTGCACTGATCTCTACAATTCTATCAGTAGCAACATTTAGTCCGGTGCTTTCAATATCAAAAAAGAGCAGCGGATTTTTAAGATTTAATTTCATTTTTGGTTTCTCCTATGCGCTTACCATCATTGGCATTATAAGTGCCAAAATCTCTTCGGCAGGGTCATTACTGCCGGAAGGGAGTATAAGTGCAGCTCTTGAAGGGTCTGATAGTTCAAGAGAAATATCGTTATATGAAAGGTTAGAAAGGATCTCTATTAAAAATGTAGATTTAAAGCCAATCTCCATGGGATCGCCATCATACTGGCAGGTAAGTCTCTCATGTGCGGAAATTGAAAAATCAAGATCCTGAGCTGATATTACAAGCTGATTGAATGACAACTTAAGTTTGACAAGACTGCTGGCCTGATTTGAACAAACAGATACTCTTCGTGTACTGTTAAGAAAATCCTGACGGTTAATTATCAGTCTGTTAGTATTATTCTTTGGAATAACAGATTTGTAGGCAGGGTAGTTGCCCTCTACAAGGCGACAAACAAGTATAAATGATTCAAATTCAAAATATGCGTTCTTCTGATCAAAGAGGATTTTAACATCCTCTTCAACCTTGGAAAGAAGGTTCTTAAGAATAGATGATGGTTTTTTCGGAAGAATGAACGAAGATTTCTGCTCTGACTTTATGTCATGTCTTGTAAAGCAGACCAGTTTGTGTGCATCAGACGCAACCATAGTTGCAGACTCAATATCTATGTCAAAGTAAATGCCGTTCATTACAGGCCTGAGCTCCTCCTCGGCAGTAGCGTAGAGTGTTCTGTTTACTCCCTCAAGCAGTATTTGTGAATTAACGGTTATAGAAGTCCTGTCGCTTGAAATTGTTGCAATACTTGGATAGTCGTCTGCACCTGTGCAGGGTAGGGTAGAGTTTCCGTTTGCCCAGGTAATCTCAATTGAAGTCTGGTTTTCATTGGAACTAAACTCCAGCGGAATGTCTGCAAACTCTTTAAGTGAGTCTACAAGAAGCCTTGCAGGAATAGTAATTTCACCCTCCTCTTCTATGTTTTCAATAGGTAAAGAGGCTTTGAGGCTTGTCTCCAGATCGGAGGCAGTAATGTTTAGCTTTCCATCCCTTAAAACAAAGAGAAAATTGTCCAAAACAGGGATTGTATTCTTTGATGATATTACTCTTGAAACAGACAAGAGACGAGCTAAAAGCTCTGTGCTGGAAACTACAAACTTCATGTCCTTATATTTTTTACAAAGATAAAAAAAATAAGTTATGGCATATATTTTGATTTGGTTACTTCATAAAAAACTTTTAAAGACATGAAAAGAAATTTATTTCTCTATCTATTTTTGACAGTTTTGATCAGCGGTATTACTTCATTGGCCGTTATCAGCTACAGTTCTATAAAATCATCAGTTTATTATTATCCGGAGAGTGACACACCTGTTATCAGGGCATCTTACTCTCCCCAAAATTTCCCTGATTTTACCTTTGCTGCCGAAAATGCAGTAAAAGCAGTAGTGCATGTTAAGGTTGTTAAAAAATCAGCACCTCAGCCATATTCACTGTTCGACTTCTTTGGGTATGGTCAGCCTCAGACACCAAGATTGCAAGAGGGAGCAGGTTCGGGAGTCATAATTTCCAAAGATGGATACGTTGTTACAAACAACCACGTTATTGACGGAGCTGACGAAATTCAGGTAACTCTGGAAAATAACCAGTCATTTTCTGCAAAGCTTATTGGAGCAGATCCCGTAACAGACATTGCACTTTTAAAGATTGATGCTCAGAATCTGCCAATTTTATTGTACGGTGATTCAGATGCTTTAAGACTTGGTGAGTGGGTTCTTGCAATTGGTAACCCCTATAATCTAAGATCAACTATTACAGCAGGAATTGTTAGTGCAAAGGCTAGGAGCATGCCATCTTTTGAGGGAGATTTCAAAATAGAGGCATTTATCCAAACCGATGCTGCAGTAAACCAAGGCAACAGTGGGGGAGCCCTCATAAATACAAGGGGAGAACTTGTCGGGATCAATACTGCAATAGCATCAAGAACAGGCGCCTTTACAGGGTACTCTTTCGCAGTGCCTACTACTATTGTTAAAAAAGTGGTAGAAGATATCATGCAACATGGAGTCGTGCAAAGGGCAATGCTTGGAATTTCTATGCAGGAGATTGATGGTAACCTCCAGAAAGAGAAGGGTCTGAAAACAACAAATGGTGTTTATATTGCAGAGGTTGTTAAAGGTAGTCCGGCAGACAAATCCGGCATTAGGGAGAATGATGTACTTGTCTCAGTAAACGGTGTACAGGTAAATTCTGCACCTGCCGTTCAGGAGCAGGTTTCAAAATACAGACCCAAAGATAAAATATCTGTAGATATTATCAGAGATGGTAAACAAAAGGAGTTTTCAGTTGTATTAGAGGGCAGAGATGCACAGATTGCAAAGCTGGAGGAGTCAAGAGCAGGCGTGCTAAAATTGTTTGGCGCTGAACTCAAAAATGCTTCTAATGAGACTCTTGAAAAACTTAGGTTGAAATCAGGTATTGAGGTTCTTTCGGTTTCTGCAGGTAAGTTGTACGAAGCCGGTGTTCGGGAGAATTTTGTTATTACTCACGTTAATCAAATGCCTGTTCGAAACATACAGGAACTGCAGTCTGTAATTCAGAGAAGTAGAAGATCGTTGCTCATAGAAGGAGTCTACCCTGACGGCAAAGTGGTATATTATGGTATGGGCATCTGATTTTTTTCAGCATGTGCCATTTTTTTATTAATTTTGCCGGATATTACCTATAATGTATAAATGAGACAACTAAAGATTACCAAATCTATTACAAACAGAGAGAGCGCATCTCTTGATAAATATCTTCAAGAGATTGGTAGGGAGGAACTTATAACAGTAGAAGACGAAGTTGAATTAGCTCAGAGAATACGAAAAGGAGATCAGGAGGCCCTTGAAAAACTAACAAGGGCCAACCTTCGTTTCGTTGTATCTGTAGCTAAACAATATCAAAATCAGGGGTTAAGTCTGCCTGACTTAATAAACGAAGGTAACCTCGGTCTGATCAAAGCAGCAGAGAAGTTTGACGAGACCAGAGGATTCAAGTTTATCTCTTATGCTGTTTGGTGGATAAGACAATCAATATTACAGGCTCTTGCCGAACAATCAAGAATTGTCAGATTACCACTTAATCAGGTTGGGTCCCTCAACAAAATCAACAAAGCACTTTCAAAGTTCGAACAGGAGAACGAAAGAATGCCATCATCAGAGGAGCTGGCAGAGATTCTTGATATTCCAAAAGAGAAGATTGCTGATACTCTCAGGGTTTCCGGCAGACATGTCTCAGTTGATGCTCCGTTTGTTGACGGAGAAGATAATAACCTTCTTGATGTACTCGTAAACAGTGACTCTCCAAATGCAGACAGAGGCCTTGTTAATGAGTCACTTAACAAAGAAATTGAAAGAGCACTGTCAACCTTAACCGAACGGGAGAGAGATATTGTAAAATATTTCTTCGGTATCGGCACCAGTGAAATGACACTGGAAGAGATTGGGGAGTACTTCGGACTTACCCGTGAGAGGGTACGTCAAATCAAAGAGAAGGCTATACGAAGACTCAGGCACAGTGCAAGAAGTAAACTTCTTAAATCTTACCTCGGATAACCAAAACAAACACTCAATACACATGAAAAAATTCTTTTATATGGCACTTGCTGCCGGGGTACTTTTTACCTCTTGCACGGGAAAGAAGGCGGATGTTAATCCACTTTTGGCCGAATGGAATACACCTTTCGGAATACCTCCTTTTGAAGAGATAAAGCTCGAACACTATATGCCGGCATATCTCCATGCTATGGAGGTGCACAGAGCTGAAATTGACGCAATTGTGAGCAATTTAGATGCTCCCTCTTTTGACAATACAATTGTTGCCTATGACAACGCAGGAGCTCTTTTAAATAAGATTTCGCCTGTATTTTCAAGTCTCAATTCGGTAAATGCCAGCCCTGAAGTATTGGCTTTAGCCAAAGAACTTTCTCCATTGACAAGCAAACACTATAACGAGATCAGCCTCAACGGAGGCCTTTTTCTTAGAGTTAAAGCTGTTCATGATATGAAAGATTCTCTGAATCTTGACGAAGAACAAATGAGGCTTCTGACAGAGATGTACAAAGGTTTTGTCAGAAGTGGTGCAGAACTTGCTGAAGATAAAAAAGAGGAACTTAAAAAAATTAATGCAGAAATTTCTGCTCTCCAACTTGCATTTGGACAAAACTTACTAGCTGAGACAGATGGTTTTAAACTTGTGATTGATAACGAAGCAGATCTTGCAGGTTTGTCAGAAGCATTAAAAACCGCTGCTGCAAAAAGAGGCGAAAAAGATTCAATATATAACGGAAAATGGGTTTTTGGACTTGATAACCCAAGTATAATTCCATTTCTTCAGCAATCTGAAAAGAGAGAGCTAAGAAAAGAGATACTAAACGCATACCTCAACAGGTGCAACAATAATAATGAGTACGATAACAAAGAGGTTATAGCAAAACTTGTTGATCTAAGACTTCAGAGAGCAAAAATACTTGGATTTGAATCTTTTGCTGACTATCAACTTGAAAGCAGAATGGCAAAAACGCCTGCAGCTGTTTACAATTTGCTTAACCAGCTTTGGAAACCTGCTCTTGCTTCTGCAAAGAGAGAGCTTGCCGACATGAATCAGGTTGTAAAAGCCAATGGTGATAAAATTGACAAGCTTGAAGCATCTGACTGGAGATTCTACTTCGAAAAGGCAATGGCAAGTAAATTTAACCTAAGCGACGATCAGTTGCGCCCTTACTTTATGATTGATAATGTAAGAGATGGTATTTTTTATGTAGCAAACAGCCTTTATGGTATAACCTTTACACAAATAGAGAATGTTCCGCTTCCTCATTCTGAGGCAACAGCATTTGAATGTAAAGATGCTGACGGTACACATCTCGGAATTCTGTTTATGGATATGTTTGCCCGTCCGGGCGCAAAAAGAGGTGGTGCATGGTGTAGTGGTTTCCGCTCTCAGGTCTACAAAGATGGTGAAAGAGTAGCGCCACTTGTAACCATTGTAGGTAATTTTACAAGACCTTCGGGAGACAAACCGGCCCTTTTAAGTACAGATGAGGTTGAAACATTCTTCCACGAATTTGGTCATGCTCTTGCAAGCCTGCTGAAAGATGTTCGCTATTATGGAGTGGGTGGTATGACAAGAGATTTTGTTGAACTTCCTTCACAAATTATGGAACATTGGGCATTCGAGCCACAAGTGCTTAAAGTATATGCAAAACACTTTGAGACCGGTGAAGTTATTCCGCAGGAGTTGATAGACAAAATGGAAAAAGCGGGTAAATATGGTCAGGGCTTTGCTACTACCGAGTATCTTGCCGCTTCATTCCTTGATATGGATTTCCACATTCTTAAGACTATTCCTGAAAATCTTGATGTTCTAAAATTTGAAGAGAACTCAATGAATAAACTTGGTCTGATTTCTCAAATTCCTCCAAGATACAGAAGTACATATTTCAGCCATACATTTGGTGGTGGTTATACTGCCGGTTACTATTCGTATATTTGGGCTGAGGTTCTTGATAGCGATGCATACCAGGCATTTGTTGAGACAGGCGATATATTTAACAAAGAGGTTGCAGCTAAATTCCGTAAGGAGGTTCTTGCAAGAGCCGGTCAGGATGAGGCTATGAAACTCTATGTTAACTTCCGCGGTTCAGAACCCGGAATTGGCGCTCTTCTTAAAAACAGAGGTCTTAAATAGAGACTGTTTTATACTTTTACATACAGAGGGCACCCAAAAAGGTGCCCTTTTTTATTATCTTTGCCGGGAAGAATCTAATAAAATGAATCTTACAACCGAGAATATTCTGCTGATTGGTTCAGTTTTGTTGTTTGTCAGTATTATTGCCGGTAAAGCAGGCAATCGTTTTGGAGTGCCTGTCCTGTTGCTCTTTCTGAGCGTAGGGATGATATTTGGAAGTGATGGACTTGGTATTGAATTTAACAGCCCGTATGTAACTCAGTTCGTAGGTCTGGTCGCTTTAAGCATAATTCTCTTCTCCGGTGGAATGGACACCAAAATCTCAGATATTAAACCCGTTTTAAGATCCGGAATTGTGCTCTCTTCTGTGGGAGTAATGTTAACAACTCTGTTTACCGGAGGTATAATTTTCATGCTCTCTAATTTTTTTACAAGAATTGTTACATTTACTCTACCTGAATCAATGCTGCTGGCCGCAATCATGTCTTCTACTGATTCGGCCTCTGTTTTTTCAATCCTCAGGTCAAAGGGGGTAAGACTTAAAGGAAACATTAAACCACTTCTAGAATTGGAAAGTGGTAGTAATGACCCGATGGCATTTATGCTAACGATTCTTTTCCTAAAAATGGTCCAATCAGGTGATACCGGGACTTTCTCTTTTATATTCAGCCTTATAATGCAATTCGGAATAGGGGCATTATGCGGTTACCTTATCGCTAAGCTTACCCTTTTTATTGTTAGAAAGGTTAATTTTGAAAGTAAGTCACTATACCACGTATTACTGCTAGCCTCAATGTTCTTTACATTTTCATTCACCGATCTTATATATGGAAACGGATTCCTTGCTGTTTATGTGGCAGGGCTTACAATTGGAAACAGTAAAGTACAGTGTGATGAGACCGCTTACAACTTTTTTGACAGCATTGCCTGGCTTAGTCAACTCATACTGTTTTTAACTCTTGGATTACTCGTAAATCCATCTGACCTAATCTCTTATGAAGTTGCAGCAATTGGGTTATTCGTTGCCTTTTCGCTTATTATTATATCACGGCCTTTTGCTGTTTTCCTCTCGCTGATTCCTTTTAAAAGTATTTCAAACAGAACCAAACACTTTGTCTCCTGGGTCGGTCTCAAAGGGGCTGTTCCAATAGTTTTTGCAACATACCCGTTGCTTGCGGGGATTGACAAATCCGGGCTAATCTTTAACATAGTCTTTTTTGTAACAATTGTTTCATTACTTATTCAGGGAACAACTGTAAATTATGTAGCGCGGAAAATGGGATTAACAAAGGATGATGAAGCTTCATAAGAATGAAATATTATCTTTGCCTAATTAATAATACCTGATACTTTATGACAAATTTCTGGAATGCAATTGGTAGCGGAATTGTTTCGTTCAGCAACTGGATTTGGGGCATGCCCCTTTTCTTACTGTTAATAGGAGGTGGTCTCTACTTCCTGATTTATTCCGGATTTGTACCATTCAGGTATTATGTAAAAGCATTGAAATCACTTAAAGGGGGCAAAGACAAGGATGCTCCTGGTCAGATTAGTTCATTTGAGGCACTGACAAGCGCAATAGCAGCAACTGTTGGAATGGGAAATATCTCCGGAGTGGCGGTTGCTTTGACAATGGGTGGTCCCGGTGCAATATTCTGGATGTGGGTTAGTGCCATAGTTGGCATGGCTACCAAGTTCTTTGAAGGAACTCTGACTATTATGTTTAAGGGTAAAGACTCCGCAGGAGAGTATCAGGGAGGTCCCATGTATATGATTACCAAGGGGCTGGGAGAAAAGTGGAGACCTATGGCCGTTTTCTTCTCAATTTTCGGTCTGATAGGTACCCTGTGTCTAATGCAGGCTAATCAGCTTACAGAAGCAATTACAACTGTAGTAACAACACCAGCAGGAATAGAAAACACCCTGTTATTAAGGTTAATAATCGGAATTATAATATGTTTGCTAGTTTCAATTGTGGTTCTGGGAGGGATTAAAAGAATATCCAAAGTATCAGCAAGAGTTGTACCTGTAATGGTAGGTATGTACTTTGTTCTTGTTGCATATATTGTTCTTACAAATCTTCCTGTTGTTCCTGAGGTTTTTGCCTCAATTTTTGGGGGAGCTTTTGATCTGCAGGCCGGAGCAGGAGGGCTTGCCGGTACAGCAATTGTAATTGGAGCAAGAAGAGCTGCCTTTGTGAATGAAGCCGGTGTAGGTACAGCCTCAATGATGCATGGAGCATCAAAAAATAGCGAACCTGTAAAAGAGGGACTTGTTGCTATGATAGGGCCTTCAATTGACTCCGGTTTAGTTTGCACATTAACTGCTCTTGCAATTTTAATAAACGGCACATATGATACTGAGCAGATAAGAGGCATAGAGGTAGCACTGGGCTCATTTGAGGCCTCAATTCCGGGACTGGGTCACTATTTGCTTATGATTATGGTTGTGATTTTTGCATTCTCTACTATGTTTTCATATTCATACTACGGTGTAAAATGTACAAACTTTCTAATCGGAGCAAAATACGCCAATTATTATAATTACTTTTTCTTGATAATGCTTGTAGTAGGAGCTGTGATTTCACTTGATGTTGTTGTTGGAGTTATCGACAGTGCTTATGCACTCATGGCTATTCCAACTATGTTTACTTTGCTTATTTTATCTCCCAAGGTTAAAAAGGAGATGAAGAGATATTTTTCAAAATAGAATAAAAATGAATCCTGAACAGTTGATATCCCAAAAAGTTAAAGAGGCCATAGTGTCACTCTACGGAGTTGATCCTGAATTGAGTTTAATTCAGACACAGGCCACCAGAAAAGAATTCGAAGGTGACATTACGGCTGTGATGTTCCCCTTACTTAAAATTTCCAAAAAATCACCGGAACAAACCGGCGAGGATATTGGTAATTTTATAAGGACAAACTGTCCTGATGTAGAAAATTATAATGTTGTCAAAGGTTTTCTTAATATAAAACTATCCTGGAAATACTGGTTTTCTGTATTCTCGCTTATTGCATCTACTGAAGATTTTGGACAACAGCCTGAATCGGGTAAAACAGTTATGGTTGAATTTTCTTCCCCTAACACAAATAAACCATTACACCTTGGCCACATAAGAAACAATCTTTTAGGTTGGTCTGTTGCAAAAGTTCTTGAAGCAAACGGTCACAATGTTTTAAAAGTGAACTTGGTAAACGACAGAGGCATTCATATTTGTAAGTCCATGATTGCCTGGCAAAAACTAGCAAACGGGGAGTCACCAGACAGCTCAGCGATTAAAGGAGACCATCTTGTTGGAAAATACTATGTAGCCTTTAATAATATTCTCAAAAAACAGATAGAAGAGATTAAAGCAAAAGGGGTTAGCGAAGATGAGGCCGAGAAAAGTGCTCCCATACTTAAAGAGGCACAGGAGATGCTTGTCAAATGGGAAAATGGAGATAATGACGTAGTGGGTCTTTGGAAAATGATGAACTCATGGGTTTATGCTGGATTTGATAAAACGTACAGCAGATTGGGAGTGTCGTTTGAAAAAACCTATTATGAGTCTGAAACTTACCTGCTTGGAAAAGCGCTTGTTGGAGAGGGACTTAAAAAAGGAGTTTTTTATCAGAAAGAGGATGGTTCTGTATGGTGTGATCTTACTCCTGATGGGCTGGATGAAAAGTTGTTGTTAAGAGCCGATGGCACATCAGTTTATATGACTCAGGACCTGGGAACTGCACATCAAAGATTTTCGGAATATAACCTTAATGAACATATTTATGTTGTTGGTAATGAGCAAAATTACCATTTTCAGGTTCTGAAGCTTCTTCTTAAAAAGCTAGGTTTTGAATGGGCCGAAAACATATATCACCTCTCATATGGCATGGTAGAGCTTCCGGAGGGAAAAATGAAATCTAGAGAGGGGACAGTTGTAGATGCCGATGACCTGATTGAAAACATGGTAAGCACAGCAAGAGATACCTCACTTGAGCTGGGTAAACTTGAAAATATGAGTCCGGTTGATCAAAATTATTTATTTGAAATTTTGGGACTCGGAGCTCTTAAGTACTTTATAATTAAAGTCGACCCTAAAAAAACTATGTTGTTTGATCCAAAAGAGTCTATAGACTTTAATGGAAACACAGGGCCTTTCATCCAATATACTCATGCCAGGATTATGTCAATTTTAAGAAAAGCGGGTGAGATGAATATTGCATCAGAAATGTCTGAGCATGAACTGAGTCCGAAAGAGATTGAAATAATAAAAATTCTAAATCTCTTCCCTGATAAAATAAGAGAGGCAGGTAAAGAACACTCACCTGCAATTATTGCAAATTATGCATACGATCTTGCTAAAGAGTTCAATCAGTTTTACCATGAAGTATCAATTCTTAAGGAGGAGAGTGTTAAAGCGAGGTCACAGAGACTTGTGTTAATAAACTCCATTGCCCGGGTTTTAAGAAAAGCAATGGGAATACTTGGAATCACGTTACCTGACAGAATGTAAAAATGGCTCCGGAAAACAGAGGGTTTTTGCCAACCTCAAAAAAAGAGATAGAATCTTTAGGTTGGGACTATGTAGACATCATACTGTTTACAGGAGACGCTTATGTTGACCATCCATCCTTTGGAACTGCAGTAATTGGCAGATATCTTGAAAGTTGTGGTTATAGGGTTGCAATAGTTCCACAACCCAACTGGAGAGATGATTTAAGAGACTTTAAAAAACTTGGAAGACCCAGACTTTTTTTTGGAGTCAATGCCGGTGTAATGGATTCAATGGTAAATCATTACACTGCAGCAAGAAGAATTCGCAGTAACGATGCATATACTCCGGAGGGGAAATCCGGTCAAAGGCCTGATTACGCAGTTACAGTATATTCTAAAATACTTAAACAACTTTTCCCCGACGTTCCTGTAGTTATTGGCGGAGTTGAAGCATCTCTTAGAAGATTTGCGCATTACGATTACTGGCAAGATAAAATAAAACCATCTGTTCTGATTGAATCAGGTGCCGATCTACTTGTCTATGGTATGGGAGAACAGGCTATCAGAGACATTGCCGCTGCCATCGAGAGGGGAGGTTCTGAGTATGAACTTAGAAACATTCCTCAGGTTGGCTATGTTTCTGATACAATTAATACGAAGAACACAAATATTAAAAAATTATACTCATTTGAGGCGGTTCTAAATGATAAGTTACTATTTGTGCAGAATTTCAATATTATAGAAAAAGAGTCAAACAGTTTCGAACCATCCCATTTAGTTGAGCAATACGACAATATCTTTGTACATATAAATCCTCCATATCCCGTTCAAAACGATGGAGATATCGATGAATTTTATGACCTTCCCTTTACAAGGGAACCTCATTTCCGTTACAATGGAAAGCACATTCCCGCCTTTGAGATGATTAAATTTTCTGTAAATACACACAGGGGTTGCTTTGGATCATGCAGTTTTTGTACAATTTCTGCCCATCAGGGGAAATTTGTTGTATCAAGATCAGAAGAATCCATATTAGGTGAACTCAGGCTTTTAGTTGCAAAGGAGAGTTTTAAAGGAAATATTTCCGATTTGGGAGGGCCTACAGCCAACATGTACATGATGAAAGGTAAGGTCATTTCTCTTTGCGAAAAGTGTAAAAGAGACAGCTGCATTTATCCAAGCATATGTACTAATCTTAATATATCGCATAAACCTTTGCTTGACCTCTATTCAAAAGCTCAGAAAATTAAAGGCATTAAAAGATTTTTTATATCAAGTGGCATCAGATATGATTTGTTTCTTGACGGTTATGGTTACTTAAGCAAAGATGGGGAGGAGTATTTTAAAGAGCTGATTGTCAGTCATACATCAGGTCGTCTAAAAGTTGCACCCGAACACACAGAAGAACATGTTTTAAAGTCGATGGGTAAACCATCCTTTGAGGGATTTAAATTTTTGAGCGAAGAATTTAAAAGGATAAATAAAAATTATGATTTGAAGTATCAGTTAATCCCATATTTTATATCTTCACATCCGGGATGTACAATCAATGATATGAAAAAACTTGCTTCAAATCCTTATTTGTCAGAGATTGAACTAGAACAGGTTCAGGATTTTACGCCAACGCCAATGACAAGATCTGCAATTTCTTTTTATACTGGGATTGATCCAAAAACTATGAAAAAAATATTTGTAGAGAGGGATGAATTAATGAAGAAAAAGCAAAAATCATTTTTTTTCAATAAATTGTAAAAAAAGAGTGATAATTTTAAAAAAAATGCATTATACTTGCAGCCCGATTTGAAAACTGAAATGTACTAAATATATTTATGGAGCAGAAGAGTAATACGACAAAAGGTAAAGAGACCACATCACCGACCCGTTCATCTAAAAGAAGAGCCGTTGTCAGCTATGCAAATCTGAGCCCCGAGCTTTTAGCCGCCTTTAAGGACAAGTATCCAAGAGGATATGCCGACTACATGGGAGAGGTATTTAAGGTTGATAAACCTGATGGGTCTTTTTTTTACGCCATCTCGCTTGAGGTCACAGATGCAATTTATTTGGTTAAAGTTGATGTGAAAATTGATGATTATGAGGATCTGGAAAGAGGTCTTTTCGGAAGCAATAATGAGGATGAAGGTAGTGATCCGGATGAATTTCCGGAAGATGATTCATCAAGCGCATTCTCAGAAGAAGAGGAATCAGATGACTAGCATCTCAATATAAAACAATAGTATAAAGCTGAACTTTCGTTCAGCTTTTTTTTGTATTTTCGCACCAATGAATTCTTTTCAAAGACTATTAAGATACTTTGTCGGAAAGCTTTCGGGAATGACAGAAAGTAGAGTTATTCTTGTTCTGGCATTTATTACCGGCCTTCTTAGCGGGGTTGCAGCAGTTACGTTAAAAAAACTCATCTATTTCTTCGGATGGTTACTTAAAGGATGGTTCAATACACCGGCAGAGAGTCTCTTGTATTTAGTCTATCCGGGTATCGGAATGCTGATTGCCTTGATTTTCGTAAAATTCGTAATTAAAGACAACATTGGCCATGGCGTAACAAAGGTGCTTCTCTCTATCTCAAGGAATGAGTCAAAAATTAAGCCTCACAATACCTGGTCATCTGTGGCTGCAAGCTCTGTCACAATAGGATTTGGAGGTTCTGTAGGAGCAGAGGCACCTATTGTTTATACAGGTGCAGCAATTGGTTCCAACATTGCAAGATTGATGGGACTCTCCTATAAAAACATGACAATATTGCTGGGTTGTGGTGCTGCAGGTGCAGTGGCGGGTATTTTCAAAGCTCCGCTTGCAGGAATTCTGTTTACTCTGGAAATACTGCTCTTCAACCTTTCAATGACATCAATTATTCCCCTTTTGGTGTCACCAGTTACAGCAGCCACGGTTTCATATTTTTTTATGGGAGATGCAGTCGTTTTCAGTAACACTATTGAGGCGTTTGCAATGAGGAATATTCCGTTCTATATCGTTTTGGGAATTGTATGCGGCTTTATATCTCTTTACTTCACCAGAACAACTCTTCGGGTAGAAGACCAAATAAAAAGAATATCAAATTCATACAAGCGGTGGGCGATTTCTGCCTTTATGCTAGGTTTACTAATATTTATTTTCCCCCCGTTATTTGGTGAAGGTTATTCATCAATTACTGCTCTTTTAAACAAAGATGCCCTAAGTGCCGTGGGTCCTAATATATTTGGGGATCTCTTTTCAAATAAGTGGTTTGTACCTGCTTTCTTTGGGGCGATAATTTTTTTTAAGGTTTTTGCTATGTCATTTACAAATGCCGGAGGAGGTGTAGGAGGGACCTTTGGACCTACACTTTTTATCGGAGGAGTAACAGGGTTTGTTGTAAGCAGGGTAATAAATCTAAGCGGGTTGTTTGTAATCCCCGAATCTAACTTTGCCCTTGTAGGGATGGCAGGCCTTATGGCTGGTGTTATGCAGGCACCTTTAACAGCAATTTTTCTTATTGCAGAGATTACAGGCGGTTATGTTCTTCTTATGCCACTGATTATTACCTCCGTTGTCTCATACGCAACCATCAGAGCTTTTGAGCCCTATTCAATTTATACTAAAAGGATTGCCAAAGAGGGCGACCTTCTCACACATGACAGTGATAAAGCTGTTTTAACTCTTTTAAAAACATCTGAACTTGTAGAGAGTGATTTTAGTGGAGTTAAACCTGAGGACAAATTGTCGGATCTGATTAAAATTATTGCACACTCCAAAAGAAATATTTTTCCTGTGATAGATGATTCCGGGAAATTAAAAGGAATTATTCTTCTGGATGATATCCGCGAGATAATGTTTAACAAGGACATTTACGAAAATACCTACGTTGAGAAACTAATGAAAGAGCCCCCCGGCGTTGTTTTTAATGACGATAAAATGGAGAATGTTATGAAGAAGTTTGAAATAACATCTGCCTGGAATTTGCCGGTAACTGACAAACAAGGGAAGTATATAGGATTTGTCTCAAAATCAAAAATATTCTCTGCATACAGAGATCAATTACAACAAGTATCCCATGACTAGAAATTATATTGAATTTATTAGCAGGCAGCTATCTGTTGCCGAATGGCAGGTTGAACATTGTATTGCCCTTTTTGAAGAGGGTGCAACCATACCTTTTGTTTCAAGATATCGTAAAGAGAGAACAGGTGGTCTGGATGAGGTGCAAATCACTGAAATTAAACACTTACACACAAGGTTTGAGGAACTTGACAAGAGAAAAGCAGCAATTCTTAAAAGCATAGCAGAGCAGGAAAAACTAACTGATTCTCTTAAACAAGAGATTGAGAGTTGCATCGACACTAATAAGCTGGAAGATATTTATCTTCCTTTTAAACCAAAGAGGCGCACGAAGGCAAGTATTGCAAGAGCGAAAGGACTTGAACCTTTAGCTATAGCAATCACAGAGATGTCAGTTCAGGATTGCAGCAGAGCAGCACAAGAGTATGTTGGGCAGGAGGTTTCTGATATTGAAGAGGCGTTACAGGGAGCTAGGGATATTATTGCCGAGAATATTAGTGAAATACCTGCGGTAAGGGAATCATTAAGAAGACAATACTTAAGACATGCTAAAGTTGTATCCAAGCAGCAAAGAGGATTGGAGGCAGAAACTGAGGAATCCAGCAAATTCAGAAATTACTTTGACTTTAGCGGATCAATAGCTAATATGCCATCACACAGAGTTCTTGCGTTACTTCGCGGAGAAAAGGAGGGTCACTTAAGTGTAAAACTTGATGTCGAGAGCGAATACTCTTTGAATGAACTAAAAAGAGTGGTTTTCGTAAAAAAGGATCTTTTTTCAAAAAGTTGCAGGGAGCAAATAGACATTGCATTGGAAGATTCCTACAAAAGGCTTCTTCATCCATCTATCGAAAACGAGGTATTAAGAATAGCTAAGGAGAGAGCAGATTTAGAAGCTGTCAAGGTTTTCGGAGAAAATCTCACTGCACTGCTTTTGGCTGCACCTGTTGGGCAAAAAAGAGTACTTGCAATAGACCCCGGATTCAGAACCGGTTGTAAGGTTGTTTGTCTTGACTCACAGGGAGAGTTGTTGCA
This sequence comes from Bacteroidales bacterium, assembly GCA_030695025.1. GTDB lineage: Bacteria > Bacteroidota > Bacteroidia > Bacteroidales > UBA932 > Bact-08. The sequence continues at coordinate 4,246 of JAUYTX010000073.1, read as the reverse complement.
CAATGATACTATTTATCCTCACCCACCAGTAAATGAAAAGATTCAGGCTATTAAAAAAATATCGAATCTTGTTGAGTCATATAAAATTGAGATAATTGCCATTGGTGATGGAACAGCAAGCAGAGAGACAGAGGCATTTATCAAAAAGATACCCATGCCTGCAGGGTTACAGATCTTTTCAGTAAGCGAAGACGGTGCGTCAATCTATTCAGCATCTCCTGTCGCTCGTGAGGAGTTTCCAAACTATGATGTAACCGTAAGAGGAGCAGTCTCAATTGGAAGAAGGGTTATGGACCCGCTTGCAGAACTTGTTAAAATTGACCCTAAATCTTTGGGAGTCGGTCAATATCAGCACGACATTGACCAGGGGCTGCTAAAGGAGATGCTTGATAACACTGTGGTTAGCTGTGTTAATAAAGTGGGAGTTAACCTAAATACCGCCAGCAAACACCTTTTAAGCTATGTGTCAGGAATCGGACCGGCAATAGCGCAGAATATTGTAGAGCACCGCACTGTCAACGGCCCATTTAAAACGAGAACAGAACTTACCAAGGTAAAAAGGTTGGGGAGCAAAGCTTTTGAACAGAGTGCCGGCTTTCTTAGAATTCCCGATTCTGATAATCCTTTGGACAATACCGCAGTTCACCCGGAGCGATATGGCTTGGTTACAAGAATGGCAAAAGATATCAGCAAAAGTGTTGATGATTTAATAAAGGATGAAAAATGCCGGTCACTGATAGATATTAAAAGATATGTTTCAGATGATGCAGGGATACCTACCCTTACCGATATTATGGAGGAGTTGAAAAAGCCGGGCAGAGATCCGAGAAGGGTTGCAAAAGTGATGGAGTTCTCTTCTGATGTTCACTCTATTGACGACCTTAAAATTGGAATGGTTCTTCCTGGGATTGTTACTAACATAACAAATTTTGGAGTATTTGTCGATATCGGGATTAAGCAGGATGGTCTGATACACATATCTCAGCTGGCTGATAAATTTGTGTCAAATCCCTCAGATGTAGTGAAATTGCAACAGTATTTAACTGTTAAGGTGCTGGATGTTGATTTTAAACGAGGAAGAATTCAGCTTACTTTACGGGGAGTGACCTCTTCTGTCTCTGGGCAATAATTACTCCTGCTACGACAATAACTATACCTATGATCTTTCTTAAGCTCATCATCTCATGACCCATTGCATATGCTCCAAACGCTGAAACCACCGGTACAAGCGTAGTGAATGTATTGGCTCTTGCGATCCCCAATGCCTTGATAGAATTGATGAATAATATGAAAGCCAGTGACGAACACAAAACCGCAAGGTATAGTAATGGCTTAATTACATCAATAGTCAATGAGCTGAAACTAAATTCCTTATAGTCGTAAATTAGAAACATTGGCAAAAAATAGAGTGCGCCTAAGAGATGTTGATAGGTAACAATGGTATAGCTGTTATAGCTTCCTGCAAGTTTTTTGACTACCATTGAGTAACCAACGGCTGCAAAAACAGCAATAAAAAGAAGAATGATTCCGGAATAGTGAGAGACGTCAATATTCCCCTTTTCAAACACTACGAGAAGTATCCCTGGCAATGTAATTAATATCCCAAACACATTAATTGGGGTGATTCTCTCTTTTAGAAATGACATACCAGCAATGAGAGCAAAAATTGGTATTGTAGATATTATTATTGAACCAAGAGTAGGGGAGTTAACAATCTTCAGTCCGAATGTCTCTCCAATAAAATAGATGAATGGTTCAAGCAAAACAAGCAATAGAAACCACTTTCGGTCTCTCTTTGCGACCTTTTCAATTTTACCTGCAAAATAGGAAATTGCCGTAATTATTATTGCGGCAAAGGTCATCCTGAAAAAGACCAGTGAGTAAACAGGAAAATTTTGTAATAGTAGTGAGTTTGTCCAGATAAACGAGAATCCCCAAAAAACAACCGCGGTTATTACCGAGATGTAAACAACCGCCTTATTATTTGCCATATTCAAACTTTAATTTTTTCCCCGCTTTTATTCCTGTTAATTTACCACTATCTACAACATGCTCTCCATTTACAAATGTGTGTACGATTGTAGAATTTAAATTGATGTCTGTTAATGGAGACCATCCACACTTATAAGCCGGATTGTCAACGCTGTAAGAGTCTTTTTTATTAGGATTTAAAACAACAATATCAGCATAAAACCCCTCTCTTAGAAATCCCCTCTTTGATATTTTAAAATTCAAAGCCGGTGAGTGACACATTCTGTCAACAACCTCTTCGGCAGTAAATACTCCTTCTGTATGTAAATTCCACATAATCTGAAGACTATGCTGTACCAAAGGTAGTCCTGAAGGAGTCTTCATATAGTTTCCAATCTTCTCCTCAATAGTGTGAGGTGCATGATCTGTAGCTACAACCTTAATTACCCCCTCTTTAACAGCTTTTATTATTGCTTCTCTATCTGCAGCCTCCTTTATAGATGGATTGCATTTTATTTTGCTGCCATATTTTTCATAATCACGACTATCAAAGAGCATGTAATGCACACAAACTTCACCGGTTATACCGGGATTATGCTTTTTTGCCTCTTTAATAAGTTCAATCTCTTCAGCTGTACTGATATGTAAAACATGGAGCCTCGTATTGTACTTTATTGCAAGCTCTATTGCCCTTTTTGTAGATTCGATACAAGCCTCTCTTGATCTGATTACTGGATGTGCACTGAATGGAATATTATCCTCTCCGTATTTTAAGATTGCTTCAGCCAGATTGGCCTTTATAATTGGTTCGTATTCACAATGAGTTGCAATCAATAGTTTGGTTTTGGCAAAAATATCTTTTAATGATTGTGAGTCGTCTACAAGCATATTCCCGGTTGATGAACCCATAAAAACCTTTAATCCACAAGTTTCACCCGGATCGGCTTTCAATATTTCGTCAATGTTGTTATTTGTTGCACCAAGATAAAACGAGTAATTGGCAAAGGAGTTTTTCTCTGCAATACAGTTTTTAGCTTCAATTGAGGCAAGGGTGGTTGCAGGCGGGTTGTTGTTAGGCATATCCATATATGATGTTACCCCTCCCAAAACTGCTGCAGCACTTTCACTTGAGATATCCGCCTTGTGTGTATTACCGGGTTCACGAAAATGGACCTGATCGTCAATTACTCCGGGAATTACAATCATTCCCTTTGCTTCAATAACAACATCTGCGGATGGTAGTTTATCAGACTCGCTATAAATATCGGTAATTAATTCATTTTCAATAAATATACTACCTATAAATGAGATTCCTTCATTTATTAATGTACCATTTTTGATAAGCAGACTCATACTCCCTATTTTTTTGGTTTAATACGCCTGAACTTCATCTTTATTACTCCCCAAAAAGCCTCTCCGAAAATTCCGCTGCTCATTTTTGATGTTCCTTCGGTTCTGTCAACGAAAATAATTGGAACCTCTTTAATTTTGTAACCAAGTATATGGGAAGTGTATTTCATCTCTATTTGAAAGCCATAACCACGCATCTTAACTTTTTCAAGATCGATAGCTTCCAGCAAACTTCTTCTGTAACATTTGAACCCGGCTGTTGTGTCATAGATTTTCATTCCAAGAACAGCTCTTACATAACTTGATGCAAAATAAGACATTACAACTCTGCCTATTGGCCAGTTGATTACACTTACACCATTGCAATATCTTGAACCGATTGCCAGATCGGCATCCTTTTTACACGCATTGTACAGCTTTATCAGATCGGTTGGGTTGTGAGAAAAATCAGCATCCATCTCAAAAGTATAACTGTAACCCTTCTCTATTGAATACTTAAAACCTGCAATATAAGCTGAACCCAAGCCTTGTTTTCCCGCTCTCTCAATTAAAAACAGAGAGTCAGGAAATTGAGTCTGTAGCTTCTTAACGATTGCAGCAGTTCCATCAGGTGAGCCATCATCAATTATTAGTATATTGAAAGTCTCTTCAAGAGAAAAAATTGCTTTAATAATCTTCTCGATATTCTCTTTTTCGTTGTACGTGGGAATAATGACGAGTTTGTCGGAGTTCATCTGAAGCTGTTCTAAATTTGACGCCAAAGGTATAAATTATTATTCAATTACACTACTGTCCGGTTTAATTTTCCCATAGTGGCAGGATTGGGTAATCGGACAGGTTTGTTAAGTTAATATTGCCACTAAATAGTTCTTTGATATCGGTTTTTTCAAACAAGGTCAGACCTAAAGTTTGAGTAAATGTGTAT
>JAUYTX010000070.1 GCA_030695025.1 Bacteroidales bacterium | reverse complement strand
AAACCCATCAATACTAAATTGTAAACTACAAATATCGAACTTTTCAATTTTTCTGCAAAATAAATCGCATCGCCGCCCGTAAAAATATAAATATGCTCCGGATTGGCTCTTATATAACCCTCAATCTCAAAAATCAGACCTAAAATTATTCCACTCTCTATAGCCTCCCTTGTACTACCCCCCGGAGAGACTAAATCTTTTGGGGCGTCAACCAATGGAAGTTGCTCTGTATAATCATTTAAGGCCTTAAATCTACTCCTCATTCCGAGCGAAATATTGCCCCCTGTAAATTCATTTTTTTTATTTACAAAATCTATCGTCAGGGCCGTGCCAAAGTCAAAAATTATGCAGTTCTTCCCTGGAAAAAGCGATATTGCTCCATAAGCTGCCATAAGTCTGTCAGTGCCTAATGTTAAAGGAGTTCTGTAATTGTTGATTATTTGGAGTTCAGTCTCCCGGTTAACAATAATCAGTTTATCACATAACTTCTCTACGCTTATCAGAAAATTTTGGTTCAATTTCCTGACTGAGGATATGGCTATTACTCTAGGTTTTCTGTTTTTGGTAATAGTGGCAATAAATGATGCAACATCCTCTCCTTCAAATCGTATTACCTCTTCAAGAGTTGTTCCGATCACAAAAGATGCCTTTACCGAAGAGTTCCCTATATCAACAACCAAATTTGTCACAGCGGGCAAAGGTAAAAAAATTATACCTTCATTTCTAAAAATATCTTATATGCCTGTTCTACGCTGGTTACATTTTCTACTGTTATGTAGAGCTTTTCCTTTTGCTCCTTCATTCTGAATCTCTTATGTTGTTTTTGCAAAAAGGCCAAAATATGAGCAAATTTTTCAGATGAGTAGTAAGAGGACATCTGATTATTGACAAAATAGGCTATAAGAATCCCATTCTTCATAATAATCTTTTCAAATCCAAGCTCTATTGCCAACCATCTAAGCCGCACAATATATGTCAGTTGCCTTGCCTCTTCGGGCAATGGCCCAAATCTATCCTGAAGCTCCTCCGCAAATTTGACAAGCTCTTTCTCGGCTGAAATTGCATCAAGTTCTTTATATAGCCTTATCTTCTCTGAAATTATTCCAATATAGGTATCCGGGAGTAGTATTTCCAAATCGGTATCTATAGAACAATCCGTAAGATAGCTGCTCTCTTTTCCGTCCTTGTCTTCAGGCGAAAGGCCCTTCTCCTCTCTAATCTCAGCAAAGGCCTCTCCAAGAATTTTCTGGTAGGTTTCAAAGCCCATGTCCGCAATAAATCCACTCTGTTCTCCTCCCAGCAAATTACCCGCACCCCTTATATCAAGGTCCTGCATTGCTATGTTAAATCCGCTACCCAAATCAGAGAAGGTCTCAATTGCCTTTATTCTTCTTCTTGCATCCTCAGTAAGTGATATCATTGAGGGCACAATAAGGTAGCAGAAAGCCTTAACGTTTGAGCGGCCAACTCTTCCTCTGAGCTGGTGAAGATCACTAAGTCCAAAATTTTGTGCCTGATTAATAATTATGGTATTTGCATTCGGGATATCAATACCATTCTCAACAATTGTTGTGGCAATCATAACGTCGTAATCGCCCATCATAAAATCCAGAACTGTCCTCTCAAGAAGTGCCGGCTCCATCTGACCATGGCCGGTGCAGGTCTTAACATCGGGACATAGCCTTCTCACAATATCCTCTACCGATTTGATGTTCTCTACCCGGTTATGCACAAAAAACACCTGTCCTCCTCTCTCTATCTCGTAGTTAATAGCATCTCTGATAACCTCTTCGTTAAAGTCAATAACCTCTGTCTGAATAGGCAGGCGGTTGGGCGGAGGTGTATTTATAATTGAGAGATCTCTTGCTCCCAGAAGCGAAAACTGAAGAGTTCTGGGAATTGGTGTTGCGGTGAGAGTTAGGGTGTCAACATCCAGCTTGAGCTGTCTGAGCCTCTCTTTGGCTGCCACTCCAAATTTCTGCTCCTCATCAATAATAAGCAATCCCAGATCTTTGAATTTTATCTCCTTGTTTAAAAGTCGGTGCGTTCCTATTATTATATCTGTTCTGCCACTTTCAAGCGAAGCGGTAATCTCCTTTATCTCTTTTGAGTTTTTTAACCTGCTCAGATAGTTTATATTGCAGGGGAAATCCTTAAGCCTTGAGGTAAATGTTTTATGGTGCTGCAGCGCAAGTATTGTGGTTGGGACAAGAACTGCTACCTGCTTACTGTCAGCGACAGCCTTGAATGCTGCTCTTATTGCAAGTTCGGTTTTGCCGAATCCCACATCACCGCAAACCAGTCTGTCCATCGGGAAGCTCTTTTCCATATCCTCCTTTATTGCCCCGGTAGCCTTGAGTTGGTCGGGAGTATCCTCATACATAAATGAGGCCTCAAGCTCCTGCTGCATAAATGAGTCCCCGGAAAAGGCAAAACCCTTTGCATCTCTTCTTTTTGCGTAGAGCTCTATGAGGTCCTTTGCAATATCTTTTACCTTTGACTTGGTTTGACTCTTTAGTTTCTGCCAGGCACCCGTTCCAAGTTTGTAAACCTTAGGAGGTGATGCATCTTTTGACTTATATCTGGATATTCTGTGCAGACCGTGTATTGAGACAAAAATTACATCTCCATCTTTATATATAAGCTTTACTGCCTCCTGCTGTTTTCCGTTTATCTGAGTCTTTACCAGCCCGCCAAACTGTCCGGTTCCGTGGTCAATATGCACAATGTAGTCACCTATCTCAAAGGAGTTTAACTCGCTTATTGTAAGCCTTTCGCTCTTCTCTACCGTTCTGTGTGGCTTAACCCGGTGGTGTCTTTCAAATATCTGGTGGTCGGTATAGAGGCAAATTTGTGCATTGTAGTCAATAAAGCCTTCGTGAATTGAGATTGCTTCTGTCTCAAACCTGATATCTCCAACACCTTCAATTTCAAGAGAGGAGAGAATGATTTTTATACGCTCTGTCTGACTCGGATTTTCACTTAGTAACCAAACCTCAAAACCCTCTGTCTTTTTCTGTGAAATATCCCTGGCAAGCAGTTCAAAATTTTTGTTAAATACTGGTTGTGGTATTGTGTGGAATGTAATAGTCTCATAACCTGTGTAGTCTCCCTGTAAAGGGCCAAACATTACCCTTTTATGCGACTCTTTTATTTCACAGAACTCTCTGTAAGAGAGCAAAAGTTCTCCCTCTCTCTTATGCTCCTCTATAAGTTTTATCTGAGAACTAAACCAGGGGTCATCGGTTATCCACAATATTGAAGAGGAGCCTGCAAAGCCAAAAATATTCTCCCGGGTACTCTCCTCCATCTCAAATATATCGGGGAATATCTCTATGCTGCCTCTCTCTTCGGCAGAACGCTGAGTTTCTATATCGAATACCTTTATGTTTTCTACTGTATCCCCAAAGAAATCAATTCTATATGGTCTGTAGTCCGAGAAAGAAAAGAGGTCAATAAGACCACCCCTCAGAGCAAATTGCCCCGGTTCGGATACAAAATCTACCTTAGTAAATGAGTAAGCAACCAGGGTCTCCCTTATGAATTCGTGGGAGAGGATATCTCCTTTTGAAATTTTTAAAATATTGGATTTTAGAGACTTTATGTCAATAATAAGTTCTGAAACCGCATGCGGATAGGTTACCAGTACAATGCTTTCGAATTCAGATTCTCCTTCAGTATATCTCTTTACCTCATTAAGGGCTGCTGTACGCTGCACCTGATGAGAGGTGTCTTTTCTTACATTCCTTAAACTATGGTTCTTTGATGATGGAAAGAAAAAGACCCTCTCCTTTCCCATTAACTTGTACAAGTCCCCGCTACAATAGACAGCATCTTCTCTGTTATTGAGCATAACAATATGTATACCACTTTTGGCAGCGGCACAAATTGCAAAGGCTTTTGCAGAGGAGTAAAGCCCCTGAACAACAATCCCTCTCTTTCCTCCCTCTTTTAAGTGGGAAACCAGTTCCGATGCCTCTTTCTGCCTCTCAAATCTCTCGTTTATACTGTAGTTCATAAATGCGACTGCAAATATAGGTTATTAACCAGATTGTGTTAATAATTATTGATAAATTATTTTTTATAATTCGCTCATTTTATTATATACATTTATTCTCTTTCAATGCAACTTTTCCTGGCACAATTTTTCAGTAATTTATCTCTAATATATCAACACAACGGCTCTGTTAATTTCTATTCATGGAAATTATGAAACCCTGTTGATAACGTCTTTAATATTTAAATAAATATCTGATTATTTTATAATTAAATGCGTTTACCAAATTGTTGAAAAAATGTTAATATATGTTAATAATCTCAAAATAATGTTAAGATCTTTATTTATCAACATATCAACAAACTATAATAAAAAGAAAAAGTTATATAAAAGATTAAAGTATATTTGTAATAAATAAAACTGTCAGTAACTATGGCCAATTTCGATCCCAGACAAGAGCGCGACAACAAAGATAAAGATTTTGAATTTCAAATCCGTCCGAAGGATTTTTCAGAGTTTTCGGGGCAGGAGAAGATAATTGAAAATCTTAAAATTTTTGTGCAGGCTGCTCTTATGAGGGGCGAAGCTCTGGATCATGTTTTACTTCATGGCCCTCCCGGTCTGGGAAAGACAACTTTAGCACATATTGTTGCAAATGAGCTGAATGTAGATCTTAAAATTACATCAGGCCCTGTTCTGGATAAGCCCGGAGATCTGGCAGGTCTCTTAACCGGGCTGGAAAAAGGAGACGTGTTGTTTATTGACGAAATTCACAGGCTTTCTCCAATTGTTGAGGAGTATCTCTATTCTGCAATGGAGGATTTTAGGATTGATATCATGATAGATAAGGGTCCAGGTGCCCGGTCGGTTCAAATAACTCTAAATCCATTTACCCTCATTGGCGCAACAACCAGAAGCGGACTTTTAACATCGCCGCTCAGAGCCAGATTTGGGATTCAGTCACATCTGGAGTATTATGATGCAACTGTCTTACTATCAATTATTAAAAGAAGTGCTTCTATTCTCAATATTCCTATTGAGGAGCAAGCTGCAATGGAGATTTCTAGAAGGAGCAGAGGTACGCCTCGTATTGCAAATGCACTCCTGAGAAGGGTAAGAGATTTTGCCCAGGTTAAGGGAAACGGGGTAATTGATATAGAGATTACACTCTACGCTCTTGATGCTCTAAATATCGACAAAAGAGGGCTTGATTCAATGGATAATAAAATACTCTCTACAATTATTCACAAATTCAGAGGAGGTCCGGTGGGTGTAGGAACAATAGCTACAGCCGTAAGTGAAGACACCGGAACAATTGAAGAGGTATATGAGCCATTCCTCATAAAAGAGGGCTTTATACACAGAACTCCAAGAGGACGTGAGGCTACAGATCTGGCCTATAAGCATCTTGGTATTTTAAAAGAGAGTATTAATGCTCCATCGCTCTTTTCTGAATAGTTAAACAATGAATAGAAACTAATAAAATTTAACCTTATGAGAATGAAGAGAAACCTGGTTTATTCGTCTCTGTTACTTCTTTTTCTGTTACTTGCTTCAGACATTTATTCATGTACTTCGGCAATAATTACAGGAAAGGTTACTGCTGACGGCAGGCCAATATTGTGGAAACACCGTGACACCGGTGAAGATAACAACAGAGTCGAATATTTTAAAGGGGAAAAATACAACTTTATAGGCCTTGTAAACAGTCCGGATAAAGGCGGAGTTGTTTGGATAGGAACCAACAATGTTGGCTTTTCAATTATGAATACTGCTTCTTACAATCTTCAAGATGATGATGTTAAGGAGATGGACATGGAGGGTCATTTAATGTATGGTGCGCTTGCCGTGTGTAAAACGCTTGAAGATTTTGAAAACTACCTTAACAACCTTCCAAGGCCAATGAGAGTAGAGGCAAATTTTGGTGTAATTGATGCATATGGTGGTGCCGCCTACTACGAAACCAATAACAACAAATTTGTTAAAGTTGATGCTAACGATCAGGGTATTGCTCCACAGGGCTATTTAATCTATACAAACTTCTCCTACACAGGCAAATTTAACGAAGGTATGGGTTATATCAGACACCAGAATGCAACTGATATTATGTCAAAACAATCTCCTTTCAGGAATATTACTCCGGAGTGGATTTTTAATAATTTATCACGCTCCTTCTATCATTCACTTATGGGAATTGACCTTACAAAGGCAGAAAGTTCACCTGAAAAATTTAGCGGATGGGTAATAGACCAGGATTATATTCCCAGGAAATCATCCACTGCATCTGTTGCAATCCAAGGTGTAAAACCTGGAGAAGATCCTGAAATGACCATAATGTGGACTATTCTGGGCTATCCTCCTGCGGGAGTAGCGATTCCTCTTTGGGTTAAGGCTGGTGAAAAGCAGCCATCGATTGTGGTTAAATCTAAAAATAGTGATAATGCTGTAGCTTGTGATAATGCGCTGGCACTCAAATATAACACATTCTCGCTTAAGAGAGGAAGTGGTCCGAGATATATGAATTTTAATCTCATATACAACAGCAAGGGTAATGGGTATATGCAAGAGCTGAGTGCTACCGAGCACTATGTGGTAAACAGCATTTACAAACCACTTATTTCAAAATGGAGAGAGAGTGGTATCAACATGAAAGAGCTTGAGGAGGCCAACAAAAAAGCTGAATTGAGCATCAATCAGATTTATGGTACACTATTAACAGGAATATCTCCTGCAAAACTATAGCGATTCCAATTAATGCAGAGCTGATAAGCGTATCAAGAAACAACGCTATCAGCTCTTTTTTTATGTCATATTCTGCCAGAAGAGTATTTATGTCACCCCACTTTATAACAGCGGCAATAGATTTAAATATAATCATATACAGCAGAATTGCTACATAGAAAAGGAGTATCGGCTTGAATACAAACAGGAAAGATCCCTTTTTCTTCTCTTTCTCAAGGAATACAATTGGGTAGATAAAGGCAAGCCCCTCCAGCACTATTGCCAAAGTTGGAAATATCCCCTCAGTGCCGCATGTAAAGTTATTAATTACACTATATATAACCATTCTGGAAACAGCTGCAATTACACTTACCAGAGGAATGCTCCACCATTTATTTGTTGATTTGTAGGCGGCCCACATGAAGAGAACTCCAATGGGAATTAGTATTGCACTTGCAAGAGAGCTGTTTAGCAAGTGCAATAAAAAACCCAGAGTAATTTCAAATATCCCCCATAGGGCACCATATTTTAATATGGATTTTGTTCTCATTACAATTCAATTCTTAAATCCTGAAGTGAAAGAATATGCCCGTCATTTGGGGCGGTTATAACTATTTTAACGGCCAAAACCGGCTTTTCAGGCAGAAATACAACAACTCCCCTTTCGAAATATCCTGCCTTGATGTAATTTTTTCCGTCATATGAAAACTCTACATAACCGTCTGTAACACCGTAGAAAGAAATGTTGGGAATTCCTGTCTCAACAGTTATTCTGCTTGCATTAACGGCTTCAGAAAATTGGTAGATAAGGTAGTCACCGGCCTTAACCCGTGATGCGCTTCTGAAATAGGTATCGTATTTATAATCCGTTAGATTCTTAATAGGGAAACGATTGTTTTCGAGAATAGAGGTCTCTATTCTGGTTTCTGGTTTCAGATATATATATGGGGCGTTTTCCGGTGATATTGTAACGCTCTTTAGTTCGTCTTTGAAGAATGTTGCAAAACGGAATTTATGAGGTTTGTCAGTAAATATTTCGCCCTTGTATACAGGAGAAAAGCTTGTAGGTTCACTCTCGTCGGTGGTGTATCTTACGACTGCCCACGAGTAAGGGAGCTCTGCCTTAACTGCTCCGTTCTCATACTTTGCAACGGGAGGCGGAACCCTAAAGAAGATTCCCATCTGATACATCCTTTCGAAGTGATGCCTGGTCATCCTTTTGTAAAAATTGTTCCACTCCTTGTATTGAGGTTGTGTCCAGCCCACCTCTGCAATTGCAGCAAGACGCGGATATGTTTGATAATCAATAAACCTTGCTGGCCATCCAAGCAATTCAGTCCATAGTGCCCCCTGAACTCCAAGAATAAGGTGAGCCTGATCGTCAGTCAGGTTTGCGGTTCCAATCGGATCCAGTGAGTAGCTCTTTTCAAGTGTTACAATTCCTGCCCAGTTGTGACCTCTTTCAATTGGTGACTGCTTCATGTCAAAGTAGCAATATTCACCCGGCATCATTATGGTTGGTTGCCCTTTTGTGACAGACTCTATGCCTTTTGCCACACTTCTCCATGCGTAAACCCGTGAATTGGGATTAAGGTTGCCACCGTCAAGAATTTCATCCCAGCCAGACATATGTTTGCCGTGCTTCTCAACAATTGATTCCATCCTTCTTACAAAGTAGTTCAATAGCTCTTCGTGATTCTTCATTCCCTCTTTTTCCATGAGAGCTATGCAATGAGGGCAGGTACCCCACTGGGCATAGTTTACTTCGTCACCCCCAATGTGAAAATTCTTGGAAGGAAACAATTTAACCATCTCTTTGATAATATCTTCGAGCATTTTATAGTTTGGCTCTTTACCTACACACCAGGCGTTCTGCCCCTCTCCCTGAACACTAAGCTCCCCTATCTCTCCGTCACATCCGACATTTGGGTACGAAGCGGTAACTGCTTTGCTGTGCCCCGGAAGATCAATCTCCGGAATAACCTCAATATGTCTTTCGGCAGCATAGGCAACAATCTCTTTAATCTGCTCCTGAGTATAGAATCCTCCATACCTTTGGTTGCCTGAACCAAAAGAGGCTTTAAGAACCTCGCCGGGACCTCTCCAGGCACCTTTGCGGGTTAATTCAGGATATTTTTTAATCTCAACTCTCCATCCGTTATCATCTGTCAAATGCCAGTGGAACTTGTTGATTTTATGGTGTGACATCCAGTCAATATATCTTTTAACGGTTTCAGCATCAAAGAAAGTTCTTGATACATCAAGCATCATTCCTCTGTAGTCAAACCTTGGGCTATCTTCAATCTTTACAACCGGGACACTCCACTTTTCAAATCCTGTTGCTTTTCCTGAATAGACAGTAGGCGGCATCAACTGCAACAGCGACTGAATTGCATAAAAAGCCCCTGTCCCTGTGCTGCTTTTAATTGTTATACCCTGCGTTGAAATTTCAAGAGAGTATCCCTCGGCAGGAATGTTATATGAGGAGGCAATGTCAAGAACTATGAAGTTGCTTGCAGGCGACACCTTAACACTTTCGAAATTGAAACCGGTAGCATTTTTTAGATATCCTCTCAGATATGTGGCATTCTGCTGCGATTTTTCTGTTGTGTAGATAACAGTCTGTTTATTGAAAATGAAACTCCCCTCCCCTTTCTCTATTTTGTTGGGTTTGGGAATAATGGAGATCTGGGCTGCCAATGAAACCGTCACGGCAAACGCTGTACATAGAGCAAAAAGTTTTGTCTTCATCATAAAATTTGGTTATCTGCTTATAGTACGGTAAAGATACAAAAAATGGGACTAAGCTTTAGATATCTTGGTAGTCTTACTTAAAATACATAATTTTACCGCACTTTTAAAACAGGTATAAAAATGTCCGAAAAACTTAATTCTAAGATACCTGAGGGGCCTTTATCCGAAAAATGGACAAGGCATAAGTCTCAGATTCGTGTTGTGAGTCCGGCGAATAAAAGAAAGCTTGATGTGATTGTGGTTGGAACGGGACTCGGTGGTGCTTCGGCGGCCGCTGCGTTAGGAGAACTGGGTTACAATGTTAAGGTTTTTTGTATTAGCGACTCTCCAAGAAGAGCTCACTCCATAGCAGCTCAGGGTGGAATAAATGCTGCCAAAAACTACCCGAATGATAACGACTCTGTTTATCGCCTTTTCTATGATACTATAAAAGGTGGTGACTACAGAAGCAGGGAGGGTAATGTATATCGTCTGGCAGAGGTTAGTAACCCCATAATTGACCTTTGTGTTGCACAGGGGGTCCCATTTGCAAGAGAGTATGGAGGATTGCTTGATAACCGCTCTTTTGGTGGTTCACAGGTAAGCAGAACGTTTTATGCCAGAGGACAGACCGGTCAGCAGCTTCTTTTAGGAGCCTACGCAGCCCTTAACCGCCAGATTCATCTCGGAAAAGTTGAATCTTTCACCAGAAGAGAGATGCTCGATCTTGTACTTATTGACGGTGAGGCAAAGGGAATAATTGTCAGAAACCTGATTACCGGCGAGATAGAGAGATATGGTGCTCATGCTGTTGTAATTGCTACGGGAGGTTACGGGAATGTATTTTTCCTATCCACCAACGCTATGAACAGCAACGGATCTTCAGTATGGCAATGTTTTAAAAAAGGAGCATTTTTCAGCAATCCATCATTTGCCCAGATACACCCTACCTGCATACCGGTTCATGGAGAGCAGCAATCTAAACTTACTTTAATGAGTGAGTCGCTCAGAAATGACGGAAGGATATGGGTTCCAAAGAAAAAAGAGGATGTAGAAAAGCTACGTGAAAAAAAGATAAAAGCATCGCAAATTCCTGAAGAAGACAGAGATTACTACCTGGAACGCAGATATCCTGCTTTCGGAAACCTTGTACCCCGTGATGTGGCTTCAAGAGCTGCAAAAGAGAGATGTGATGCAGGATTTGGCGTAAATGAGACCGGTCTTGCAGTTTACCTTGACTTTAAATACTCAATTGAGAGACTTGGCAAAAAGGTAATTGAGGAGCGTTATGGAAACCTTTTTCAGATGTATGAGAAGATAACTGACGTTAACCCATACAATGAGCCCATGATGATCTACCCAGCCATTCACTACACGATGGGAGGCCTTTGGGTTGACTACAACCTTCAGACAACCATTCCGGGTCTATTCTCAATAGGCGAGGCAAACTTCAGCGACCACGGCGGAAACCGTCTTGGAGCATCTGCCCTCATGCAGGGTCTTGCCGATGGATACTACATTCTTCCATACACAATAGGCGATTTTCTTGCAGGAAAAATTCAGGCAAAAAAGACAGATACCTCCCACCCTGCCTTCGATGAGGCAGAAAATGCAATTAAGGCTAAAATAGACAAATTATTTGCCATAAAGGGAAAAGAGCCGGTTGATCATTTCCATAAGAAATTAGGCCATATTATGTGGGATTATGTGGGCATGGCACGTAACGAAGAAGGCCTTAAAAAGGCAATCGCCGGAATTAAGAAGCTTAGAGAAGATTTCTGGAAAAATGTTTATGTTCCAGGAGAGAAATCTGAACTTAATCAGGAGGTAGAGAAGGCAATCAGAGTTGCCGATTTTTTAGAACTAGGTGAATTGATGGCAATGGATGCTCTCGACAGAAGGGAGTCCTGTGGAGGACACTTCCGTGAAGAGATGCAGACAGAAGAGGGAGAGACACTTAGAGATGACAACAACTTTATGTACGTAAGCTGCTGGGAACATCAGGGTATTGAAAAAGACCCTGTTCTTCACAAAGAGCATCTTAACTATGAGTTTGTGAAAATTGCTACACGGAATTACAAAGACTAACCATTTACAGGATATGGACTTTAAACTAAAGGTTTGGCGCCAAAAAAGCGCAAAGGAGAAGGGGTCATTCCATACATATGAGGTTAAGGATATCTCACCTGACACCTCATTTCTGGAAATGCTTGACATAATGAACGACCAGCTTATTCGTGCCGGGGCAGACCCTGTTGCGGTAAACAAAGGGTGCCAGAGCGACCAGCCGGTTGCTTTTGACCACGACTGCCGTGAAGGAATTTGCGGAATGTGTTCGCTATACATTAACGGAAGGGCGCACGGTCCCGATGATGATATTACCACATGCCAGCTGCATATGCGTAAATTCAAAGATGGAGAGACAATTACCATTGAGCCGTGGAGGTCTGCCGGAATGCCGGTAATAAAAGATCTGATTGTTGAAAGGAATGCTCTTGATAAAATACTTCAGGCAGGAGGCTATGTATCAGTAAATACCGGAGGTGTGCCTGATGCAAACACAATTCCTGTACCAAGAGATGACGCTGAGGAGAGTATGGATGCCGCCTCCTGTGTAGGTTGCGGTGCATGCATAGCCACATGTAAAAATGGTTCGGCAATGCTCTTTGTTTCGGCAAGGGTCAGCTCACTCGCTCTGTTGCCTCAAGGTAAAATTGAAGCAGCAAGAAGGGTTAAGGAGATGGTGGCAAAGATGGATGAACTTGGTTTTGGAGCCTGTACAAACACACGGGCGTGCGAGATTGAGTGCCCAAAAAGCATATCTATCTCTCACATTGCCAGAATGAACAGGGAGTTTTTACTTGCAAAACTAAAGGACTAAAATAGTTTTTTAAAAAGGTTAAATGATAAAAAAAGCTGCCAAGTGGCAGCTTTTTTGTTAATATTCTAAGGCATTAATTAATCTTCTTGTAAAGTCCCACACCATAGTATGAATCGATTAGCCTGTCATACACACTAGGAGGGCCATCATTCTCTGTAAGAAGATTATACAGAATATACATCAGATATTCCCTGTCATAATAAAACTCCAGCCTAATATTATCTGATGCACCGGCAATACCTGTAGGGAATAGAGGGTTTTTCATTGTAAAGTAAGCACCTTCCTGGATAAATGTACCCATAACAGGCAGAGGAACATCATTATAGTAACTTTCAGTTATGTTCGGAAGCTTAAACACAATCCTGTTTGGTTTCATCAGTTCTCTTCTAATCCTGGTTATGTTATCTTCCAAAAATTTAATAGTTTCGGGGTGCTCAGCGGCAACAGAGGGGTTATAAATAATTCTAACTACAACAGCTGCGGTGTCAAGTTCCCATGTTCCGGTGAGTACAATCGGCTCCAGATCTTTCATGCAGCCGGTAACTGAAACTGCAAGAACTAAAACCGAAATTACATACAACAATCTTTGTTTAATTTTCTTCATAAATATTAAATGTTTAAGGGCTAAATTGTAGTTCTGGTTTAGTTTACACAAAAGTATGAAATTAATGTATAAAATAGATTAATTTTGTCTAAAATAGATTCAATGGAATTTTTTTCAACATGTAATGGACTACCGGTCCATATTTCGGATTCGAAAAAAGGGGATAAAGTAATTCTTCTTCTTCACGGCTACCTTGAAACACTTTATATATTTGAGGAGTTTACATCTAAACTCTCAGAACATATGCGAGTTATATCGATTGATCTCCCGGGTCATGGTCTTACCGGCTCGGCACAGGTTAACACTATGAGTTTTTGCGCAGATGTAGCGGTGTCGGTAATGGACAAGCTCGGTATAGAAAAGGCCCTGATTCTCGGACATTCAATGGGTGGATATGTTGCTCTTGAGGCAGTAAAATCTTACCCTAACCGCTTTTCGGGACTTGTAATGATGAACTCTTCTCCTTTTCCAGATACTGAGGAAAAGAAGGCAGACAGAGAGAGGGAGATTTCAGTAATTCTTCAGAATAAACTTCAAATGATAGTTCGCACAACTATTCCCAAGATTTTTGCTCCCGCAAATATTGTGAAGTTTGAAGAGAAGATTCTGGAGATAAAAGAGACAGCAGAAGTGCATGATCCCGAGGGCATTGTTGCATCCATTAAAGGGATGATGCAAAGAGAAGATAACAGAGACTTTTTAAAAACCTTAAAAATGCCGCATCTGTTTTTCATGGGCAAACACGATGGTATTATAGGAGAGGAGGGGGCCGCCGAAATTACCTCTATCGTAGGCGTCTCTAATGTAGTCATGCTTGAAAATGCCGGCCACTGCGCCTTTATTGAGGAGCCTCAGATTTGCTCCCAGAAGCTTATTGAATTTATAAAAGAAAACTAACCACGAACTTAGAGAGATAATGAAAAAGATTCTTCCCCTGATAATGCTTGTGTTTTTACAGACAGCAGCTTTGTCACAAAACAGAATGAGAGATTACGGCATTGAGACCGGAATTTTCAAACCAGGAATAAACAACGCAATAACAGATGTCCCCGGTGTAAAAGTAGGCCATAAAACTCTTGTTCAGGGAGATGATATGAGAACAGGAGTAACTGCAATAATACCTCATGATGGCAATCTTTTTCAAAAAAAGACCCCTGCAGCAATTTATGTAGGAAATGGTTTCGGAAAGCTTGCCGGTTATACACAGGTTAAAGAGCTTGGTAATATTGAAACGCCCGTAATTCTTACGAATACAATGAGTGTACCGGCTGCTTTGGATGCACTGATAACCTATACTTTAAAACAGGATGGCAATTCGGGAATAGGGTCGGTTAACGGAGTAGTAGGCGAAACAAACGATGGTGGACTCAACAATATAAGGGCAAGATACGTTACTCCCGGGCATGTTCTTGAAGCAATTGATGCAGCCAAAGATGGCAAAGTAGAGGAGGGCGGAGTAGGGGCCGGAACAGGCACGATCTGTTTTGGCTTTAAAGGCGGAATTGGAACCTCATCGAGAGTACTTCCTGCCTCGTTGGGCGGTTATACTGTCGGTGTACTGGTGCAGTCAAATTTTGGCGGTGTATTGGAGATTGCAGGCGTGCAGGTGGGAAGAATGCTGGGAAAATATGATTTCAAACGTGATGTTGACAAAGATGCCGATGGCTCATGCATGATAGTTGTTATAACTGACGCTCCAATTACATCAAGGAACCTTGAAAGAGTAGCAAAGAGAGCAATGCTTGGCCTTGCAAAAACCGGAGGCATAGCTTCAAACGGGAGTGGTGACTATGTGATAGCTCTTTCGGTTGCAAAAGAGAACCTGATTGACGAAAAAAGCCCTTTTTATAACCCTTTTGAGCTGCATAACAGCTCAATGTCTTCACTGTTTCTTGCAACAATCGAGGCAACAGAGGAGGCTCTTATAAACTCACTCTTTACTGCCAAAACCACAAAGGGGTACAATGGCAGAGTGGTGGAGGAGCTGCCCAAAGAGGCAGTAGTAAAAGAGATAAAGCGAATTAAGGGAATTAAGTGAGTAGTGCAATAACCTGCTACCAAAAGAAATTGTTGAAAGGGAATCTTCCTGCGTGAATTTCTGCAACCATTTTGTAAAGATCATTCCTCAATTTAGGTAAATTGGTCTTCTCTTTGGCAGATATAAAAATACACGGAGCATGCTCCTTATTCATCCAACTGTTTTTTAGCTCGTCAAGACTGTAGTTTTCCGGCTTTTTGTGCCCAAAATCGAACTCATCCTGAGGCACATAATTGTAGGCATCAATTTTATTAAAAACAAGCAATACCGGCTTATCTTTAGCCCCAATTTCGATTAATGTCTGCTCCACAACTGCAATATGTTCCTGGAAATTTGGGTGCGAAATATCTACAACGTGCAATAATATATCAGACTCTCTTACCTCATCAAGTGTGCTTTTAAAGGACTCAACAAGCTGATGTGGCAATTTACGGATGAACCCTACAGTGTCACTTAAAAGAAAAGGAACGTTCTCGATAACTACCTTTCTGACGGTTGTATCAAGTGTGGCAAAAAGCTTGTTCTCGGCAAACACTTCGCTTTTGGCAAGAAGGTTCATCAATGTACTTTTACCAACGTTTGTATAACCCACAAGTGAGATTCTGACAAGGCTTCCCCTGTTACCTCTCTGCGATGCCATCTGTCTGTCAATCTTTTTAAGTTGCTCTTTCAGACGGCTTATTTTTTCCAGAATTATTCTTCGGTCGGTTTCAATCTGACTCTCTCCCGGCCCTCTCATACCTATTCCTCCCCTCTGTCTTTCAAGGTGGGTCCACATTCTGGTCAATCTCGGCAGAAGATATTGATATTGTGCAAGCTCAACCTGTGTTTTAGCGTATGCTGTTTTGGCTCTGTGAGCAAAAATATCAAGAATTAGATTTGTTCTGTCAAGTATTCTGCACTCAAGCTCCCTCTCAATATTTCTCAACTGAGAAGGGGTAAGCTCATCATCAAAAATTACAAGTTTAATCTCATTCTCGTTGATGTACTGCTTAATTTCCTCAAGCTTACCGCTTCCAAGATATGTCTTGGGATTTGGTTTGTCGAGGTTTTGTATGAACCACTTTTGAGATTTGGCACCTGCAGTCTCGGCAAGAAACTCAAGCTCGTCCAAATACTCTCTAAGTTTACTCTCGTCCTCATTGTTGGAGGAGACAGCTACAAGTACGGTTTTTTCCATCTATTATATAAAAAAGACTGCTTCTCTCGAGGCAGCCTTTATGTTTTATTGTTTGTGTGATTACTCTACCTGAGCTGGAAAATCACAGGAAACTGATAAATAACCCTTACGGCCTTGTTTCTCTGCCTTCCGGGAGTCCACTTAGGTGACATAGAAACTACACGAACTGCCTCTTTATCAAGTGATGGGTCTACTCCCCTCAAAACTTTCACATCGCTCACACTACCATCTGTATTTACACGGAATGAAAGATAAACACGACCTTGAACGCCGTTCTCCTTTGCAATTTCCGGGTAAACCAGTCTTTCTGCTACCCATTTTGTAAAGTTATTTTCGTCGCCACCCTGAAATTTAGGCTTCTCCTCTACAAACATAAATGGGATATCTTCCTCTTCAACTACCTCTTCTTTTCTACCCTGAACATACTCTTTGATTTCAACACCAAGATTTTTGTTGTCCTCTGTGCTGATAATTAGATCTGATTTGATCTTCATATCGTCGTCAACAATAATAATTTCGTCAGATACAATTGGAATCTTTGGCATTTCCGGTGGTGGAGGCGGAGTTTCATTGGTAATTGGTATCATCTCATCTTCAACCAGGGCTGCATTGTTGCCACCAAGTTCAGAGAGACTCTTCTCGTAGGTCTTATATTCAAAACCTGCTAGAACTATAAGCAATGTAATTATCAGACCTATTTCTCTGAATAACAACTTCTTGCTCTCGAGATTTGCCTTAGGTGTTTTCTTTACTTCCATAACTGTATGACTGTTCAGATTAAATTTGGATTGTAAAATTAAAAACAATTAATTATTTACCAAAAGTAATTGTTAATAAACTTGGTGTAAATAATTATAAGTGCTACATTATTAGCGTAATAGTTTTCATTAAAAATTGTTAAAAACTCGTGGAGCATATCGGAGTCGAACCGATGACCTCTTGCATGCCATGCAAGCGCTCTAGCCAACTGAGCTAATACCCCCTAAAAATCGCCGTGCAAAGATGCGAAAATATTTTGAATTCAAATAATATTCATATCGCTAAGAACCTTATTTGTAGACCTGACGGCATCAGAACTTTTGCTAAACAGTTCAAATTCACTCTCTGTCAGATCAAACTCAACAATCTTTTCCCATCCGTTTTTGCCAACCGTAACCGGTACTCCAATGCAAATATCCTTCTGTCCGTATTCCCCGTCAAGATATACACAACATGGGTATAGCTTCTTTTCGTCAAGGATAATTGCTTTTACCAGAACGGCTCCGGCAGCCCCGGGAGCGTACCAGGCAGATGTTCCGAGCATTTTTGTCAAAGTTGCGCCTCCAACCATAGTGTCTGCAATAACTTTGCCAAGCTTTTCAGCTGATAGAAGTTTGTTTATAGGTATGCCTTTATAATTGGCGAAGCGAGCCAGCGGAATCATTGTTGTGTCGCCATGGCCGCCAATCACCATTCCATCAATATCACTCGAAGGAACATCAAGTGCTATACTCAAATAATCTGTAAAGCGACTGCTATCCAAAATTCCACCCATACCAATTATTCGGTTTTTAGGTAGGCCGGTCTTTTTCAAAGTGAGGTAGGTCATTGTATCCATTGGATTGGATATCACCACAAGAACGGCGTTCGGAGAGTATTTCAGAGAGTTTTCAACTACATTGCTGACAATATTTGCATTTGTTTCAATAAGTTCTTCTCTTGTCATGCCGGGTTTACGAGGAATTCCGGAGGTAATAACAATTACATCAGAATCGGCAGTGGCCTCATAGTCCATTGTAACTCCCTTAACCTTAGTGTAATACTTGTAAAGTTTGGCAGTCTGCATCATATCTGTAGCTTTCCCCTCTGCAAGCCCCTCTTTAATATCAAGCAGTACTATTTCAGAAGCAAACTGCATATTGGCCATGGCATTAGTGCAAGTTGCACCCACATTTCCCGCTCCGATTACCGTTATTTTTGACATAATTCTAAAGAATTTTAGTTTACTTTTATTTTGTAGTTTTGCAAAAAATATCAATCATGAATTCGATCGCCCAATTCCGCACATATCGTGCCAAAATGAATAAAGTTATCCTTGATTCCGGCTCTCTTTTTTTCAAAAGATTTTTCAATCTTGATACCAGAACTTATGAAGAGGGAGCACTCTCTACACAAACAAAAGAGATGCTTGGACTCGTTTCGTCTCTTGTACTGCGATGCGATGATTGTGTCAAGTACCATATTGAAAAGTGTTATGAGCTTGGAGTAACCAGAGAACAGGCCTTTGAGGTATTTGCTGTTGCAAACCTCGTAGGCGGGTCAATTGTTATACCTCATACCAGAAGAGCAATTGAATACTGGGACATTCTGGAAGAGAACAACAAACAGCAATAAATTTAAAACAATTTTCTTTAAGAAGGGTTTACCTTAATGATTAAATATTTTAAAGAGGACACTACTTTTAATTTTAAAGATAAAAGAGAATGCAATTCGTGGATTAAAGCTGTTGCTCATAATCTTTTACCGAATGAAGCAATATCATGTAATTCTCAAATCTGCAAGACAAGCTCATCAGTTGGGGATATTAACATAATATTTTGCAGTGATAACTATATACTTGATATTAACAACAAATATCTTAAACATAACTACTACACAGATGTTATAACCTTCGATTACTGTGAAGGTAAATACTTAAACGGTGATATTATAATTAGCATTGATACTGTTAAGGCAAATGCAGTTTTGTACAAAACGACTTTCGAAAACGAGCTTCACAGAGTAATAATTCACGGAGTTCTGCATCTAATGGGCTATAAAGATAAAAACACAAAAGAGAAAGCGATAATGAGAGAAGCTGAAGAGAAAGCTCTTAAGATAAGAGAGGAGATGAAAATTAAATGAGAGATAATTTTGATATAATTGTAATTGGTGCAGGACATGCGGGATGCGAGGCAGCGTATGCTTCAGCTAAAATGGGCTCCAAAGTTTTGCTGCTTACTATGGATATGGGTAAAATTGCCCAAATGTCATGTAATCCTGCTATCGGAGGCATAGCTAAAGGGCAAATAGTCAGAGAAATAGATGCTCTCGGAGGTTATACCGGGCTGGTTACTGACGCATCAACCATACAGTTCAGAATGCTAAACAGATCTAAAGGCCCTGCTATGTGGAGCCCAAGAGCTCAATGTGACAGACAGCATTTCTCAATGAACTGGAGATATGTTCTGGAGCACACTCCCAATTTACATATATGGCAGGATACCGTAAATGAATTTATTTTCGATGGAGAAAATGTTGTCGGTGTAAAAACAGAAATGGGAGCGACATTCAAATCGAAGGCAACAATTCTAACGGCAGGCACCTTTCTAAATGGCAAACTTTTTATCGGGCAGAATAGTGCTGTTGGAGGAAGGATAGGGGAGATGCCCTCTTTGCATCTCTCTGAACAGCTCTTTTCTATGGGATTTGTTGTAGATAGGATGAAAACCGGCACACCACCCAGAATAGATGCTAGATCTGTTGATCTCACAAAAATTCAAATTCAGGAGGGGGATCAAAATCCCGAAAAGTTTTCATTTTTAAATATCCCCTCACCTATACAGTTTCACAAAAACCAAATGTGCTGTTATATGGTTCATACCAATTCAACAGTTCACGACATACTCAAAGAGGGCTTCGAATTTTCACCACTATTCTCAGGCAAGATCTCCGGCATTGGTCCCAGATATTGCCCAAGTATAGAGGACAAGCTAAGAACGTTCTCAGATAAAACCAGTCACCAGTTATTCCTTGAGCCCGAAGGATGGAATACCAATGAGTATTATCTACAGGGATTCTCATCTTCTCTTCCTTTGGAGATTCAATATTCTGCTTTAAGAGCAATACCCGGTTTTGAGAATATTGTAATTTTCAGACCTGCTTATGCGGTAGAATATGATTATTTCCCGCCGACTCAACTTCATCACACATTGGAGACAAAAAACATTTCTAATTTATATTTTGCCGGACAGATAAATGGAACCACCGGTTACGAAGAGGCAGCGGCGCAAGGCTTAATGGCCGGAATAAATGCTCACCTAAAAATTCAAAACAAAGAACCTCTTGTTCTAAAAAGGGATCAAGCCTATATTGGAGTACTTATAGACGATCTTGTAACCAAAGGGGTGGATGAACCTTATAGGATGTTTACATCAAGAGCAGAGTACAGAATATTGCTAAGGCAAGATAACGCTGACCTTCGCTTAACAGAAATTGGATACAATTCGGGATTGGCAACTGCCGAAAGGCATGATCTAATGTTGAGAAAATATATCTCAGTTGAAAGTCTTACAAATTATATGCAGAACACCTCAATCTCTCCGGATGAAGTTAACGCATATCTGGAATCTGTAAATTCTGCACCCATATCACACAAAAAGAAGCTTGCGGACATTCTTACCAGGCCACAGGCCACAATTGATCCTCTTTTAGTAAATGTTCCACGCGAAACATTTTTTGATCATTTCTATCATCCTGAGAGTGTTACGCCACTTCCATACCAGCCTGAAGTGCCAAAAGACGACAATATTTCCACTGAGATTGTCCTTAAGGAGATTTTAGAGGCCGTAGAGATACGAATAAAGTACAAAGGATACATTGAGAGAGAGAAGAGAATTGCAGATAAAATTTTAAAACTGGAAGAGATTGCTATCCCGGATAAGTTTGATTACAATGCTCTAAAATCGATCTCGACAGAATCCAGACAAAAGCTTTCCAAACACAGACCAAAAACAATATCACAGGCATCACGCATTCCGGGAGTCTCTCCGGCCGATATTTCTGTATTGCTCGTCTATTTTGGTAGATAAATCTAATTTTTTAATTGTTCTCTATATTGTTTATTTTTAGAAGCATTTAAATGTTTTGCTCTTTCTAAACAATATTATTTAAAATTTTCGCAATTAACAGATCATTAACTAAGTTGATATTGCGCAACAATTAAATTCAATAATGCTCATATCGTGTTGAAAGTTAAAAAAATAAAAGATGTTCCTCGTGGAACATCTTTTTTATTTTGTAGGATTTAGCTTACTCCATGGGCAGAGAAAGCCTGAGTTTTTTAAGGTGTTTGTTAAACCCGGGATCTTCTTCAAATGATTTTACTAAAGCCGATTTTATTTTTTTTGTACGACATCTCTTGCTAACAATGTTTGGAAGATTTATAAATTGGTAGTATTTCAGGTTTGGAAATGTAGATGTATTTTCATAGATAAAATCATCTAATACGCTACCATCGTTTATATTATGATCTATTACATAAACTAATGAATCATTATTTTCAGAAGGATAGCAGACGTAGAAAACAGGATCATCTTTCTGACTTAAATAGTAGAAAGATTCAAAAGATCCTTTTCTATAGGAGATTTCCTTTATTGCGTATGAGAGTATCTCCTTACTATGTAAGATGCTTTCTTTGGAGAGATAACGTTCTCTTAGATTATAGATACAATCAATATCCCAAAAAAAGGTAAATGATCTCACTATAGGCATTTTATCACACATAAGCAATCCTTCCGGAGTGAAGTTATAACTTCTATTCGTACTTATTTTTGTTATTTTTTCGTAAAGTGTAATATCAAAAGAGAGCTTAGAATATAATTCGTAGAGGGATTCTGTTGCAGGTTTAACAACAAGAAAGGAGAGTTTTTCGTTACGGGCATATCGGAATGCCTCTTGGGTCAGATATTTTGAGTATGATTTCCCTCTATGTTCCGTCAGTGTTCCTACCGCATAAATATAGCCCCCCTGATAATTTTTACCATTATAGTTTGTATAGCAGGGCAGAACAGAGAGTGAAGCCACTGCATTAACTTCGTTTTCGGGAGTCAGCAGAAAGGTTTTAGTGTGAGGAAAACAGTTTTCTAAATAATTATTGATGTAATTGGTATCATCAGTAAAGCACTCACTCCATATTTTTGATATGGAGTGAGTATCTTCAGCTGTGGCAAGATGAATTTTCATAACTAACTTTCCGTATTGAAAATTTCGTTTATCAAATTCTGATATTTGGCTTTAATATTATGCCTCTTAAGCTTTAATGTTTGTGATAATAAATCGTTGATTGGTGTCCATTCGTCTGCAACGAGTTTTGCTCTTCTGATCTGTTCGTGTGCAGCAAGTTTTTTATTAACGACATCTATCTCCTTGTTAACCTTTGCAATAACTGCAGGATTCTGTATTAATTCTGCATTATCTGCATAATGAATCTTGTTCTTGGCAGCCCAGAAGTGAAGTCTATTGAAATCAGGAATGATAATTGCCGAAGCAAACTTTTGATTTTCACCTATTACCATGCAGTTTTCAATATAAGAAGACTCTTTAAGCATGTTTTCAATAACCTGTGGAGCGACATATTTTCCGGCAGAGAGCTTGAATATCTCTTTTTTGCGGTCAGTAATCTTTAGGAAAATTGTATCTACCATAACACCAATATCTCCGGTATGTAGCCAACCATCGCTGTCAATAATCTCTTTTGTATATTCAGGATCTTTATAGTAGCCCAACATAATGTGAGGTCCGCGTGTAAGAATTTCTCCATCAGGGGCAATCATCATCTCTGTGCCCTCCATTGCCTTTCCAACGGTTCCAATCTTAATTATCATCTCACGAGGGTTGTTAACGGCAATGATAGGAGAGGTTTCTGTCATTCCGTAACCTTCGAATATATAAAGCTTTGCAGCTGTAAACAGACGAATAATTTTGGCCTGAATAGAAGATCCGCCGGAAACAATAAGCATCTCTTTACCTCCAAGTTTCGCCCTCCATTTACTATAAACAAGTTTATCTGCAATTTTGTACTTAAGATCGTAAAAGAAGCCCTGATTTTCATAATCAAATTTGCAGGCAATTGAGAAGCACCATTTGTAAATTAACTTCTTAACACCCTTCAAATCTTTTCCTGCTGCCTCAAGTTTATTAAACATCATCTCTAAAACCCTTGGTACTGAGCAGAAACCGTCTGCCTGGCAGTCTGCAAGATCAGAAGCAATTGTTGAAAGACTCTCGGCATAATAGGTGCTTATGCCCATATACTGATAGTCGTAGTTCATGCTCCTCTCATAAATATGACATAGAGGCAGGAAGCTTAGCATTTTGTGCCGGTGGTCTCTAATTTGCTGATTTGCAGATCCAATAAAGGTAAATGCCAAATTTTTATGAGACAACATAACCCCTTTTGGAGTTCCGGTAGTACCAGAGGTATAAATAATTGTTGCCAGCTCGTTTTCGTCAATATTTTTCTTGTTCGCCTCTACAGCCTCTTCAAATTCAGACTCCTTGTCTTTGCCTAACTCATAAAGCGACTCTATTGACTTTAACCCCTCACTCTTGTCTATGGAAAAGACCATTATATCTCTGCCAAGCTGCGGGATTAATGGGGTTATCTTTTTGACAACAGCTTCACCACCAAGGAATATTGCTTTTGCATCGCTGTGGTTAAGAATGTAGAGATAGTCATCGTTGCTAAGCGTCGAGTAGACAGGGACATGAACGCAATTTGCCAAATTTAGCCCCATATCAATAAAGTTCCATTCCGGCCTATTATTGCTTATGGTAATAACCTTGTCATCTTTCTTGAGTCCAAGCGCAAGAAAGGCGTATGCGAGCAGATGCGAATGTCTGTAGTAGCTGTCAGAAGAGTATTTAATCCATTTGCCGTTGACTCTTCTGCTTAGAATATCATCTTTTGGATACTCCTTAACAAGCTTTTCTAAAAGGTCGAATGTTCTTTTTACTTCCATAGTTGTAGTGTTTAGAGTTTAAAGAAGCGCTATGAGATCGGTTATAAATTTGTCAATATCATCTTTTTTGGTATTCCATGAGCACATCCATCTTACTTCGCCTGTCTCTTCATCCCAGACGTAGAAAAAATGTTTTTCCATGAGCTTTTCGGTAATTTTTTTGTCCATAATGGCAAAGACGCCGTTTGTTTCAACAGGCCGGGAAATCTTTACTTCAGGAATATCTTTGAGTTTTGTTTCCATATATTTAGCCATGGCATTTGAATGGGAAGCAAGGCGAATATTCAATCCGTCTTTTAAAAACTCGGTAAACTGCGCTGCAATGAATCTGTTTTTGGAGAAAAGTTGAGCAGCTTGTTTTCTAAGATAGAGAAAATTTTCTGCCAGCTCTTTTTTGAAGAATACAACAGCTTCACCTATGAGCATTCCGTTTTTTGTGCCGCCAAATGAGAGCGCATCAACTCCAATATCTGAAGTAAATTCTCTGATATTCAGGTTTAACGCTGCTGCAGCATTTGAAATCCGGGAGCCGTCAATGTGAATATATCCATCATGGCTATGCATAAGATCGGCAAGCTCTTTAATCTCTTTTGGAGTGTAGAGGGTTCCCAGTTCGGTAGGTTGTGAAATTGAAAGCACTTTTGGTTGAGAGTGGTGTTGAAAACCAAAGCCTTTAAGCTCTTTTTTCACAGAATCAACCGAGATCTTACCATTAACCGATGCAATTGGAACAAGCTTACATCCTGTAAGTTTTTCGGGAGCACCACATTCATCAACGTTAATGTGAGCAGAATCGGCACATAAAATTGAATTGAAGGTGTTTGTAAGGGCTTTTAATGCTAAAATGTTTGCTCCTGTTCCGTTAAACACAAAAAACACCTCTGTTTGAGGGCCAAAATCTCTTTTAAAAATATCCTCTGCCTCTTTTGTAAAAGGGTCTTCTCCATACGCTACGGCAAAATTGGCGTTTGCTTTTGCAATTGCCTCCATAATCTCCGGTGCCGCTCCGGAGTGATTATCACTCCCAAAACTGTGAATCATATCTGCTGAATAATGTAAATAATGGTAAATTTATTAAAAAATAAAAACCCGCTGACATTTTTGACAGCAGGTTTTAAAAGTAAATGCGGTTTTAAGTGCGATAATATTTAGATAATAGCACCGTATGCTTCTGCGTCCATCAGTGAGTCCAGCTCAGAAAGGTCGCTCATCTCGATTTTAACCATCCATCCTTCACCATAAGGGTCTTTGTTTACTGACTCCGGTGAACCTTCAAGATTGCCATTAATTTCAATAATTTTACCTGATACCGGCATAAGTGCGTCTGCTACTGTTTTAACAGCCTCAATAGCTCCAAAAACATCAGATTTTGAAAGAGTCTCCCCCTCAGAAGGGATGTCAACAAACACCACGTCACCAAGCTGGCTCTGTGCAAAATCGGTAATACCAACTGTTGCAATGTTACCATCAACTTTTACCCACTCGTGATCGTGAGAATACTTAAGATTTGCTGGAATATTCATCTTTTTACGTTTAAATTTTTACAAATGTATGAAATTAAAAAATTATTCTATAGTCTTTTCAGAGAAAGCTTGATAAGCTCCTCAAGAGAGTAGGAGGGGTTTTCTTTAATTAGCGTATCGAGCACCTTTTCAACATTAGCTTTTGAAAAACCAAGAAGAACAAGTGCAGACGAAGCTTCATCTCTCTGGCGGTTAGCCTGAGTTAAAACAAATGTTCCTGAGAAATCGTCTCCCGAACCTCTTTTTACCATCTTGTCTTTTAACTCGATGAGCAACCGTTGGGCCGTTTTAAGGCCTATCCCTTTAATGCTCTTGAGCTTGTTTACATCTCCGGAAATTATTGCACCCCTTATTTCGTCTGAAGATAAAGATGACAGCATCATTCTGGCACTGTTTGGACCAATTCCCGAAACCTCAATCAGATTGGAGAAAAGAGATCTCTCGTCTTTATCATAAAAGCCGTAAAGCTGTTCATTATCTTCTCTAAGATGATGATATATGAAAAGTTTGGTGCTCTCAGCCATTTTTAGCTTTGAGTAGGTTTGAAGGGATATAAGTATTTTATAGCCTATCTGATTGTTTTCCAGAACTACCTCGGTTGGTGTAAGCTCGGTAAGTTCTCCCTTGATATAATCGTACATGCCCGGGGGATATAAACTTTTGATGCAAATTTATGTTTTTAAGGTATAAACGGCAACTTTGTTTTGTTAATTTTGCAGCGACAACTCTCACATAGTAATTATCAGATGAATAAAATAGCGGACATAAACCAGATAAGATCTCTCTTCCCGGCATTGGAACAGAGTGTTAACTCCAAAACACTTGTGTATCTTGATAACGGAGCAACAGCTCAAAAGCCAAAACAGGTTATTGATCTGGTAAACATGATGAATTCCGGAGTTAACGGCAATATTCACAGAGCTGTTCACGAATTGAGTTCTAAAACAACAGAGCTTTACGAGGATTCAAGAGAGGCTATAAGACAGTTTATCAATGCTGCTTACAGAGAGGAGATAATATTTACATCAGGAACTACTGCCTCTATAAACCTTGTCGCTGCCAGTTATGGCGGAAAATACCTTAGAAAGGGAGATTCGGTATTAGTTTCAGAGGCTGAGCACCATTCCAATATTGTTCCATGGCAATTGATTTGTGAAAGCAAAGAGGCAAATCTGAGAGTTCTTCCGGTTGATGAAAATGGGAACTGGAGAATGGATATGCTTGACAATCTTCTCGACAGATCCGTTAAAATTGTTTCTGTTTCTCATGTCTCAAATGTACTGGGGTTGATAAACCCTGTAGAAGAGTTGATTTTCAAGGCGCATGCAAAGGGAATTCCGGTATTGATTGACGGAGCGCAGAGTATTGTTCACATTGAAACTGATGTACGCAAACTTGATTGCGACTTTTATGTCTTTTCCGGACACAAACTCTACGGGCCAACCGGAACAGGGGTATTGTACGGCAAGAGGGAAATTCTTGATAGTATGCCACCCTGGATGGGAGGAGGAGATATGGTAGAGACAGTTACTTTTGAGAAGACAACATATGCCCCTCTCCCCTTAAAGTTTGAGGCGGGTACGCCCAATTTTATTGGTGCAGCAGCAATGTTGGAGGCAATAAGGTTTGTAGAGTCAATTGACAAAAAATTTCTGGAGAACACAGAGCGGTCTATAGTGGAATATATGACAGAGGAGCTTTTAAAAATCGAAGGATTAAGACTTTATGGAATGGGAGAGAGTAGAATTTCTCTTTTTTCGTTTACCGTAAGTGGTGCACACCCCTCAGACCTGGCAATGATTATGGACAAAATGGGAGTTGCATTGCGCTCGGGACAAATGTGTGCCGAACCTCTTATGAAAAGATACGGAGTTGAATCAATGCTTCGTGCATCCTTTGCCGCATACAATACAATTGAAGAGGCAAAGTACTTTATAACCTCTTTAAAAAGAGCAATTAAGATGTTATCATAATTGAGATATTTGCTTGTTATAGAGCAGATTATTCACAACAGATTTGAAACAGGCGTTCTAATGAAAAATAAAATTGGGTATAGCTTAGTTTAAATGTATCAACGAATAAGGTAAACAGTAATAAATAATTTAAAAATAATAATTTATATAATGACAATTAAAGAAGTTGAGCAGCAAATTGTCGAGGAGTTCTCGATTTTCACAGATTGGATGGATAAATATGAATATTTAATAGAATTAGGGAAATCGCTGCCAATAATAAAAGAGGGTGAAAAACTTGAAGGAAACCTAATAAAGGGTTGCCAATCAAGGGTATGGTTAAACGCAGAATTTAAAGATGGCCTCATCTATTTTACCGCTGACAGCGACGCAATTATTACAAAAGGAATAATATCACTATTGGTTAGGGTTTTCTCTGAGAGAACACCTGCTGAGATAATTAATGCTGACTTGAACTTTATTAAAGAGATTGGTCTTCAGGAGAATCTCTCTCCAACAAGAGCAAACGGCCTGCTATCGATGATAAAACAGATAAAAATCTATGCAATGGCCTACTCTGCTTAAAATTTTTTAATATTATGAGCGTAGAAAAAAATATTGTACTGGCCCTTAAGCAGGTTTATGACCCGGAGATACCCGTTAATGTGTATGATTTAGGGCTGATTTATGAAATCAGGGTTGATATAAATCGTAAAGCTTTTATCAAAATGACTCTAACCGCACCCAACTGCCCAATGGTAGATGAATTGCTGCAGGATGTCCATGATGCAGTTTCAATGGTGCCATCTATTGATGACGTGGCAATTGAGCTCACATTTGACCCGCCATGGGACAGAGACAGAATGAGCGAAGAGGCTCTTTTTGAGCTGGGTATGCTATGAAAACAATACTTCTGCTTGGAAGCAACAGAGGAGACAAGCTCTCGATTATAGAAAAGGCATCACAAATGGTGTCAGATCTATCGTCGGGAGAAATCGTACTATCGCCATTATATGAGAGCGAGCCCTGGGGTTTTAATGCAGATGAATGGTTTTTGAACAGAGCGGTGCTTATTGATACAGAGTTCATACCGGAAGAACTGCTTGAAAAGGTTCTTAACATTGAAAAAATCCTGGGAAGGGTGAGAGGAGAGGAGAGCAAGAACAACAAGAAGGATGAAGAAAAAAGTGGCGCGGAGAGAGAATACAGTTCCAGAGAGATAGACATTGATATCATATTTTATGGTAATTTGGTGTATCAGAGTGAAACCCTCACATTACCACACCCAAGAATGCACTTGAGAAGGTTTGTGTTAGAGCCTGTTTCCCAAATAGCACCCAATTTTATTCATCCGGATTTGGGAGTTTCCGTTGAACATCTGCTTAACGAATGTGAAGACAACTCTGCAGTAAACAAGATAACTCTGAAGTAATAAAGAGGCAAAGATTTTGGTTATTGATGTCCCTATGAAATGGTAATTCAAACAAAAACCAAATTTAACTGTTAACAAGGGGGCAACCCTACTAAAATAAATGAATAGATATGAAAATTATAGATAGCTTAAAGTGGCGCTATGCTACAAAGAAATTTGATACCACAAAGAAGGTAAGCAGTACAAATATTGAACTGTTAAAAGAGGCTGTGAACCTGACTGCAACTTCATACGGACTGCAGCCATACAAGGTGCTTATTATTGAGAATCCTGAGATTCGTGAAAAACTTAAAGCTGCCTCATGGGGACAACCTCAACTGACAGACGCATATGTGCTGTTTCTTTTTTGTAATTACACAAACGTAGGAGATAAAGAGGTTGACAATTACCTGGGGCTAAGAGCAAAAATAAACAATCTTGATGTTTCTGATTCTGCTGATTACGGCAACATGATGAAGTCTCATATGGCTTCAATGAGCCCTGAGCAGATGAAGGTGTGGACTTCAAAACAGACCTATATTGCACTCGGAACACTTATGGCTGCCGCTTCTGAGTTGGGAATTGATTCAGGCCCGATGGAGGGATTTGACAAGGAGAGTTTTGATAAGATACTTGGACTGAAAGAGAAAGGGCTTACAGCATCCGTTATGTGTGCACTCGGATACAGATCTCAGGATGACTCATTTCTGGCCTTCAAAAAGGTAAGAAAGCCATTGGAAGATATGTACGAAATAGTCTGATTCTAAAAAACCAGCTGATTTTAAGAAATCGATTGATAATAAAAAGATTAGTTTAACCGCCTTCTTTATTAAAGTTGGCGGTTAAATGCTTCTATACCACCATTAAGGAATGCCAGAAATTCTGTTAAAGAACTTTCTCCGATAGGTTTCACCAATACTTGCTCATTATGGTCAACAAGAACATAATAGGGCTGAGAGGCAACACCAAAGCGACTTAACTGATAGTCGCGGTATTTTCTGCCCAGAGTGTTCTTCAGTTTTCCATCAATTACAGAGGTTACCTGCTCCTCAAGAGGAAGCTCAGTGCGGTCGTCAACATAGAGACTCACCAGAACAACTTTATTTTGCAGTATATCCAAAACAGCAGGATCGCTCCAGACAGTTGCCTCCATCACCTTGCAGGCACTGCATGTTACAGCCTTGAATGATAGTAAAAGGGGCTTGTTTTGCTCTTTTGCACATTCGATGGCCTCCTTTATGTCGTAGTAACTGTTAAGGCCGTGTGGAGCTCTGTTCTTTGCCGTTGCATATTTAGCCTCTGAGCAAAGTCCGGTGCTTGGTTCATTTGATATTGCCGAAGATGCAGCTCCTGTTGCCGAACCGGAAATTACCATCGTACTTTGATCAGGAGGAGGCAAGAGACCCGAGAGCGAAGCAAGGGGTGCACCAAACAGGCCCGGAATAAGATAAACTGCAAAAGCGAAAGAGGCTATCGCAAAGATAATCCTCGATACACCTACAGACTCAACTTTTGAGTCGTGTGATGTAGTTATCTTGCCAAGAAGGTACATTCCCAACAGAATTGCAATTACAATCCAGATTGAGATAAATATGGCGCGGTTTAGAATACCCCATCCAAAGTATGCGTCAACCGTGTAAAGATATTTCATTGCAAATGCCATTAGGATAAATGCGAATACCACCTTAACAACATTGAGCCATCCGCCCGATTTAGGCATCTTTTTCATTAGCGACGGGAAGAATGAGAAGATTACAAACGGTAGCGAAAATGCAAGACCGAATGCGAACATTCCCAGAATGGGCTTTAGAGCAAGACCTCCGGTTACCGCAGCAGCCAGAATTGAACCTACAAAAGGGCCTGTACATGAAAATGATACAATAACCATTGCAAAGGCAACAAAGAAAGAGGCAATGTAGCCACCTTTATCTGCCTGTGCATCTGCTTTATTTGCAAGACCTGTGGGGAGCGTAATTTCAAATGCCCCAAGAAAAGATATTGCAAAAGTTATAAATAGCGCTGCAAAAAGAAAGTTTGGTATCCAGTGGGTTCCCATGAAATCGGTTGCATCTGTGCTCTGGAACAGGGCAACAATAACACCAACCATTGTATAAATGAGTGTAACCGAGAGTCCGAAAATCAAACCCTTGATTATGCCTGCCTTTTTAGCACCTGTGCCACCTATGAAAAAACTTACAGTCATTGGAATCATTGGGAATACGCAAGGTGTGAAGACACCTCCAAGACCCGCTGCAAATGCAATCAAAAGAAAAACAAGCAGCCCCTCAGTTGATCCCTTAGCATTACCACCGAATGTTTGATCACTCTCTTGGGCAGATATCGGGATCATCTCCTCCTCTGTGAATTCAGCTACCTCTCCTGCAGGAATATCAAACACAACATCCAGTTCGTCCATCAGGCACTCAGATCCATTACAGGTCTGGAAGGTAAGAATTCCCTCTACTTTAAAGCTCCCTGCATCTGTTCTTCTGATTGTCTGAACAAAAGAGCCTCTCTGTTCAAAAATCTTAACCTCAACACCAAAGGCATCATCCATTTTGGTCTTGGCCTTCATATTGTCTCTAAGTTTTCCTACCGCAACAAAACCATTGTTGCCTTTAATTTCAAATGTAGTTGGCAGCGGACCGTTTGGAATGAGGTCGGCATTGTACATATACCAGGTTTTCTCGATATCGGCATTGAAAATAAGGTCAATTGTGCCATCGCCGTTGTCTTTTTGCTGGTAACTCCAAACCGCCGTTATCTGTGCATTTGTGGCAGTTATCAGGAACAGCGAAAATAATATCAGTATAAATCGTTTCATCTTATGTTTGTTTTAGTCACTTTAGGGATTATTGACAGACAAAAGTATTAAATTTATATAAAAAGCACTAATTTCGCAGTTTATAAACAATTGTAATTATGACACAGGAGGAGTTATTCAAGAGTCTAATAGCACACGCAAAGGAGTATGGTTTCATTTTTCAGTCCAGTGAGGTTTACGATGGCCTGAGTGCAGTGTATGACTACGGACAGTTGGGGGTGGAACTCAAGAATAACATCAAGAAATACTGGTGGGATGCAATGGTTCGTCTTAACGAAAATATTGTTGGGATTGACTCTGCAATATTCATGCATCCTAAAATTTGGGAAGCCTCGGGACACGTTGGTGCATTTAACGACCCTTTGATTGATAACAAGGATTCAAAAAAGAGATACAGAGCCGATGTTCTGCTTGAGGATTACATTGCCAAACTGGAGGAGAAGATAGAGAAAGAGGTTGAGAAGGGAAAGAAGAAGTTTGGTGAAACCTTTGATGAGGCTCAGTTTCGTGCAACAAATCCCAATGTTTTAAGGAACAGGGTTAAGGCCGACGAAGTGACTGCCAAAATGAACGAGTCTCTCAACAGCGGTGATCTTGAAGCTGTAAGACAACTTATAATTGACTGTGAAATAGCTTGTCCGGTTTCGGGTTCAAGAAACTGGACCGAGGTGAGGCAATTTAACCTTATGTTCTCTACCCAGATGGGCAGCGTAAGTGAAGATGCCGGGACAATTTACCTCAGGCCGGAAACGGCTCAGGGTATCTTCGTAAACTTTTTGAATGTTCAGAAGACCGGCAGGATGAAGATTCCGTTTGGTATTGCCCAGATAGGCAAAGCCTTTAGAAACGAAATCGTTGCCCGTCAATTCATTTTCAGAATGAGGGAGTTTGAGCAGATGGAGATGCAGTTTTTTGTTCGCCCGGGTGAAGAGATTTCATGGTTTGAAAAGTGGAAAGAGGCACGCCTGAAGTGGCACTTAGCCCTAGGCTTAGGTGAGAGTAAATACAGGTTTCACAACCACGAGAAACTGGCACACTACGCAAATGCCGCTGCCGATATCGAATTTGATTTTCCATTCGGCTTCAAGGAGCTTGAGGGAATTCATTCAAGGACCGACTTTGACCTTTCGCAGCACCAGAAGTTTTCGGGCAAAAAGATGCAGTACTTCGATCCTGAAACAAACGAGAACTACGTTCCTTATGTAGTTGAGACATCAATTGGCCTTGACAGAACATTCCTAGCAATATACTCCTCTTCGTATTGTGAAGAGAAGTTGGAAAACGGAGAGGATAGGGTAGTTTTAAGGCTTCCTGCTTTTCTTGCACCGGTTAAACTTGCTGTTTTGCCTCTTGTTAAAAAGGACGGTCTTCCGGAGTTTGCAAGAAAGATTATGGACGATCTCAAGTACGACGTTAATTGCCAATATGACGAAAAGGACAGCATAGGAAAGAGA
This sequence comes from Bacteroidales bacterium, assembly GCA_030695025.1. Lineage (GTDB taxonomy): Bacteria > Bacteroidota > Bacteroidia > Bacteroidales > UBA932 > Bact-08. The sequence continues at coordinate 15,156 of JAUYTX010000070.1, read as the reverse complement.
TACCGCCGTCAGGATGCTATTGGTACCCCGTTCTGCATCACAATCGATCATCAAAGCTTAACCGACAATACAGTTACAATCCGTTACAGGGATTCAATGGAACAAGAGCGCGTACCTGTTGATAATTTGAGAAAAATAATTGAGGAGAAGGTAAGCATGAGAAAAGTATTGGAACAAATTTAACACCACATAAACTATGTCAAATCTTTCAGTTAACTACCTCGGGCTGGCACTAAAATCGCCAATCCTTGCGGCAAGCTCCGGACTTACGGCACAATTGGACAGGGTTGCAGAATTCGAGAGGGCAGGAGTGGGTGCAATAGTGGTAAAATCACTTTTTGAGGAGCAGATTGTAAACGAGGCAGAGTTTCTAAACTCACAGTCCCATGACTATCCGGAGTCGGCAGATTATCTTCACCACTACTTGCGTCAAAACTCCATTGACAGATATCTGAAATTGATTGAGGATGTAAAGAGGACTGTTTCGGTTCCTGTCATAGCAAGCATAAACTGCTTTTCTACAGGCGAATGGACACTCTTTGCCAAGGAGATAGAGAGTGCCGGTGCAGACGGACTGGAGCTGAATATCTACTCTCTTCCTTTGAATGTGCACAAAAAATCAGACGATATTGAAAAGGAGTATTTCAATGTTGTATCAAAGGTTTCAAAAAGCATTGGAATTCCGGTAGCGGTAAAAATAGGCTCAAACTTTACAAACATTCCTGGGTTCGTAAGCAACCTAAAAGCTAATGGTGCAAAGGGAGTTGTTATGTTCAACCGTTTTTACAGCCCCGATATTGACATAAAGAAATTGAGGATTTTCCCTGCTGATGCCTTCTCTCATCCTGACGAGTACCTTAAGGAGCTTCGTTGGATGGGTATAGTTTCGGCACTCGTTCCGGGTATTGACCTTTCTGCAAGCACCGGAATTCACAACGGAACAGTAGTTCTGAAACAGATTCTTGCAGGAGCAACAACTGCCCAGATGTGTACTGCACTTTATAAAAAAGGAGGCGATGCAATATCTAACGCTATTGCAGATCTTAACCTCTTTATGGATTCACAAGGGTTTAAAAACATCTCTGATTTCAAAGGCAGACTTAATTATTCAAACATTGAAAACCCCGAAAAATTTGAAAGGGTTCAGTTTATGAAGAGTTTCGGGAGTAAGTAGTTTTCGAATTAACTTAATGGTCGATTATTTACGCTGCTGCTCATTTACACCTCTTTTCATAATAAAAAAGAGAACCAGATAGAGCAATGGCAGATTGATTAGGTTAAGCACAAGAAAAGCAATAAACCCCTGTCCGTAGATAAAAAGGATAACAAATAACTGTATCAGAAGATTGATTAAAAAGGCATAACGCATTGCGTAATGCCTTTTTTGCATAACCACCACACTCTCATTTTTCTCTTTTGAAAACATAATAAGAGCCAAACCTGTCAGGTATGAAATGAGTATAAGTTCATCGGCAAAATTTGTCTTGAATAGTGCAAACATTTTGGTTTCAAAGAAGGCAGAGTGCACTGCAAACACTGTCATCTCAAAACGAAAGTTAAACCCAAAATAGAGCACCGTAAATGCCACAGCTACCAGAACAATAGCCAGCCCGAAATATTTAAAACGATAGTTTATCATTGCCAGTTTTATTTGTTGTTTTATTTAGCTTATCTGTAATTGCTTGCTCTATAATTGTCTTATTTACCGGTATTTATATTTATCTCCGGCATGTAACAACCAGTTTAATATTCCAAATCTTCTCTTTTCTGCTTTTGGAAGTCCTTCATATATTTTCTCGGCAACAGGCTGCCAGTTTTTGGCTAGAAGCCTGGTTTTTTTAGCTAGCTCTTCTCCGCTTTCTGGATTGGCCAAATGGGTTGATATTACTGATTTGTCGGATGTAAGCTTTACTATCTCCTCGGGAAGATCCATCATTGGGCAAGGGGTGAGAAAATTTTGAGAAAAGGGCTTTTTATTCCTGAAGGTCTTAAGAAATGGTGAGTTTAGCGCTTCAAGAAAGGTTTTGTCGTTAATATTAGTGTCGGAATAGTGGCAGAATGCACATGGCTCAACATCGCCATTTGCATTTATATGCAGAAAATCGTTACCGGCCGCCACACAACCTATTGATTTGTGACCGCTGTTTGCAAAATCAATCAGCAGAAAATCGTGTTTTTTGTAATACTCATCCGTCTTTTTCATTACGTATGCTCTCTGTTCTGCAGTACAACAAAGAGATGTGTCGGCATCACTGCCTATTGGGAGGTAATTGAATAGCCACGCAAACCATGCCCCCTTTTCTCTCATAAAGCCAATGAACTCATCACTACATATAACTTTGTAATTTCTTGAATGATAGCACACAGAAAATCCAAACCCAATATCTCTTGCCTTTAGCAGATCCATTGCCTTAATTACTTTGTCATATGTTCCTTTACCTCTGCGAAAATCTGTATCTTCCCGATACCCTTCGATACTAATGAAGAGGTTTAAATTGCCTAGTTCGACAAGTTTGTCTGCAAAAGCTTCGTCAACAAGAGTTGCGTTTGTAAACATAGAAAAGGTAAGGTTTCGATGCTTTGCAGCCAGCGCAACTATGTCATCTTTACGCATAAGTGGTTCTCCCCCGGACATGAGAATATCCATCACACCCAGCTCTGCTGCCTCTGTGAATATTGAATCAAGCTTTTCGTAGGAGATATTTGAGTGTTTCTCGTAACCAGCAGCCCAGCAACCTTTGCATTTAAGGTTGCAGTCACTTGTGGGGTCTATGAGAAGGTCACGAGGTATTGCCACCTTATGCTTTTTCTGCATCCAAATCTCTCTTACAAATTTGTAGTGACCGGGAATTGTCAGAAATGAATACAGATTCTTTGCTTTAAAGAATTGGTAACAGCGGTAGACATACTCCTTGTGGTGAGGGAAAGGAGGAACGGCTTTTCTCTCACCATTAATAGTAAGGTGCTTCATTCTCAAAAACGCTAGTTATTTGCGCTGTTGTAAATTGGAAACTGAGAGTAGGATCCATCATCAAAATCAAATCTGATAGCGACTATACCCCATTTGTGGTTACCAAAGTATGTTATTTTCTTAACACCACCGCGGTTGATATTCTCCTCTACCTTAATAACCTTTATCATCATCCCTCCCCAACTGAAGTCATCAGAGGTTGATTTTGCAGTTACTTCTCTTTTGGTTGAAGAGCCAAGTATGTCATATGTGTCTCCTACGCTTGAGCTGTACTTGATTATTATCCCCGGGTCAAAGCCATATATACTTTCAATTCCCTCGGTTGTTGATTTGAATTTAATACCTGTTACTGTAACAGTATTGCCGCTGACAGATACTCCCGGAAGATTGCTCAGAGTGTTGATAATTGATGAGTTGGCGACAGTTGCAGATCCTGTATAATTTGATACACCCCCGCTTAGAGATGTTACAGATGCCTGAATGTTGCTGACTCCATTTATCTGGGCACTTGACGAAGTTACTGTAACCCCTACCTGGCCTATTGATGATTGTTCACCGCCGAGTTTAGACCCTGTGATTGCCTCCTCAATAAGGTCACAAGAGGTGAGAAGAAAGAGAGAGGAGATAACTACTAATTTCAGAAGATTTTTCATAGCAAAAAAAGATTAAGGGTTAACTAAATTATGAGTAAAATTAGTCAACCCTAAGCCTTTTTTGATTTCAATGTGTCAATTTCTCGGGTTATTTACGATTTGGTGATAAGTAAAATGCCGGGAAATGCAGTTACATTAGCTCAATGCCTGCTTTTTTACACTCATTTTTTATCTCATCTGTCCATATGCTGCATTGGATTTCACCAATGTGGCACTTACGTAAAAGGAACATACAAAGCCTTGATTGTCCGATACCTCCGCCTATTGTGTAAGGGAGATTGCCTGCCAGCAACTCTTTGTGGAACATTAACTCCTTTTTCCACTCCTGATTACGGATTTTCAGCTGTTTTTCCATTGCTGACTCATCAACACGTATTCCCATACTGGAAATCTCAAATGAACTTTGCAAAACAGGATTCCATAGCAGAAGGTCGCCATTAAGGCCATAATAACCATCTTCATTTTTGGTGCTCCAGTCGTCGTAGTCTGCAGCTCTGCCATCGTGAGGGTTGCCATCTGTAAGTTCGTGTCCTATTCCTATTACAAAAACAGCCTTATATTTCTTTGTAATCTCATTCTCGCGCTCTTTTGGAGTCAGGCCCGGATACATCTCAAGCAGCTCCTGCGCGTGTATGAAGAATAGATCTTCCGGCAGTGATGGTACTATCTGCGGGTACTCTACATATATTCTGTTTTCAGTTACCCTGATTGCTTCGTAAATTCTTCTTACAGTGCTTCTAAGGAAGGAGAGGTTTCTGTCCTCTTTGCTGATGACCTTTTCCCAATCCCACTGATCCACATAAATAGAGTGGATATTGTCCATCACCTCGTCCGGACGGATTGCGTTCATATCTGTATAAATTCCACGATTATGATTCATCTTCATTTCTGACAACTTCACCCTCTTCCACTTGGCAAGAGACTGAACTACCTCTGCAGGTGCCTCATTAAGGTCTTTAACGGGAAAGGTTACGGGCCTCTCTACTCCGTTAAGATCGTCATTGATACCGGTCCCTTTAAGCACCATAACAGGTGCAGTGACCCTGAGAAGAACCAGCTGAGCGGACAGGTTACTCTGGAACATGTCCTTAACCAGCTTAATACCCTTTTGGGTATTCTCTACATTTTCAAGGATATTTCTATATCCTTTTGGAATTAATACTGACATTGGTACAAATATATTTGGGGTTAGAATTTATGTGGAATTGTAAAACTGAAGCAGGAACCCTTACCTGGTTCGCTCTCCACCTTAATGCTGCCTCCTAACAGTTTTACGTTTGCCTTTGCAATTGCAAGGCCCAGACCTACTCCGCTAAAGCTTTTATTCAGAGAGGTTTCGCCTTGGATGAAATAGTCAAAAATTCTATCATGCAGTTCTAAAGGAATGCCTATTCCCTGGTCCTTTACATAAAATTTGATAAATGTTTTTGTCTTTTCAAAACCGTATTCAATGGTTCCCTCCGGAGAGTATTTAATGGCGTTATTTATCAGATTGTCAATTATCTGACACACCTTTTCGCGGTCAGTATAGAGAATGATATCATCAGAAGAGTTCTGGGTTTTGTTTACCAAAAGGAGCCCTTTACCGGATGCTTTATAGTTATGGTTAGTGTGGATGTTTACCATCATCTCTTTAAGTGAAAAGGGAGATTCGTGAATCTCTTCCTGTCCTGACTGAAGCCGGGAAACATTCATCAGATCGCCTAAAAGCTCCATCATTTTCAAACTGTTGGAATGGATAATCCCAACATATTGCATCCTTTGCTCCTGTGTAAGGTCAGGGTCATTTAAGAGTTCGGAGAACCCCATAATGCTGTTCATAGGTGTTCTTGTTTCGTGGCTGATATTTGCAAGAAATCTGGTTTTGAGTGTGTCTGCCTGCTCTGCCAACTCTTTTGCCTGCTTAATCTCCTCCTCCTGCTTTTTGTAATTTTCGAAAAGAGTGGCTATCTGAGCAAACTCTCCGGGAGCCTTCTTTAACATACTAATATCATTTGAACTCTCTCTCTTAAGGATGTTCTCAACATGCTTAAGAGGCTTAATTACCCAGAGGCGGGTTGCGTATCTGATTGTAATCCAGACAAAAGAAAGCGATATTATAAGAACTGCCATCATATAAATCGAGCTGCTGTTGTAAAGCTTGAACACAGGATTCTCTCTAAGAAATAGTGCTCCGCCAATATAATCGCCATTATATCCGGGAAAGGCTATATCGCTTTGAAGAATGTAATCTTTATGGTCATCATTGCTAACAGCCTTGCCAATAGTTATTTGAGATGAAGTAAACTCAGATAGATACTGTACCGTTTTAGTGTCCCAAAGTTTTCCGACATATATATAGCCGGAAGGCTTTGTCTCGGTTCTGTTCTGGTCAAAAGTGGGGTGAATTGAAGCAGAAGCAATCTCCATATAACCCTCAGTTGTTTCTATGAAGAAGTTTAAAAGTCTCTTTTTCTCGAGTAACTCAAGAGCGCCCTCAGGAATAACCTCTTTTAAGCGGTAATCTTCAGAGCAGCGTTCGTATAAAAGCTCGTTTGAAATACTATAAACAGCCACATAATCATAGTCATAAGAGGTAAGAATGGTTAATATATTTTGATCAAACCATGTTGAATTCCCTCCTTTAGACATAATCTCGGTAAATTCGTCCCAGTATGTATAGTCAAAGACTATTTGTCTAAGTCCTTTGCTGTTAAGATTTATTATTGATGTGATTTCCCGGTGAAACTGTTCATCCGATTCATCATGAATCATTTTTGACTGCCTTTTTTGTAAAGTAAGCAGGGTTGTAAAGAGCAGCAAAAAAATCGCACCTGTATAGGCAATCAATAAAAACAATCTATTGTTTATTCCGGGGCTTTTTTTCATATTATTATAAATCCGTTTACTTTATCATTATCTAAATGCAAATGCCTCATGTTCAATGTGTAAATACTAAAACCCGACTGCTACAGCAAAAAATGTTTTCTTAAGTGCCGGATTTGCTGTTAAGGAAAAAGAGATGAATGTAGAGTATTTCCCAAAATCCCACAGGTATCTTAAATATGAGCAGCCAATATTTACAAATCCGCTGTTCGGAGCATAGTATTCTCCCTTGAACTGATAACCGGCTACAAGGGCTATTTCATTTTTTCCAAACTCTCTAACATACTCAACCTCTCCATAGAGACTTTTGGTAGGATCTGCTCCCAAAAACAGAGAACTTAGCATCAGATTAAATTGATTTCTCTCACCGGTTGAATAAATTATCTGTCCTTCAAACATATGAGAGGTTGTAGCGGAGTTGTAGTCGAAATACTGTGTTCGGAGGGTCTTATCATAAGACCAATAATCCCATAACGCGAATGTAAATTTACCCGCCTCTTTTGAGATATAAAAATCAAGCTCGGGCTCTCCCTCCCCTGCAATTTTTAACGCACTCCACGCACCCAAAGTAAAACCTCTCCAGGACAACTCGGCGCCCGGCTGAAATGACGGGGCGTGTCCGTAATCCTGACCTCTCCACAAATATCGACTTACCAATTGTGCATTTGCCGTGAATTCAACATTTGATGATTTATTGGTAATTGCAGATTTTTCAGCGATTGCAGATTTTTCGGTTTTTGGATACTCATCAGCAGTTAATGACTCGTCTACTATGTGGTTTTGCGCACTAAGTGAGGCCGGTACGAGCAGCAAAACAGAAATCACAATAAACGGCAGGTACCGAGTCATAAAAAAATGTAAGCGATAAGTAATAAATGGGCGGATAAAGATATGAAAATATTTTAGTGAAACACACGAGTAGCTTGTATTTTCAGCTTTTTATAAAACTTATAATTTTAAGGCAAGTACAACTGATGCAACAACTTCATAGAGTTTAATGGTGTTCAGGGGCTTTAAGGTGTTCAGGGTTTCTTCGCACTTGTCTTGAAACAAAAGTTGAATTTCAAGTGTTTATCTAAGTGGCTATATATTAGCATATTGAAAATCTTAAGTTGCAAATTGGGCAAAATGAATTTTGAAACACGCATATATACAAATATTTACAGAAACACTTAAAATTTTTGACCCGTCCTTAAATAGGTTGACACAAAAAAAGCTTGATAACCTGCGTATGCATTAGATTATCAAGCTTTTATGTCGGGGTACTCCGACTCGAACGGAGGACCCCCTGCTCCCAAAGCAGGTGCGCTAGCCAACTGCGCCACACCCCGAATTTTAAAAGAACTTCCCCGTTTAATTGGGAGTGCAAAGATATATCTCTTTTTCACAATCTGCAAAATATTTTTATTATTTAATGTTGGCCTGTTGTTTGTATTGATTTGGTTGAACTCTTTAAGTAAAAAATTGTTTTATACGATAACCACTCATATTGGTTGTTAGAAATAAATTTATATTTTTGCCAAGATATATGAATAAGCACTCAAAATGACTGAACACAAAAAGATTATAATCATAAAAATGACAACAAAAATAAAACAAATTTTAATTTTAATTTTCGTGGCGACACTGGTTTTGTCCTGTGTAAAGCTAGATCCGCCTGACAGAGGCATAAAACCCAACGAAAAGCTAAATGGGATTACCGTTCCCGGTGATTTCAACTGGAGCACATCAACAAAGGTAGAGGTGAGCATTACGGGGCTTCCTACAGTTATTGAGATAAAAAATACACTTAAGATAACTCTTGCTGAAGGAACAACTCTTTACAGTGCGCTTCACAACATGAGCGAAAATGTAAAAATTTCCCTTACAGTTCCCAATGAAACAAACTCTGTTGTGATTATCTACGGTGCAACTCACCATAACATTCCAATTGTGAATAAAAAGGCTGAGTTCTCATTTATACCCGTAGTAGAAGATACTGAGCTTTAAAACATAGGAGTATGAAAAAAAGATTTTTTTACATAATAATTTTAGCTTTTTTGTTTCCTTTAGCAACATCTGCTCAGGTTACACTTAATGCAGAATCCGGGAACAGAGCTATAGAGGTTGGTAATTGCTGGCAGTTTACCGGGCAGACTTACACCAGTTTGACAAGTGAGGTTCTAAGCGGGTCATTTTCGATTATAAGCGGACAAATGAACAGCTTCTCTCTCACTAATTCCTTTATTAAGACTCCCTGGATGAAGATAGGTTCGGGCAATATTACATTTATCGCCAAAATTGGAAATCAACCCAACACAGTCTCAAGAGGTGTAAGGGTTTCGTATATACCATATAATGCTTCATCATCAAGCACAGGATTTGAAGGCACTCTTACAACTTTTTACACAAGAGACTTTAATGTTAACGACCTTAATACTGTTACTGTTATCGCCCCAATACCTGCAGCTATAGCAAACTCTACATCACTCTACAAGATAATGGTGAGTTTTGTAGGACAAGGAGGCTCTGGTAAAATAATGTCCGACAACTACATCTTCCCTGGAACATACTGGTCAAACCCATCAAATTCATGTCAGCCACTTCCGGTGGTTGTGGTGATAGATACAGACGGAGATGGTGTGCCGGATGCACAGGATGAATACCCTAACGATCCACACAGGGCTTACAACAGCTATTTTCCCAGCCAAACAAGTTTTGGAACTTTGGCATTTGAAGACAACTGGCCTCTAAAAGGAGACTATGACTTTAATGATGTGGTTATGGGCTACAACATAAAGACAGTTACAAATGCAGCCAATCAGGTTGTTGACCTTGTTGCCTCTTTCCGCCTCCTTGCATCAGGTGCAACTTTCAGTAATGGCTTCGGTTTTCAAATTGATGGTATTGCTGCAAACAAAGTTTCAAAGGTTACCGGCAACAAACCAGGTACTATGCCTATGGCTGCAAACGGTATAGAGTCAGGTCAGCCACTAGCTACAATAATAGTTTTTAGTAATTTCTTTGGAGAGATGGTAAGACCGGGCGTGGGAATTGGAGTGAATACCGACAAAGCGGGCCCATACATAACCCCAACCAATATGCAGGTGGTGGTTAACTTCATAAATAATGGAGTTCTTCCTCCGGGAGGCGCTGTTACTCTTAGCCAACTTAATTTCTCGGCTTTGAACTTCTTTATTTTTGCAAACGGAGACAGGGGTACCGAGATACATCTTCCTGACAGAGCTCCAACTGCTCATGCCAACACTGCATTGTTTGGTTCGGGTGACGACACATCCAGCCCCGGAGCAGGAAGAACATACAAAACATCCAACAATATGCCTTGGGCGATAAATATTGTACAGGGATTCGATTACACCATAGAAAAAGCGGCAATTAATGAAGCCTACAATTTTTTTATAGATTGGGCTTCTTCCGGAGGCGCCTCTTATGCCAACTGGTTTCTTAACTTACCGGGTTACCGCAATGCAGAGCTAATTTACTAGACGGGTAGCGATTTATTGATATACAACGTATAAGAAAACGAGTCAGTTTCAAATAAAAACTGGCTCGTTTTATATTTCAAGACATTCATACGTTTAACATGCCGGGGCGGAGTTTTGCTTTTTGTATTAACTTCGCATAAGTTTATTTTTCAATGGCTTTTCGCACGAAAGTTGCAGTTTGTATTCTGTTCGGGATATTGGCATTACCAATCCCGGACGGAATGTTTATTCAGAACATGCTTGGAGCCAGCCCGGCTCAATCAAATCAGTTAAATAGGGATTTTCATTTAAATAGATCTTTTCAGGGCGGTTATACTTTTTTACACGATCAAATTGCATATAATGATCTTAATGGAAAGAATGATCTGTCTGTTAAGGGAGTCATTTATGGACAGGTTTTAGATGCAGAGAGCAGGGCTTTGTTAACCGGAGCAGTCGTGAAAATGAGTGCGCCATCTGTCGAAATAGTTGTTGTCAGTGACTCTGTTGGCCGTTTTAGGGTTGAACTGCCTCCCGGGCGATACAATATTACAGTTGAACATTCGGGATATAACAGAGTATTGATTGGTGATATTCTTGTAGGCAGTGGTAAAGAGGTGTTTATAACAATTCAGATGACTGAAAACTCCAGAGTTCTGGGTGGTGTAACTGTTAGCTCAGAAAGAGGCAGAAGCAGGAATACAATGGCAATGGTAAGCGCCAGAAGGCTAAGAAGTCAGGATGCTTCAAGATTTGCATCGGGTTATTATGACCCTTTAAGAATGGTAACCTCTCTTCCTGGTGTATCCGCAGGAAATGACGATGATAACAATCAGATAATTGTGAGAGGTAACTCTCCAAAGGGCTTACTGTGGCGATTAGAGGGTATTGAAATTCCCAATCCGAACCATCTGGCCTCCGGTGAGGGAGCTTCAGGCGGAGCATACTCTGCGATAACTACCAATATCCTGTCCGGATTTGAGTTCTACACAGGAGCCTTTCCCGCTGAATTTGGGAACGCAACTTCAGGTGTAATGGATCTTTCTCTTCGAAGCGGAAACCCCACAAAAGGGGAGTATTCGCTAGGCGTAGGAGTGGTGGGAGCCGAGGTCTCTGCCGAGGGCCCATTGTCTGCAAACAAAGCCGGTTCGTGGTTTGTAAATCTGAGGTATGCAAATTTTAACTTTCTCAGTCGCTATGGCATAATTGACAGCGATGACGTGAGTATAATACCAAACTCTTTTGACTGGGGTTCAAAAGTCTCATATTCTTCCGGAAAGGCCGGCAATTTTGAATTTTTTACTGCAGGAGGGGCCAGTAAGGTGGGAGATATGGCATCGGATAATGCCGATTCTATAAAAATTGGCGCCGATAACGACGAGTTTCTTGACAAGCAGTTTTTTGCTGTCGCAGGAGTCAAACACACATTAACATTGCCTAATGAAAAAACCTTTATCAGAACTACAATCGGTTTAACCTGGCAAAAGGACAACTCGGACAATTTTGTTGTTGACACACTTTTGAATAAGAGACACAATTATTCGGAAAGCTTCTTTTACCCTGCAGTAAGGGCTTCGGTTACTCTAAACCATAAATTATCTCCATCCAATACATTTAGGATTGGTATGAGCTCAAATATTGTAAATGGGGAGATGTTTGCCAAAAGGTTTGTTTCGCAGGGTGTGTACGATACTCTTATTAACGGCAATGAGAGAGGTTGGTACAATAGCTACTTTATGCAGTGGAAGTACAGGCCTTCGGAGAGAGTTGAGATGGTAGCAGGAATGCACTTTTTTCACTCAGGGATTACAGGGGAGTTTGTGGCAGAACCAAGGGGCGGCATGAAGTTATCAATCGGCGGTGATTGGACAATGAACATGGGAGTGGGCCTTCACTCACGTCTTGAACCTCTGTCTATTTATAATTACAGAATAAGAATAGCTCCCGGAAAGAGAGAGATTGCAAATGAAAACCTAAAAGCCACAAGGGCTGCACACCTTACATTTGGGCTATCAGGAAGCATAACCCACTCGCTTAAAGCAACTATGGAGATTTATCATCAACACCTGTACAAAGTACCGATAGCTTCAGACCTTGTGAGCAAGTACTCGATACTCAACGCAGCATACGGCCTCCCGGACGTAAAACTTGTAAACAACGGAACGGGTAGAAATAGCGGAATTGAATTCTCGCTTGAAAAAGAGTTCTTCAGAAGCTCCTATTTTCTTGCAAGTGTCTCCCTTTTTGACTCCAGGTTCAAAGCTCCGGACGGGAGAACTTACAACACATACTTCAATAACGGAAGAATATTCATGTTTACAGCAGGCAGGGAGTTTAAGATGGGCAGAGAGGGCAGGAATATTCTCGGATTCAATATAAGGGCCCTTAACAGAGGGGGTTTCAGATATACTCCGGTTAATACAGAACTTTCGTTATCGAGAAAAAGAGTAGTTTACGATGTTCTTCGAACATATGGTAAACAGCTTCCCGATTACTCCAGAATAGATGCCGGGGTTAGTTACAGACTTAACAGAAAAGAGAGCTCCTGGACATTTCTTGTGGAGGTTCAAAACCTCACCAACAGGCACAACGTTGTTAGACGCCGCTTCTCTTACAGCCAGGGTAAAATCTTAACCCGCGACTCATACAGCGTTGGAATTGTTCCTATCTTCTCGGTAAAAGTTGATTTCTAGACTCTTTAATACAGGTTGCTGCAACGAAATTACACCTTAGTGCATCTATAATGTAAATACATCTCGTATTTAAGCTCTTCATTATTAATTATAAAATTGCCCGGCATGAAAAAGTCAAAATTTATTGTGACAGCCCTTTTACTCCTCCCGATACTCTTCATAACAAGTTGCAGTAAGGATAACACTCTGTTTGATGAGCTCCAAGGGACCTGGTCTGTTAGGGATTTCTACACAAGTGTAACTGCGACAAAAGATTTTTCATTCCTGGATATGAATTCACCGCAGGGTTGGTCAGGAGAAGTTATGGAGAATAATGTGGCTGTCCAGAATTGTGCAAACAGATTTTATGATAACTACACTCCTTATATCTATATTAATAAAGACATTATTGTAATGCTGAGTACTAAGCGGTTAGTTTATAAAAACGCTCAATACGATGTCCTTTTTAATTCCGATGAAGCAATAGAAAATGGTAAATTTCAGGCTGAATTTAATTTCACTTACGGCAGCTCTACCATTAACCTTAAAATTAACATTCAGGCTCCTCTTAAAGAGGTTAAGATGGGTAACAATCTGACTATTTACGGCTCTAAAGAGGGTTTAGCCGGAGTTCCGCTTTCGGAATTAAAATTCATGTCTCCAACTGAGGTACGGGGAAAGCTTACATTAAACAATATTCTGGATAGTTTCAGCGGAACATGGCTTGTTAATACAGATAATATCTCATTAAATTTCAAGACGATTAATGCTCAAGTCCAATACATACAGAACTATAAATTCCTTTTGACAGAGAGCGACCTGATTTTAAGCACCGAGAGTGTTTATCCTCAATCAGGAATATTCACGAAAATACCCAACGAGAATATCACAAACGTGATTCATCACGCTAAATATTCACGTTAAATACTCGCTGAACATTCATGCAAGATATCTTCGCTTAATACTCATACTGAATATTAACACGAATAACCACATGCAGAATATTCACAATAAATATTCATGCTGACAATGTATTCGTCCTGAAATTTATCGTGAGTTTTCAGGAAATTTAAGGTAAGATTTAATATAAGGTGCGATTTTACTTCTCTTTAATACACCTTACGGAGTGTCCCTGACCTCTTGATAGAGGATCACGGTAAATAAAGCGGTATCCCGGATATATAAATCTTGTTTGAGCATTTTTTATACCCACCGGATCTGAAGCCCACCATATTGTTCCGGTTCCCTCCAGGCCAAATTCACCTCCTATATCAACAATACCGGCTGGTTTTGCATTAAAACCACTCTCGTTTGTTCCGTTATCGTCGTTAGCCCAGCCGGACTTTGACTTCATCTTATCATAGGCGGCCTCTTTACCACCCAGAAAATCAATTAGCTGCTGCCAGTCGGCATCTGTTGGTACCCTCCACCCTTCAGGACATAAACCTCTTGGGTCGTTTACTGCATACCAGTTGTATAACTTTCCGTATTTTGACCCCTCCTCCTCATCAAAACCATAATAGCACCAGGCTGGCTCTTTGTCTTTATGTACATCGCTCCAATAATCGTCATAACGGATGTCTTCAATTTCACTTCCATCCCTGAAAACAGAGACATTCAGGTTTTCTGCCATCCACTCCTGCTCTCCGATAACAACAGTTTTCATCTTTTTACCGTTGTTGTCTGCTTTGCCTCCACCACAAGATGCGGCAAGGATTAAGACTAAAACAGAGAATAGTCCAATGTTAAAAATTCTTTTCATAATCGTTATTTTTTGGTTAACAATAGGTGCCGGAATTGCGCTCAGAAGTTCCAATATAGTAAATATTGGTAACATTTTATCCATTTTAGATAAAAAATTAATTTTACGATATGGTGATTAAGAATGATTTAGAAAACAAAACTCCCCCAGAAGTACATCATTAGAGTAATTACAATTGCACCGAAAAGGTTTATTGCAAGGCCGGTTTTTGCCATCATGCCTACTGTTATACGACCGGTGCCAAATATGATTGCATTGGGAGGAGTCGCTACGGGAAGCATAAATGCCATTGATGCCGACATGGTTGCAGGAATCATGAGTAGCAAAGGGTTCATTCCGGTTGTTATTGCTATACCGGCCAGAATCGGGAGCACCATCTCTGTGGTAGCGGTATTTGATGTGAGCTCTGTAAGAAAGGTTATTACCAGACAAATTATTAGGATAATCCAGATAGGGTGGAGTGATGCGAGTCCCGCCAGATGGCCGCCAAACCAAAGCGAGAGGCCACTCTCTTTAAACCCCGTAGCCAAAGCAAATCCTCCGCCAAACAGTAGTAAAATATTCCAGGGTAGCTTCGAGGCAGTACTCCACTCCAGGATTCTGTCATTTTTAACAGATTTTGAAGGGATTATAAAGAGGATTAATGCCATAAAAATTGCAACCGTTCCGTCATTAATAAAGGTTGCATTGGGAAAAAGATTGCTCCACCCGGGTAGTTTAAAAATGCCGAAATCGATATCAGCTCTGCCTATCCATAAGATTGCAAGCA
>JAUYTX010000064.1 GCA_030695025.1 Bacteroidales bacterium | reverse complement strand
AAAATAACTCTTTATTTCGTGCAAATTTATATAATTTTAATAAAAAACCTATTTTTGTGTTTCATAAAAAAACTGACAAACAGCCTTAAAATATATGACATCAAAAGAGATAAGAGATAATTTTTTAAATTTTTTCGAAAGCAAAGGACATACAATTGTTCCATCGGCTCCAATGGTTATTAAGGACGACCCTACCCTTATGTTTACCAATGCCGGAATGAACCAGTTTAAAGACTGGTTTCTGGGTAACTCCGTTCCAAAATACCCAAGAGTGACCGACACACAAAAATGTCTAAGAGTCAGCGGAAAACATAATGATCTGGAAGAGGTGGGCCATGACACATACCACCACACAATGTTTGAGATGCTGGGCAACTGGAGCTTTGGAGACTATTTTAAAAAAGAGGCTATTGACTGGGCCTGGGAACTTCTTACACAAGTGTACAAGTTGGACACCAACAGGCTATATGCAACTGTATTTGAAGGCAACCCACAGGAAGGCATCGACCCTGATAATGAGGCAGCAAATGAATGGAAGAAGTATTTACCTGCAGACAGAATTCTGCTTGGAAACAAGAAAGACAACTTCTGGGAGATGGGAGATACTGGCCCCTGTGGTCCTTGTAGTGAGATACATGTAGACATTAGAAGTGATGCCGAGAGAGCTGCGGTTGACGGAGCAACGTTGGTAAATCAAGGTCACCATCTGGTTATTGAAATCTGGAATCTTGTATTTATTCAGTACAACAGAAAGGCAAACGGAGAGCTGATTCCACTTCCTCAGAAACATGTCGATACAGGTATGGGGCTCGAAAGGCTATGCATGGCTATGCAAGGCAAACAAAGTAACTACGATACCGATGTCTTTTCGGGTATGATAAACGAGATTTCAGCCCTAACGGGAAAAGACTATAACGAATCTCACCAGACCGGTGTGGCAATGAGAGTTATTGCAGACCACATAAGAGCAATCAGTTTTTCAATAGCCGATGGTCAACTGCCTTCAAATGTCAAAGCAGGTTATGTTATCAGACGAATTCTCCGCCGTGCGGTCAGGTACGCCTACACATTTCTTGGCTGTTCTGAGCCACTTCTCTGCAGACTTGTTCCAACCCTTGTGTCCGAAATGGGGAGCGCATTCCCGGAGCTTGTATCTCAGAAGAACTTAATTGAAAAGGTGATCAAAGAGGAGGAAGAATCATTCCTCAGGACTCTGGAGAAGGGCATTCGCCTTCTGGATTCTCTTATGGAAAAGAACAAGGATTCTAAGAAGATCTCGGGAGAAGATGCATTTATACTTTATGACACATACGGTTTCCCTATTGACCTGAGTGAACTTATCGCGAGAGAGAAAGGCTTCTCCATCGACCATAAATCATTTGAAGAGGAGTTGGGTAAACAGAAAGAGAGAAGCCGTAAAGCCACATTCGCCCAAGAGGGAGATTGGATTGAAGTTTCTCCCTATTCTGAGCAGGTATTTACAGGATACGAAAAAAACACAGATGAGGTCCATATTGTCAGATATAAAAAGATAAAAACTGCCAATAAAGAGTACTGTCAACTTGTCTTTGACAAAAGTCCTTTTTATGCCGAAAGTGGCGGTCAGGTTGGCGATACCGGTACAATCACCTCAGCAAAAGGAGAGGTTATTGCAATCACAAACACTGTTAAGGAGAACAATCTTAGCATTCATATTGCAGATAAGCTCCCTTCAGAATTAACCGGCACTTTTACTGCAGAGATAGATATTGAGAAGAGGCAGTCAACAGCCAATAACCACACAGCAACACACCTTTTGCACAGAGCTCTCAGAGAGGTCCTCGGCAACCATATTGAACAGAAAGGTTCTCTTGTCAGCCCGACCCATTTCAGATTTGATTTCTCACATTATGAGAAAATTACAGATGAAAACATTCGTAAAGTAGAGAATCTGGTCAACAATTATATAAGAGAAAACTCTTCAAGAGATGAATACACAGATGTACCGGTAGATGTGGCTAAAAGCATGGGGGCTATTGCTCTCTTTGGCGAGAAATATGGTGAATCAGTAAGGGTTATACGTTTCGGAGATTCAATTGAGTTGTGCGGAGGCACACACACCTCCTCTACAGGAAACATAGGACTTTTTAAAATCATCTCTGAATCTGCCATCGCAGCCGGAGTAAGAAGGATTGAGGCAACAACAGGAGTTCATGCAGAAAAAATAATTGAAAACGAAGAGGATACAATAAAGACTATAAAACAGCTATTGAATAATACCCCTAATGTAGTTAATGCGATTCAGAAACTTGTGAGTGAAAACGACACGCTTGGCAGGAATCTTGAAGAGGCAATGAAAGAGAGAGCAAAAGCACTTAAGGAGAGAGTTGTTCAGGACATGGAGGTTGTCAAGGGAATTAAGGTTATGATACTTAAAGGCGAACATAACCCAGAAGTGGTCAAAAATGTTGCTTTCATGATTCGTACCGAATTTACATCTGCAGCATTCATCGCGGGGTACAGCCATGAGGGTAAGGCCTCTCTTGCCCTTATGTACACAGATGATATGACATCCCATGGGTACAACGCCTCGAAGGATATACGCGAAGCCGCCAAATTTATTAATGGCGGAGGTGGAGGACAAAACTTCTTTGCAACGGCAGGCGGGAAAAACCCGGATGGTATCTCAGATGCTATTGTAAAGCTGATTGAAATGGTTTCTAAATAGTCAATTTTGAAAAAACTAGACCAGTTTATTGTTAAATCATTTCTAGGACCTTTTGTTCTTACATTTCTCATTGTAATCTTCTCACTTATGCTGCAATTTTTGTGGCTTTACATTGATGAACTTGTAGGAAAAGGGCTTGGAGTTATGGTAATCCTTGAATTTCTGGGATGGGGTTCTGCAACTCTGATTCCACTAGCCTTGCCCATTGCAACTCTTCTGGCTTCAATCATGACTCTTGGAGGAATGGGTGAAAACAGCGAATTGCTCGCGATGAAGGCAGCCGGAATTTCGCTTCAAAGGATAATGGCCCCACTTGTAATTCTCTCGTTCTTTATAAGTATCGGGGCATTCTTTGCCTCTAATAATCTTATTCCTGTATCTTACAACAAAATTTACTCTTTAAGAGATGACATAAGCAAGACAAAGGAGGAGATCAGAATTCCCACAGGAATATTCTATAACGGAATAGAGGGATATAACATAAGAATTGGAAGTCGTAACGAAAAAACCGGATCGATTTACGACGTTATGGTTTATACTCATAAGAGTGGATTCGGAAATACAAATCTGACCCTTGCCGATTCCGGGTCAATAAAATTCACGGCTGACAGAAAGAGCCTGCTTTTTACCCTTTATGATGGATACTCTTATGAAGAGGAGCCACATGACCCCGGAATGCTTGACAGCCCCTTTACTTTGCAAAGAATCGGATTCACCAAGCAGGAGATGACAATTTCCATTGCAAGCTATGCATTCCAACGCTCAGAAGAAGATAGGTTCAGTAACGAAGTTATGACACAAAACCTATCCCAGCTAAGGATGGCCAAAGATTCAATTGACTCAGTTTATGTTAAAATAAAAACCAATCAATACCGTAATCTTGTAAGCGGAGGTGGCCTCACCTTTAGCAGAGAGCTTGATACGGCATATCAATCAAAATATAAAGAGACAGTTGCATATGACTCACTATTCCGCTGGAAATCTCTGGAAGACAAAAGACACAACCTTAGGGTGACCATTGGACAACTTGAAAATGCCGCTACTCTTGTGGATAATTTCCAGATTGAAGAGTATCAGTATGTCTATCCTCTCCGGAAAATAAGTATTGAAAGTATTAGAAAATTCACACTCTCTATAGCCTGTCTTATATTTTTCTTTATCGGAGCACCGCTGGGAGCATTAATCAGAAAAGGAGGTCTTGGTACTCCGGTAATTGTCTCAATGCTCTTTTTTGTGGTTTACTGGGTAATTGATATAAGCGGAAAAAAACTTGCTACAGACGGGGTAGTATCTCCGGCAATGGGAACCCTTATTTCATCAATGGTACTTTTTCCAATAGGGGTATATTTGACATGGAAATCGACAAGAGACTCATCTCTTTTCAATACCGATGCTTATATTAAGTTTTTCAAAAATATTTTAGATAAAATAAATAGATACAAAGGTGAAAAACCCGAATGAAATAAGAGTTGTGTTCATGGGCACTCCCGGATTTGCTGTTGCACCCTTAAAGACCCTCTTTGAAAAAGGATACAACGTGTGCGCGGTTGTAACTGCTCCTGACAAACCGGTGGGCAGAGGCTTAAAGATGTCTATGAGTGATGTCAAGGAGTTCGCTCTTGCAAACGGCATAAAAATTTTTCAGCCTTTATCTTTAAAAGATGAGTCATTTCTGGATGATTTAAAGGCATTAAATGCCCATATTTTTGTTGTTGTAGCCTTTAGAATGCTTCCTAAAGCAGTATGGTCGATTCCGGAATTCGGAACTTTTAACCTCCACGCATCATTACTCCCTCAATACCGTGGTGCAGCACCAATCAATCACGCTATAATGAACGGCGAGAAAAAAAGTGGAGTAACAACCTTTTTAATTGATGAAAAGATAGACACCGGAGAGGTTCTTCTGCAGAGAGAGTGCCAAATTGGAGAGTCTGAAACTGCCGGGGAGTTACACGATAAGCTTATGATGATGGGAGCTTATCTTGTTTGCGAAACTGTTGACCTAATAATTAACGGACAGGCAAATGCGATAAATCAATCTTCACTTGAAATCGGAAACAAACCTTTAAAAGAGGCACCTAAGCTCGATAAAAACACCGGAAAAATTGACTGGAACAGCGACTCCGTCAAAATTTTCAATTTAATCCGGGGGCTAAGCCCTTATCCCGCGTCATATTCTACTCTAATAAAAGACAACACTGTAATACCTGTGAAGATATACTCAGCAACCCGTGAAGATGGCTCATCTGAACTTGCTGCGGGAGAAATACTCACAGACGAAAAAACATACTTAAAGGTATCCTGCAATAGCGGATTGATCTCAATTACCTCTATCCAGGCTGCTGGAAAAAAAAGACTTAATATAAGGGAGTTTCTGGCAGGCTTCAGAGATATTTCCCTATATAAATTTGAATAAAAATGAAACCCCTTGTCATACTTGCTGACGGTGAATTCCCAATTCATTCTGCACCCCTTAATCAGTTGAGAGATGCGGGTTATATAGTTTGCTGTGACGGAGCTGCAGACAGATTAATTGCCTTTGGCATAATTCCGGATTCAATCGTGGGTGATATGGATTCTCTAAGTAATGTTAATAAAGAGAGATTTGCTTCAATAATCCACGGCGATAGCTGCCAGGAGACCAATGATCTGACAAAGGCATTTGATTTTGCACTGCTTCAAAACCCTGAAAGAATTGTTATTCTGGGAGCTACCGGCATCAGAGAAGATCATTCTCTCGGGAATATTTCACTTTTGATGACTTATGCTCAAAAGTGCTCAATTCCGATAGAGATGTGGACAAATAACGGAGTTTTTTACCCGGTTTTGGAAGACAAAACATTTTTCGTAAAAAAGAGAAGTCAGGTTTCGGTGATTGCTTTTGATAACGGAGTAAGAATAAAGTCAGAAGGGCTTAAATACCCTCTTGATGATGTGATTTTTGACTCCTGGTGGAAAGGTACTCTAAACGAATGTGATGAAGATAAGTTTATATTGCATTTTATTGAAAAGGGGAAAATCGTGGTGTTCATCACCTACTAATCCTGCCTTTTACTTTAATTCTTTAAAAAAGGACCAATTAACAATATAAAAAAAGACGCCCCTGTGCAGGGCGTCTCTCGATTCTGATTTAGACAGATTAGTTGACCATGTCATTTAATTCTGCGCCGGCTTTAAATCTTACCACTTTTTTAGCGGCAATGTTGATTTTCGAACCTGTACGGGGATTTCTTCCGTTACGGGCATTTCTTTCGTTTACCGAAAATGAACCAAATCCAACGAGAGTAAGTCTCTCACCTTTTTTCAAAGACTCACTGGCTACGTTGATAAATGCATCAAGTGCTTTTTTTGCATCAACTTTTGTAAGTTCTGTCTGTGCTGCGATAGCTGCTATTAATTCTGCCTTGTTCATGATTTATAGTTTAGGATGTTGATTTAACTGATTTCTATACAAATGTATATTATAAAATTGTTTTGAACAAATAATACAAATGTTTTATTATTGAATTTAATTTATTACTTTTTTACGAATTTCAGGACAACATATAATTAAATCTCTTCATTTTATGATGCCCCATTTCAAGAAGCAACCAAATTTAATAAAAAAACGTAACTAAAAAAATTTTTTCAGCAATTTACAGCCCTTTAGAGGTAATTTTGGCTTCAAGTTCTGAAATTTTATCCAAAAACTGCCTATAATCTTTACTTTCAGGAAAAAGAGGCCTGTGTTGTTTCATTTTTATCAAAGAGTTCACATCTGACATAATGGACTCACATGAAGCATCTACCGCAAATTCACAAAATCTCTCCCAAATGTAATCTATAGATTCGCCCGATGGGTGAATCATGTCTTCTGCATAAAATCTGTAATCTCTTAATTCGTCCATGAAAATTTCATATGCAGGAAAGTAAAAAACATTCGGATATTTTTCCACAAGCGCATTTGCAGCTAGCAAAAGCCTTGCTTTACTTAGTTGATTCCCGTTTGCTCCGTCTTTCAGATGCCTAATGGGGCTTACTGTAAGAACCCATTTTTTGTTTTGGTGTCGCTTAATAATCTCAGAGAGCACATTTTCAATCTCATCAACTTTCATAGCTTCTCTTAAAAACATCTCTGATGGCAGTTTGTGGCAATTGGAGACCACCTTCCCACTCTTTTTTTCTCTGTAAACCCACGATGTTCCAAGGGTGACAACAACCCAGCTGCTCTCTTTAAAATGTAATGAAGCTGTTTTCAGTAGAGAGTTATTCTTATTAAGAAAATCAATTTCTGACGTTGAAGCAAACTCGCTGCCGTGCATAAAACTCTTGTAAATATCTCCTGCCTTTATCAGTTCATCCTTTGTAAAAGGCGTTTCTGTCTCTATTCTCTCTAATGACCGTGCTATTGATGCCGGGTTAAACAGGACACCAAAGGGGTTAACAAGCGTTTTGAATCTTAGGTTTTGCATTCTGTTCCCAATCTCATTTGCAAAACAAGATCCGGTAAACAGTATTTTATTGCTGTATTTAATTTTTTCTCTT
This sequence comes from Bacteroidales bacterium, assembly GCA_030695025.1. Classification (GTDB taxonomy): domain Bacteria; phylum Bacteroidota; class Bacteroidia; order Bacteroidales; family UBA932; genus Bact-08. The sequence goes on along the minus strand of JAUYTX010000064.1, from coordinate 18,675 downwards.
AGTGGTTCTGCCTGAACCAATGTTTGCCACTGCTTTATCATAATTGCGAATTTACAATATTGTCCTTGATTTTGACTAAGCCGGCTCTTTTTAAAGGAGAGTCTCTGAAAATTGAATTAAACTCCTCCTCTGTCATATTCAGCCATTCCTGAGCTGTCAAAGATATGGATGTTTTTCCCGTATTTGTTGCAAATGGCTTGAATTCCACCCATTCTGAGGGTTCTCCTTTTATGGACCACGGGCAAACATCAAGGCAAATTTCACATCCGAAAACCCGTCCTTTTCTATCTGTTTTTAATAATTGTTCCCCGAATGGCCTCTTGTCTTCAATAGTCTGGTAAGATATGCATCGTCTTGAATCCAGTCTGAACTGCTCTACCAATGCTCCTGTTGGACATTTATCCAGACATCTGGTACAGGTACCGCAACCGTTTTTAACAGTCTCACTGCTGTAACAGAGTACCGCATTTGTGATTATTACTCCTATTAAAGTGTGCAAACCATGCTCCTTGTTAATGAGAAAGGTGTTTCTTCCAATAAAACCAAGGCCCGCTGCCTCGGCAGCTGCTCTTTCAAAAATGGGAGCAGAGTCGGTGAAAACTCTGTATTCTATCCCGGGAATGTTCTCTTTTAACTTTTCTGCAACTTTGTGCAATTTATTTTTAATAACCGGGTGATAGTCCTTTCCATAGGCATAGGATGATATTAGAGGTAATTCGGGAGATTGCCTTGTTATGGGCTTATACGGGGCCAAAAACACCATTATACTCTTTGCTCCCTCAAGTAAAAGTTGGGGATTTTGCCTGATGTTAATATTTCCGGCAAGATACTTCATTGAGCCGTTATAAGATAGTTCAAGCGACTGCATTAGAAATTCCGTCTCTTTGAGAAATTTCTTAACTGCAATAGCCCCATATGCTACAAATCCAATTTCAGTCGAAAAGTCTTTTATTAATGTATGGAGTTTTTCGGGAGACATTTTTCAAAAGAGTTTAACAATGAGATGATATTTTTAATAAATTTCTTACTTTTGTCGCACTTTTAATTACAGAATATATTCAAATCTAATATAAGATGAACATTTTAGTAGTAGGAGCCGGCGGGCAAATCGGAACAGAGCTTATACCTCATTTACAGTCGTTGTATGGCGAAGATAATGTAATCGCTGCAGATCTCAAAAAGGATGTAGTTGAAAAATTGTCGGAAATAAGTAGATCTGTCGTTTTGGATGCTTTAGATGTAAATGCTTACCGTGAACTTGTTTCTGGAAATAATATCAGCCGCATTTACAATCTGGTTGCGTTGCTCTCTGCTACAGGTGAAAAAAACCCTCAGCTTGCCTGGGATATAAACATGGGGGCACTTATTAATTCACTTGAGCTTGCCAGAGAATTTAACTGTTCTCTGTTTACGCCAAGTTCAATCGGGGCATTCGGGCACTCTACTCCACATAAGAACACCCCTCAGGACACAGTCATGAGACCAAATACAATCTACGGCGTTTGTAAAGTGTCCGGAGAGCTGCTAAGCGACTACTATTTTACACGCTTTGGAGTTGATACGAGAAGTGTGCGATTTCCGGGAATAATCTCAAACGGAGCTCTTCCTGGTGGTGGAACAACAGACTATGCTGTTGAGGTTTTCTACGAAATATTAAAAACAGGCCACTATACATGTCCTATTCCGGAAAACACCTACATGGATATGATGTATATGCCAGATGCTCTTAAGGCTTGCACTGATTTGATGGATGCCCCGGCTGAAAATCTTATTCACAGAAACAGTTTCAATGTTACTGCAATGAGCTTCTCTCCTAAAGAGCTTTTTGCTGCCATTAAAAAGAGAATTCCTGAGGCAATATTCAATTACGAAATTGATCCTGTTAAGGATAAAATATCGGCCTCATGGCCCGACAACATGGATGACTCATGTGCAAGAGATGAGTGGGGATGGAATCCTCATTGGTTGCTTGATAATATGGTTGACGATATGTTGAAGGAGATAGGCAAAAAAGTCCGCTAACTACCCTATTTTGGTGCTGCTCTGTATAACCCGAGAGCAATAAGCAGATAGAGCATATTTGGTATCCAAAGTGCTATCCACGTTGGCAGAACTCCTGCATGAACAAACATCTGGCTGAATCGAAGGAAAAGAATGTAGGAAAAGCTTAGCATTAGTCCGATTCCTATGTTTATACCGATACCCCCTTTCTTCTTTTTCGCAGAAAGAGAAACTCCAATAAGCGTGAGAATGAAGGCTGAAAAAGGTAATGCAAAGCGGGTCTGTTTTTCTATCTGAGAGTAAATAACCCTTTTGTCTCCCCTTAGTTTCTGGAGTTTGATCATATCGTTTAGCTCACGGTAGTTGTATGATTCAACATAGTTATCCCGCTTGTTGAGGTCTTCGACAGAGAGGTTGATTACTGTATCAATCTGGTGCCCGGTTTTTATCTCCTGAGTATTCCCTTTGTTGTTCCTTATGTAATAGCTGAACAGCTTCCAACCTCTTGACGTAGAGTCCCACACTGCTGTCTCCGCAGAGAGTTTGGAGACAATTGAATGGCCCTCTACTGTTTCCAGTGTAAATCTTGTAGCAATATTACTCCAGCTGTTAAAAGATTCCATATAGACATAATTGCCCGGAGATAGCTGAAGGTGTATATCCTTATTGGTATTGATAAATTTATCTTTAATGTACTTGTCGGTAAACTCCAGCCTTACCCTGTTTGCCGGTGGAATTACAAAAAGGCTCAATGCCAGACTCATTGCTGCTATGAATGTTGCAGAGATAAAATAGGGGTACATAAGCCTTTTAAAACTGATTCCTCCGGAAAGCATTGCTACTATTTCGCTGTGTGAAGCAAGCTTTGAGGTGAAGAAGATTACTGAGATGAACACAAAGAGCGGACTGAACATATTCATGAAATACGGGACAAAATTGCCGTAATACTGAGTAACAATCGCCTTTAGAGACGCCCCTTTTTCTACAAAATTGTCTATCTTCTCGCTGACATCAAAAATGATAATTATTCCAATGAATATAATAATAGCAAAAAAGTAAGTTCCTATGAACTTCTTTATTATGTATTTATCCAGAATATTTAATCTTAAACCCTTCATTAAAGTTTTGTCTCAAGCTTTTTAACTGTGATAGTTTTCCATCTTTTAAAACTTCCCTCTCTTATATGCTTTTGTGCCTCTTTCATCAGATTTAGATAGAAGGCGAGGTTATGTTCGCTTGCAATCTGAGCACCTAAAATCTCTCCTGAAATAAAGAGGTGTCTCAGATAGGCCTTTGAATAGGTTTTGTCCACAAAGGACGTACCATTCACATCAATCGGGGTATGATCATCTGCCCATTTCTTATTTCGGATATTTATCATTCCTTCTGAAGTGAAGAGCATGCCGTTTCTTGCATTTCTTGTAGGCATTACGCAGTCGAACATATCAATGCCTCTCTCAATGGCTTCAAGCAGGTTTGCAGGGGTACCTACGCCCATCAGGTACCTTGGTTTGTCTTTGGGTAAAATGGGATCAAGAACCTCTATCATTTCATACATCACCTCTGCAGGTTCTCCTACTGAGAGCCCTCCTATTGCATATCCCTCTCTGTTAAGTGAAACGGCGTGTTCTGCTGATTCTCTTCTGAGGTCCGGATATACGCAACCCTGTACAATCGGGAAAAAGGTTTGAGAATAACCGTAAAGGGGTTCAGTTGAATCAAAATGTTTAATGCCTCTTTCAAGCCACTGCATTGTCAGCTTGAGTGATTTTTTTGCGTAAGCATGATCTGAATCACCCGGTGGGCACTCGTCAAGCGCCATTATAATATCAGCTCCAATTATCCTTTGTATATCGACAACTCCTTCGGGACTAAAAAAATGTTTAGAACCATCAATATGTGATCTGAACATACAACCTTCATCTGTAAGTTTCCTGTTTTCTGCAAGAGAAAAAACCTGATAGCCACCGCTATCTGTGAGAATTGGCCTGTCCCATGAAATAAATTTATGGAGGCCTCCGGCATTTTTAATTATGTCTAAGCCTGGCCTTAGGTAAAGGTGATAAGTGTTTCCGAGTATTATCTGAGCTTTTATGTCCTCTTTAAGATCTCTGTGATAGACAGCCTTTACTGAACCAACAGTCCCGACGGGCATAAAAATTGGAGTTTCAACAACTCCGTGGTCTGTATAAAGTAACCCGCAACGTGCCGAAGACTCGGCATCCTGTGCTGTTTTTTCGAATCGCATATTAGTAAAATAACGCTCAAAGATAATAATATAATAGCTATATTTGTCTTCCTAAGCATATACTAATTTAAACCACGTGAAAAAACTCCTGTTTATAATTACACTCACTCTGTTCACATTAACATTTCTGCAAGGTCAGGAGCATAACAGAGTTTCAGATTCAACACAAAATACGGTTAGCGGGCATTCAGCTATTGAGGTTAACACAGTCAGCCCTGATAGCACTGTAACCTCTGTCGAAACTGTTTCAGTCCCAACAGAAAACCCTTATAAAAACATACTTGCCAGAAAGGAGATTAATCTGAATCTCTGGTCAATTCTGAGGGGTATTCTGGGAATGTCATCACTGATTTTCATTGCCTGGATATTTAGTCTTGACAGAAAGAAGGTTAACTGGAGAACAGTTGGATTCTCCCTTCTGATGCAATTCACAATTGCAATTTCTGTAATAGCGTTTCCGGCTGTTCAAAATATCTTTGAATTCCTGGGAAGCCTTTTTGTTGCCGTTTTGGATTGGACAAAGGCAGGCTCAACATTCTTGTTCGGGTCATTGATGAATGTTAACAATTTTGGGTTCATATTCGTTCTTCAGATTCTTCCAACAATTATCTTCTTCTCGGCGCTTACCAGTTTATTCTTTTATCTTGGTATTTTACAAAGAGTTGTATGGGCAATGGCGTGGCTGTTGTCAAAATCATTGAAATTATCAGGTGCAGAGTCACTTTCAACTGCCGGTAATATATTTCTTGGACAAACTGAGGCACCACTTATGGTTAAGGAGTATATCCCAAAAATGACTAAAAGTGAGGTAATGCTTATTATGACAGCAGGAATGTCAACCATGGCGGGAGGAGTTCTTGCTGCCTATATTGGAATGCTGGGAGGTGGAGACAGAGTGATGGAGCTCGAATTTGCCAAACACTTGCTGTCTGCATCCATAATGGCTGCACCAGGAGCAATAGCAATAGCGAAAATTCTAAAACCACAAACAGAAGAGATAGACAATACTGTTGAGGTTCCCAAGGAAAAGATCGGGAAAAATGTTCTTGATGCAATTTCCAATGGCACAACTGAGGGGCTTAAACTGGCCGCAAATGTAGGTGCAATGCTTCTCGTTTTCTATGCACTAATTGCAGGTTTTAATGCCATATTTATGAAGATTGGAGACATCTCATCTCTTAATCCCGTTATTGCAGATATTACAAATGGACGCTTTGATGGATTGTCGATGCAATTTTTGTTGTCATATCTTTTTGCTCCGGTAATCTGGCTAACCGGTGTCTCCGGCTCAGACATTGATCTTGTCGGAAGATTGCTTGGAGAAAAGTTAATTATGACAGAGTTTATCGGCTACCAAAGTCTTGCAGAGATGATACGTACAGGAGCATTTGTCTCTTCTAAATCTGTAATTATGGCTACGTATGTTCTATGTGGTTTTGCAAACTTTGCCTCAATCGGAATACTAATCGGTGGAGTTGGTGGAATGGCTCCAAACCAGAAACCTATCCTGAGTGCTTTTGGTTTCAGATCATTGCTGGGAGCAACGCTTGTAGCATTAATGTCTGCCGCTATGGTCGGTATGCTGATAGCTTAATTCTTGCTAATTTTGAGACTACGAATTACCTTCGTACACATTTTGGAAGTTCGTTTATCGCAATATCACCGGGAGAATATGTTTCAACACATTCGTCGGGATTGCAGCACGTTATGCAGACCCGCTTGAATGATCTGAAACTGATAAGCTCAATATTTGAAGAATAGAACCCTTCTTTAACTGGCTCTAGTCTCATAAGATCTGTACTGAGATACTTTTTGTTACAATCAGAAAAGATTGTAACAACATTGGCATCACTACCAATTTTGTTTTGAGCAATCAGCGCTCCAAGGAAATTGGCTCCTGAAGATATCCCAACAGAGATTCCCAACTCGGCCGATAACCTCTGAGCCATTATGATCGCATCTCCGTCGTCAACCTGAAGCACCTCATCCAATTCGTCAAGTTTAACAATTGAGGGGATAAACTCATCTGAAATACCTTGTATCCTGTGGCTTCCAACTTTATATCCTGTTGTAAGTGTTGGCGAATTAGCCGGTTCCAGAGGATGTAACCTTATTTTGGGGTTCATCTTTCTTAGATATCTGCCTGTTCCCATTATGGTTCCTCCGGTACCTACTCCGGCAACAAATGCATCAGGAATAAGATTGCGAAAAGTCATCTGGCTCCAGATTTCCGGGCCTGTGGTTTCAAAATGAGCAATAATGTTGTTTTCATTTGAGAATTGTCTTGGCAAAAATGAATTTTCAGTCTCCTGAGCCAACTTCTCTGCCATTGCAATGCTACCAAGAAAACCACCCTCATCTTTAGTTACAAGATTTATTTTTGCACCAAGACTCTGAATAAGGTTATAACGCTCTACACTTAGCCAGTTGGGCATAAAAATAACTACAGGATGTCCCATTGCTCTTCCCATGGCACAGAATGAAATTCCCGTGTTGCCACTTGTTGCCTCAATGATTGTATCCCCCGGTTTTAGAGATCCGTTTTTATAAGATTTAAACAAAATTGTAAATGCCATCCGGTCCTTTATGCTACCTGTCATATTGAGGTTCTCTGACTTTGCATAAACTCTCCTCTCCTCTCCCTTGTATTTAAAAAATATCTCAAGTAATGGCGTGTTTCCAATCAGACTGCTCAAGTTCTGAATTCTTTGTACCGGATTGTTTTCCATTTTTTAACTGCTAATAACAATTTAATATAAATGCATATGGGTTTAGCAATGCATTCTCTCTGAAAACCGCACTGCTATTAGGTGCGTCGCAAATTACAATATCTTTTTGATATGCACAAAAAAAGGCTGCCTGAATTCAGACAGCCTCTTTTTATGTAAAAATCTGATTACACCGCTTTATTCAGCCTTAGGCTCCTCTGCTTCAGGGGCTACCTCTGGGGCCGGTGCAACTTCCGGAGCAACAACTGCCTCTGGGGCTGGTGTCACTTCTGGAGCTACCTCAGCAACCGGCGCTGCTACAACAGCCTCTTCGGCTTTTATCTCAGCTTTTGGCTCTTTCTTAGCTTTTGGAGCTTTTGCTGCAGGTTTTACCTCTGCTGCTGTCTCTTCACTCTTCTTAGTGCGGCCACGACGGGTTGTGCTCTTCTTAACTTCAGGTTTTGCAAATGCAAGTGCTGTTTCGTTAAAATCAACTAACTCTATCATTGCCATCTCAGCGGCATCTCCTTTACGGAAGCCTAGCTTAAGAACTCTGGTGTATCCGCCCGGACGATCAGCAATTTTTGGGGCAATTGTGCGGAAAAGCTCTGTAATTGCCTCTTTTTGTTTCAGGTACGAGAATACTGTACGGCGTGAATGTGTTGTATCGTCCTTTGATTTTGTGATCAGTGGCTCGATGTACATTCTGAGTGCTTTCGCCTTTGCCAGGGTTGTCTCAATTCTTTTGTGAATTATGAGTGACGAAGCCATATTTGCCAACATCGCTTTACGGTGTCCGCTTTTACGGCCAAGGTGATTTATTGTTTTATTATGCCTCATTTTTCAAAACTTTCTTTTCAATATTATACTTTGTTACATCCATACCAAAGTTGAGTCTGTAGCGCTCAACAAGGTTGTCGATCTCGGAAAGAGATTTTTTTCCAAAGTTTCTGAACTTCATCAGCTCAGATCTTTGAAGCGACACAAGGTCTGCAAGGGTTTCAATATCAGCCGCTTTCAGGCAATTGAGTGCTCTTACAGACAGCTCCATATCGGCCAGTTTAGTCATTAACAGATGACGCATGCGGAGTGACTCCTCATCCAGTTCATTGCTTATAACCTCTACCGGTGTCTCCAGAGTTATCTTTTCATCAGAGAACAACATAAAGTGGTGAATAAGGATTTTTGCGGCCTCTTTAAGGGCCTCCTTAGGATGGATGGAACCATCTGTTGTTATCTCTAAATTAAGCTTCTCGTAGTCTGTCTTCTGCTCGACACGCCAGTTCTCTACAGAGTACTTCACGTTCTTGATAGGAGTGTAAATCGAGTCGATAGGAATGATACCTATGGGTGCCTCTTCAATGCGGTTCTCCTCTGCTGCAACATAGCCTCTGCCCTTTCCAATTCTCAGTTCTACCGAGAGGGTAACTGATGGCTCCATAGAGCAGATGTGCAGTTCCGGATTGAGTACTTTAAAAGAAGATAACTGTTTTGAGATATCTTCTGCAGTAAACTCCTGTTTGCCGTTTACCGTAATATTTACAATCTCTGTATCTTCACCCTCAATCATTCGTTTAAAACGAACCTGCTTCAGGTTTAGTATGATATCAACTACTGTTTCGATTACTCCCGGGATTGTTGCAAATTCATGATCTACTCCCTGAATCTTGACAGCTGTGACAGCATGGCCCTCTAGAGACGACAAAAGAATGCGGCGCAAAGCGTTACCTACTGTTATGCCGTAACCCGGCTCCAGTGGACGAAACTCAAAGCGACCAAATGTTTCGGTTGCGTCAAGCATTATTACCTTATCTGGTTTTTGAAATGCTAAAATTGCCATTTTTTTATTATTTAGAGTACAACTCAACAATTAACTGCTCATTGATGGTTTCAGGTACTTCGCTCCTGATAGGCATGTTCAAATACTTACCTGTTAGTGAGTTACCATCCCACTCAATCCATGAGTGTCTTGCTGTACCGCGTGATATATTGTTTTGAATAACTTCGAGACTTTTTGATCTCTCTCTTACACCAACAACATCTCCGGGTTTAACATTTGTCGAAGGAATACTGTTTAGTTCTCCGTTAACTGTAATGTGACAATGCGTAACGAGTTGTCTTGCTGCTGCACGGCTTGGGGCAATGCCCATTCTGTACACCAGGTTGTCGAGACGTGACTCAAGCAGCAAAATGAGGTTTTCACCTTTACGGCCCTTCATTCTTGAAGCTTTGTCATACAGGTTACGGAATTGTTTTTCCAACAGTCCATATGTATATTTAACCTTCTGTTTCTCTTTCAGCTGAATGCCGTACTCAGAAGTCTTTTTGCGTTTCTTTGCCAGACCATGCTGTCCTGGAGGATAGTTCTTTTTTTCGTAACTTTTATCGGGTCCAAAAATTGGCTCTCCAAATTTGCGGGCGATTCTTGTGGTAGGCCCTGTATATCTTGCCATGTTAAATCTGTTATTATGATTTTAAAAGGATTAAACTCTGCGGCGTCCCTTTGGACGGCATCCATTATGAGGAAGTGGAGTAACATCTACGATTTCTGTTACCTCAATACCTGCTCCGTGAATTGTACGGATAGCAGATTCACGTCCGGCGCCCGGCCCTTTCACATAGGCTTTAACCTTACGCAGTCCTAAATCATAAGCCACTTTAGCGCAATCTTCAGCTGCTGTTTGTGCAGCATAGGGAGTGTTCTTTTTAGAACCCCTGAAACCCATCTTACCTGCAGAAGACCAGCTTATAACCTGTCCGGTGTTGTTGGTAAGGGATACAATAATGTTGTTAAAGGTAGATGATATATGCGCCTGACCGTAGGCTTCAACCTTTACAACCCTCTTTTTATTTGATGTTCCTGTCTTTTTTGCCATGATCTAGGTTCTATTTAGTTGCTTTCTTCTTGTTAGCTACAGTTTTCTTCTTACCCTTACGTGTACGGGCATTATTCTTGGTCGACTGACCACGAACCGGTAACCCGAGACGGTGACGGATACCCCTGTAACATCCGATGTCCATCAAACGTTTGATGTTCATCTGAACTACTGAGCGAAGCTCACCCTCAATTTTGTACTCCTCTACAATGGTTCCCCTTATTGCAGCTATCTGATCATCGTTCCAGTCCTTAACTTTTGTACTAAAATCAATGCCGTTCTTGGCAAGGATTTTTTGGGCAGAACTGCGTCCGATCCCGAAGATATAGGTTAATCCTATCTCTCCTCTCTTGTTTTTTGGTAAATCAACTCCGGCTATACGTGCCATAATTTATCTAATCTCTTTATTGTTTACTATTAAAAATTATCCCTGACGCATCTTGAACTTAGGGGTCTTCTTGCAAATTACATAAAGACGACCTTTACGCTTTACTATTTTGCAATCTTCGCTGCGCTTCTTAATGGATGCTTTTACTTTCATATTTTCTAAGTTTTATTTGTATCTGAAAGAAATTCTTCCTTTTGTTAAATCATAAGGGGACATCTCCACTCTGACTCTGTCTCCCGGCAGTATGCGAATGTAGTGCATTCTCATCTTTCCTGATATGTGAGCAATTATAACGTGACCGTTATCCAGCTCTACCCGGAACATCGCGTTTGACAGGGCTTCGATTATTGTTCCCTCTTTTTCAATAGCAGCTTGTTTTGCCATCTGAATTTAACCTTATAATTTAAATATTTGTTTTCTCAATGTACTCAAATGTAGATAAAACCATTGGTTTACCCTTCTGAATTGCAACCATGAGTTCGAAGTGGGCTGAATTCTTTTTGTCTGCAGTACTCAGTGTCCATCCGTCATCATGCATGTGGACAGATCTGGAACCTGCATTAACCATCGGTTCGATGCATATTACCATACCCTCCTGCAGTTTTTTACCATCCCCTCTTCTTCCGAAATTGGGAACTTCAGGTGTTTCATGAAGTTTTCTTCCTATTCCGTGACCAACCATCTCCCTTACAACTGTGAAGCCGTTTTTTTCGACATGCTCCTGAATTGCGAATGAGATGTCACCTACTCTGTTTCCGGAAACCGCCTGTTCAATTCCAATATAAAGAGACTCTTTTGTGACCTTAAGTAATCTTTTGGTCTCTTCTGAAATCTCTCCCACCGGGAAAGTATAGGCTGAGTCACCGTAAAACCCTTTATAGATGGTACCGCAGTCAACCGAGATGATGTCACCTTGGGCAAGGCGGTACTGGGATGCAAAACCATGAACAATTACATCATTCACAGAGATACACAGGGTATAAGGAAATCCTCCATAACCAAGGAATGCCGGCTCAGCGCCATTATCGCGGATAAAATCTTCTGCAATTTTGTTCAGCTCGAGAGTTGTTACTCCTGGAACAATATGCTTTCCGACCTCCGCAAGAGTTTTTGATACTAAAAGAGCATTCTCTCTTAATAACTCAATCTCTTCCCCGGTTTTTAGTTTTATCATTTTCAAAGAACTTTGAGATCCGGTTTACATTCCCGTACGGCCTTTAAGACGTCCTGTCTTCATTAAGCCGTCGTAGTGACGCATCAGCAAATGACTCTCAATTTGCTGAAGAGTATCAAGAACCACCCCTACAAGAATCAGCAATGAGGTTCCCCCGAAAAACTGGGCAAACTGATTGTTAACTCCCAACATTGTTGCAAATGCAGGCATAATTGCTATCAGAGCAAGGAAAATCGAGCCCGGAAGCGTGATGCGGGACATAATTGCATCAAGGTATTCTGTGGTCTTTTTACCAGGTTTGATGCCAGGAATGAATCCACCGTTTTTCTTCATATCTTCTGCCATCATCGAAGGATTTACCGTAACTGCTGTATAGAAGTAGGTAAAAGCCACGACCATGAGGCCAAATATAAAGTTATACCAAAATCCTACAGGATTGGTCAAGGTAGAAGCAATTCCGCGTGTCGCGTCAAAGCCTGCAAATATTAGCGGAAACATCATCAATGCCTGCGCAAAGATAATCGGCATTACTCCTGCCGCATTTATCTTCAACGGAATATACTGACGAACTCCGCCATATTGTTTATTACCAACAATTCTCTTGGCATACTGAACAGGAATCTTGCGTGTTCCCTGAACAAGTGCAATTGTTGCAACAAATACAAAGAACATTACAATGATTTCGACTATGAGCATAAGTAAACCTCCACCTGCAGTCTGACTGATTCTAGAGCTACCCTCGGCTAAAAGGGCAAAAGGCAAACGGGCGATAATACCAACCATGATTATAAGAGAGATACCGTTACCTAAGCCGCGATCGGTAATACGCTCTCCTAACCACATTATGAACATAGTTCCGCCAATGAGAACCACTGTGGCGAATACATTAAACGAGAATCCTTTAAATAAGAATGCAGCTTCAGGCAACTGTACGTGCAGGTTTGCCATATAGGCCGGACCTTGCAGCGCAAGAATGACAATTGTCAGATACCTTGTCCACTGGTTCATCTTTCTTCTTCCACTCTCTCCCTCTCTCTGTAACCTCTGGAAATATGGTATCATTATACCAAGAAGCTGAATTACGATAGACGCCGAAATGTAAGGCATTACACCCAGCGCAAATATTGAAGCGTTACCGAATGCTCCGCCGGAAAACATATTCAAAAGTCCCAAAAGACCTTCTGATGCCTGCGATTGCAGATTTCCAAGTTGAGTCGGGTCAATACCCGGTAATACTACATAACTTCCCAAGCGGTAAACTAGCAGCAACAGGATAGTATAGACTATCCTTTTGCGCAGTTCTTCAATCTTGAAGATATTACTTATTGTATCAATCAGTTTTTTCATTGTTTAGTTAGATTATTGTAGCCTTACCTTGCTGAGCTTCAATCTGTGCTATTGCAGCTTTTGAGAATGCATGAGCAGATACTTCAAGTTTGATGGTCAGAGTTCCGTTTCCAAGGATTTTCACCTTATGGTTTTTTGATACGAAACCTGCCTCAATCAATGTATCGATAGTAAGAACATCTGTTCCCAATTTTTCGCTGAGTGTTTGTAGTGTAGAAAGGTTAATCGCCTTGAACTCCACCCTGTTTATGTTGTTGAAACCAAACTTGGGAAGTCTTCTCTGAAGAGGCATCTGTCCTCCTTCAAATCCTTTTTTGCGAGAGTAGCCCGATCTTGACTGTGCACCTTTGTGACCGCGTGTAGATGTTCCTCCGTGTCCCGATCCTTCGCCACGTCCGATTCTTTTCTCTCTGCCCAAAGATCCTGATGAAGGTGTAAGATTATGTAATTTCATGTTTAAAATCTCCTATTAGTTAATTTCTTCAACTTTAACAAGGTGCAGAACCTTATCCAACATTCCTTTATAAACCGGAGTCAGTTCAATTTCCACCGTCTGATGTATTCTGCGGATACCCAGAGACTCCAAATTAGCAGTCTGCCTTATGGTCGCTCCGTTTTTACTTTTAATCTGAGTAATTCGTACTTTAGACATATCCTTTTCTCCTTATCCGTTAAATACTCTGTTCATAGGTATTCCGCGTAGTCCTGCTACTGTATATGCATCACGCATCTCCAAAAGCGCCGCTACGGTTGCTTTCACCAGGTTATGAGGGTTTGAAGAGCCTTTTGATTTGGCAAGAACGTCGTGAATTCCCACTGATTCAAAAACTGCACGCATCGCACCACCCGCTTTCACTCCTGTACCTTCTGCTGCAGGCTTCATAAATACTCTTGCTCCGCCAAATTTTGCCTCTTGCTCATGGGGAATGGTCTTTTTGTTAAGAGGTATCTTTACAAGATTTTTCTTAGCATCTTCTATTCCTTTTGAGATAGCAGTTGTAACCTCGTTAGCCTTGCCAAGTCCGTAACCAACAACACCCTTTTCGTCTCCGACAACAACAATTGCTGCAAAACTGAAGTGGCGTCCTCCTTTGGTTACCTTGGTAACTCTCTTTACTGCAACCAATCTATCTTTTAATTCAAGATCGGTAGTCTTAACTTTTTTTACGTTTGTATTTATCATACTCAAAATTCTTAGAATTTAAGACCACCTTCACGGGCGGCATCTGCTAGACTTTTAACTCTTCCGTGATAAAGGTAGCCGCCACGGTCAAAGGATACTTTTTCAATACCTTTTTCAATCGCACGCTTTGCTGCCAGTTTACCCACCAATTTAGCTGCTTCTGTAGCCGGTTTACCTTTGCACTCTTCCTGAATCTCTTTGTCAAGAGAACTTGCCGATGCCAGTGTTAAACCATCTATATCATTAATAAGCTGAACATAAATCTGTTTGTTGCTTCTGAATATCGCCATTCTAGGTTGTTCCGGAGTACCGTTTACAACTTTTCTAATACGAAGTCGTATTCTTTTTCTTCTTTCTATTTTACTTAAAGCCATAAATCCTCCACTTGTTATTTAGCGCTGGCCGACTTACCGGCTTTGCGACGAAGTTGTTCACCTACAAACTTAATACCCTTGCCTTTGTAAGGCTCAGGTTTGCGCAGAGAGCGCAGTTTTGCCGCAACCATTCCAATAAGTTGCTTATCGTAGCTGGTAAGGCAAAGCACAGGGGCTTGTCCTTTTTTAACAGCTTCAGTAACTGCTTTGATTTCATCGGGCAGCATAAAATGAATATCGTGTGAGTAACCAAGGCTCATCTCAAGGATCTGGCCTTTTGCCTCAACACGGTAACCTACTCCGACAAACTCTTGTTTAATAGTATAGCCGGTTGATACTCCCGTTACCATATTATTAATTAATGAACGGTAAAGACCATGCATTGAACGGTGACGCGGCTGATCGGTAGGTCGTGTAACTTGAACCACATTTCCCTCTACGGCAACTCTAATATCGGCATCCACCTTTTGCGAAAGTTCTCCGAGCGGGCCTTTAACCTTAACCACATTATCCGAACCAACACTTATTGTTACTCCGGCCGGAAGGTTTACAGGTAATTTTCCTATTCGTGACATTATGAATTCTTTATTTAATTATATTAATAAACATAGCAGATAACCTCTCCACCCACATTGAGTTCTTTGGCCTCTTTATCGGTTATCATACCTTTTGAGGATGAGATTACGGCAATACCCAGTCCGTTTAAAACTCTAGGCATGTTTTCAACGTCAACATACTTTCTTAAACCTGGACGGCTAACTCTTGAAATCTTCTTGATGGCCGACTTCTTGGTCTCAGGATGATACTTTAGAGCAATTTTAATGGTGTTGAAAGGTGTACCCTCAACAAGCTTATAGCTGATAACATAACCCTTTTCATGAAGAATACGGGTAAGTTCCAGCTTAACTTTTGACGCAGGAATTTCAACTATTTTGTGTCCTGCCATAGATGCATTACGCACCCTTGTTAAAAAATCTGAAATTGGATCAGTCATTTTGTTTTGTTTTTAAGTTTATTCGACACCACATAATGGTGCCCGATATCCAACTAATTATAAATAATATGTTGTCTGTGACTCTCGTCACAAATTTTTTCTACCAACTGGCTTTGCGAACGCCCGGGATAAGACCCTTGCTGGCCATTTCGCGAAACTGTATACGGCTGATACCGAAAATACGCATGAAACCTTTTGGACGACCTGTTATAGAGCAACGGTTGTGCAGGCGTACAGGGCTTGAGTTCTTTGGCAGTTTATCCAAAGCAGCATAGTCACCTGCCTCCTTAAGGGCTTTGCGTTTTTCTGCATATTTGGCACTTAATTTTGCGCGTTTTCTCTCGCGTGCCTTCATTGATTCTTTTGCCATTATCTATCTTCTCTTTTTAAAGATTATTTCTTGATGTTTTTAAAAGGCAGACCGAATTCACGAAGAAGAGCAAAAGCCTCTTCGTCTTTCTCCGCTGAAGTAACAAATGTTATCTCAATACCCAGAATCTTTGTGATTTTGTCGATATCGATCTCAGGGAAAATTATCTGCTCTTTAATACCTAGTGTATAGTTCCCCTTGCCGTCAAACTTCTCGCTGATTC
Organism: Bacteroidales bacterium; assembly: GCA_030695025.1. Lineage (GTDB taxonomy): Bacteria > Bacteroidota > Bacteroidia > Bacteroidales > UBA932 > Bact-08. The sequence goes on along the minus strand of JAUYTX010000064.1, from coordinate 2,789 downwards.
CTTTGAAGTCTCTGATGCGAGGAAGTGATACGGAAATTAGTCTTTCAAGAAACTCGTACATCTTTGCAGCACGCAAAGTGGTTTTTACTCCGATTGGCATTCCCTTTCTAAGTTTAAAGTTGGAAATGTCTTTCTTTGAAACTGTCTGTACCGCTTTTTGTCCTGTTATATTAGTAAGCTCCTGCTGTGCTACGTCCACAAGCTTTTTGTCACCCGTAGCAGCACCAATACCCTGGTTAATAACAATCTTCTCCAGTTTAGGGACTTGCATTACAGAACTATATCCAAACTCCTTTTGAAGTTTAGCAACTATCTCCTCTGTATACATTTTTTGAAGAGTAGGTTTGTAGCCCTTTACAACTACCTGGGCTCCTTGTGACTTTGCCGCCTTTTCGATTTTTGCAGGCTTAGCAATTGCCGCTGGCTTCTTTGCAGCTCCTTCTTTAGTATTTGCCATTATTTAATCTCCTCTCCAGATTTTTTCGAGTAACGAACTAATTTTTGCTTGTCATTTAAACGACGGCCTATGCGTGTAGGACCTCCCTTCACAGGGTCAACAACTTGCAGGTTAGACAGGTGTACCCCGGCCTCTTGTTTGATAATGCCCCCCTGAGGATGCTTAGCATTAGGCTTGGTATGTTTGCTTACCAGATTGATTCCTTCAACTATGGCGCGGTTTTTTTCTGTAAGAACCTCGAGAATTTTACCGGTTTTACCGCGGTCATCTCCGGCATTTACATAAACTGTATCGCCTTTTTTAATATGTAATTTCTTATTCATATCTTTTCCTTATAAAAATTATAACACCTCAGGTGCTAAAGATACAATCTTCATATAGTTTTCGCGCAACTCTCTGGCAACAGGGCCAAAAATGCGGGTTCCGCGAACCTCTCCCTGACTGTTGAGCAACACACATGCATTGTCATCAAAACGAATATATGAACCGTCAGCGCGACGGATCTCTTTTTTTGTACGAACAATCACCGCTTTTGAAACTGTCCCCTTTTTGGCATCACCACCGGGGATAGCACTTTTAACGGTAACCACTATTTTATCGCCAACTCCGGCATAGCGGCGGCGGGTTCCCCCTAACACGCGAATGCAAAGAACCTCCTTTGCTCCACTGTTGTCTGCCACCAATAATCTCGATTCTTGCTGTATCATGGCTATTTAACTTTTTCTACAATTTCTACTAGTCTCCAGCGTTTTGTCTTACTTAAAGGACGAGTCTCCATTATGCGCACTTTGTCTCCCTCACTGCACTCGTTCTTTTCGTCATGAGCAACAAACTTAGTGGTTTTATTTACGAACTTTCCGTAAATAGGGTGTTTTACTTTTCTTCTAACAGCAACCACGATGGATTTGTCCATTTTGTTGCTTACCACCATTCCTATTCTTTCTTTACGAAGATTTCTTTCCATGACTTCTTAGTTGTCCTTCTTATTTTCCATTTGGCTCAATATGGTGAGCATTCTGGCAATGTTTGTTTTTGCCTTGTTAATCTGAGATAAATCATCTAAAGGAGAAACAGCATGATTCATCTTAAGGCGCATTAGGTTTGCCTTTTCGGTTTCGATGCGTTCCTTCAGATCTTTAATGGATAACTCGCGTATCTCTGTTGCTTTCATATTATTTCTGCTTTTATTATTCCTGATAATCCCTGCGGACTACAAATTTTGTAACTACCGGCAGTTTTTGAGCTCCCAGACGTAATGCCTCTTTGGCAATCTCTAGAGAGACACCCTCTGCCTCAATAATCATTCGGCCCGGTGTGATTGGACATACAAACCCCTCCGGAGCTCCTTTTCCTTTACCCATACGAACCTCTGCAGGCTTCTTGGTAAATGGTTTGTCAGGGAATACGCGAATCCAGATTTGGCCCTCACGCTTCATATACCTTACTACGGCCTGACGAGCAGCCTCTATCTGCTGGCCGGTTAACCAGCAAGCAGCTGTAGTCTTAATCCCGAAAGATCCAAAAGAGAGCTCATGTCCCCTGTGTGCGATCCCTTTCATTCGGCCTTTCTGCTGCCTTCTGAACTTGGTTTTTTTTGGTTGTAACATTGCTTTTTTTACAGTTTAACGATAACAGTAAATATTTTTATGTGCTTTGGTCAAAATATTTTTAGGGTTAAATCCCTGCTCCTTAGCGAAATAAGCATATTGAGTGCATATTTAGCGGGATGCAAATATACCAAAAAATTTAAATGTGCAAAAGTATGTGGAAAAATATTTACAAATTCTGATGTTTCAAGAATCTTATAAAATTGGCTCCCCAGAACTTTTCCAGATCTTCAGGAGTATAACCTCTTCTTAGAAGCTCTATTGTAAGGTTTTTCATTTTTGAAACATTCTCAAGTCCTACAACTCCCCCTCCGCCGTCAAAATCTGTGCCCAGACCTATATGGTCTATACCCACAAGACTCCTGGCATAATCGATGTGATCTGCAATGTGGCTAACAGTAACAGAGTCTTTTGGAAGTTCTGAGAGAAAAAAACGGCCTGTAGCAATCTGAATCAAACCTCCGGCTTGGGCAATGGCCTTCATCTCATGGTCTCTAAGATTTCTATTGTGATTTTTTAAAGAGTATACTCCTGAATGACTTGCCATTACAGGATATTTGCTTAATTTAACCACATCTAATACTGTTTTTACAGATGCATGAGATACATCAATAATAATACCAAGACGGTTCATCTCCTTAACGACCTCTTTTCCAAAAGCAGAGAGACCATTATGCTCTGATGCCTTATCCATAGAGGCATCGCATATATCATTATTGAGGTTG
>JAUYTX010000060.1 GCA_030695025.1 Bacteroidales bacterium | reverse complement strand
AAGCCAGGATTTACTTTTTGCTTACTGGAAATTATGGGAGTGGGCAGTTAAACTTTTTACTGTTACAAACAAGTTTGATGAAAATATTTTTGTTACTAATGTTGATAAATTAACAGGAACATTTTCTGTAAACGATGTATTGCCTTTTCAGAGAACTGCAGGGGGTTTTATATATGTTAATCTTTATAAAGGGATTCAAGATTCATGGGATCAAAGGCAAACACTTAATCGTGTAAATGTTCATATTCCTGTTTTACAAGCTATTTCTAACGCTGCCAGTGCAACAGAGACAGATAACCAGGCAAAAATCCAGTATTTCTTAAATCCGGATTCCGATAAAAGAATAGTTATATTCGGACATTCACATGTTCCCATAATAGTTGCTTCCGTAGACAATAACGGGAAAAAATGTATTTATGCAAATTCAGGAACATGGATAGATCATAACCCTAACAGAACCACTACAAATTTTATTGTTATTACACCTCAAGGCAAAGATGCCTCTTCAAATACCTTTGTTAGACTATATAACTTTGAAAATGAAAATGTAACCTTGATGACTCAAGATTCGTTACGTTACTAATTTAAGTGGTTTTGTAGTATTGGATAAAGTGCTGACTCTCCTGTTTTAAAAAACAGGTCATAGGGTAATAGTATTAAAATAAAAGAGTGTAAGAATATTTGGTGGTGCTTGATTAAAAATCAAACGTAAAATCGGCTTTTTTAACAAGTCGTTCGAAGCGGGTGCGGTCAAAACTGTAGATTTTTGCAGGTTTGTGCTTCACCCCGCTTACGACCTCACCTGAGTCAATCAGAACGCCGGTATTCTTCCTTTGTTCTTTTCGGGATTTTGTGCCTTTTTGTTCACCCGTCACATTTTCTGTTCTACCCACCATCTTCTTTTGAAAATTGCCACGGTCGAATTTTGTATTCAGAATACTTTCGTAAACTGTCTGAAGTTGTTTGATTGTAAAATACTTATCCAGCAGTTCAAATGCTATTGGGTAATGTCGTATCTCATGTTTTAGCTTTTCGATTGCCTCTGATATTATTTCATGATGATCAAAAGCAAGTGATGTGTCGGCCAGGACACTCTCTATAGGAAACCACCCGGTATCGGTAATATCCTCTCCACCTGTAACTTTTACTCTGTTAAAAAGATGTGGATTAATCAGTGCGTAATATGCAACAGTAATAACACGCCCCCTGGGGTCTCTATCAATAGACGAGAATGTTTTGATTTGCCTCATAAATACACCTGAGATGCCTGTCTCCTCTTTCAATTCTCTCTCTGCGCACTCTTCTGTTGTCTCGTCCATTCTCAAAAAACCTCCGGGCAATGCCCAGCTATCTTTAAAAGGTTCTGCCCCTCTCTGAACAAGTAAAATATTTAGGTTTTCACCATCAAATCCAAACACGACGCAATCTGAGGTAAGCGCTGCTCTGGGATAGTCATATGTAAACTTACCGTCCATCAGTTATGTTTTTGTAATTATTACACAAAATTAGTAGAAAAACAGTTAATGCCTATTTTTAGATGTAAAAATCAATCGACAGTTGCATTTGAGGGTGCTTTTCCGATTTTTCTGTATCTTGCTTTGAATAAATCAAAAGACCGCCATGAAAAAACTCTTTACAATTCTTCTTGCCACTGTTGCACTGGCCTTTCCCAAACAATCCGACAGTCAGATTACGGGGAAATGCCCTGTATATCAGTTTGAATACATCAAAATGCTACCTGCCACTCCGGTAAAGGATCAGGCTGTAACCGGTACATGCTGGTCGTTTGCGACTACCTCGTTTTTTGAATCAGAACTTATCAGAATGGGCAAAGGAGTGTTTGATCTTTCTGAGATGCATACAGTAAGATACAATTATATAAACAGGGTTAAGGACAACTTTTTAAAGCGTGGCAAGGGAAACCTGCAGGAGGGAAGTCTTTCGAACATGATGTTTGATGTTGTAAATGAGCATGGGATTGTGCCTGAGGAGGTTTATAGCGGAATTAACTACAACTCCCCTACCCATAATCATTCGCTATTGAACGAATATGTAAATGTAATATCACAGGTTCCTGTAAAAAACAAAGAGGTAACTGTGGAGTTTGACAAGCTGCTCAACTCTCTGCTGGATATCTATCTGGGGGTTGCGCCGCAAAAGTTCACCTATAAAGGGAGAGAATATACTCCTAACAGTTTCTACCAAAGCCTGGGGCTTAATACCAACGATTATATCTTTCTCACAAGCTTTACCCATCACCCATATTACAAAGAGTTTCTGCTTGAGATTCCCGACAACTGGAATGGAGGGCTCTATTACAACCTCCCCCTTGACGAATTTATGCAAGTCATAGACAACTCAATAGAAAAAGGATTCACCGTCAGCTGGGATGGGGATATGAGCGAGAAAAGCTATTCGGACAAAGCCGGCTTGGCTATGATGCCAACAGCGGAGGAGCTTGCCTCGGAGGAGGGTTCCAAGCTCTCTTTTAACAGGATATACAAGGAGGTTAAAACAGACGCAGCTTCTCGCCAAAAGGGCTTTGAAACCTTCGTGACCACCGATGACCACCTTATGCACCTAATTGGAACTGCAAAGGACAAGAATGGTACAACTTACTACATAGTAAAGAACTCATGGAAGCCTGAAATCAACCGCTTTGGAGGTTATAATCACCTATCAAGGGAGTACGTTAAGGCAAAAACCATCTCTATACTGGTACACAAAGATGCAGTGCCGGCAGAGATCCTGAAGAAATTGCTATATAAATAAACATCAACATAAATCAACGCAAAACAATACATCAGCTCATATTATTACAAACAAAAAAGCACCTGCGTAAACAGGTGCTTCCTTATTAATTATTCAGGTGTTTTCTAGAACCTGAAACCTATTGTAGCCTGATACCAGATATTTTTGTAGCGAGGAGTTTCTGATGTTCCGTCACCTTTATTAGCCTGAAGATCCCATCCTACTCTTGTGCCAATAACAATTCTGTTCAGATTAAAATCAAGTCCTCCCAAGAATGAGAGAGTGTTTTTACGAATATTGTCATTTTCGAATACTTGTTCCTGTGATGTATTAACAATAGCGCTGTTAAATTCGTATTTGTCTTTTATAAGGAACGAGTACTGAGGACCGGCCAAAATAGTAATCAAAGAGATTGGCTTGATAGCAAATAACAAAGGAACATCAATATGATTACTTGTATAAGAATAGCTGTAAGGACTGCCTAATAATGAACCTGATCCCTTATAACCTCTCTGCGAAAACAAAACTTCCGGTTGAACACCCAGTAATTTTCCAAGTGGAATAGCAACAAAAACGCCTGCAGCCAAACCAAATTTAGCATCAGCATTAAATTGCTCTCCTTGAGTGTCGTAAACATTAGAATAATTTGCACCACCCTTTATGCCGAACGATAACTTTTGTCTGAAATCTGTACTGTTCTTCTGAGCAAATACACTACCAAAGATAAAGGTTGCAAATGCGAAAACCAGAATTACTTTTTTCATTGTTTTTTTCATCATTGTTTAATTTAATAATAACCATTTAATATAAATGATTGTTCAGCAAAGGTGACCAAAACAACCTACTGTATCACTACACAATTACTCACTATTGTTACACATTTCACACATGATAATATAATAAAGTTCTCTCTGTCAGAAAACAAATGGAAAAAGAAATGTTACAATTGCCGCCCAGAGAATATATAGTGGGAGGAAGTCTGTGATTGCATTGCCTGAAATTGATCTCCGGCTACCGGCAATAACCTTAATAAAACGGATTGTCACAAAGATGAGATTTAGAAAAATAAGTGTGTTTAAGCCCAGCACAGCTGCTCTGTTTGGAGTTATCCCCCATTCAAATATTCTGTAAATAATTGCCGATAGTGCAACAGCGTTAACCAACACAGTTACTGCTGAAAGAAGTGTCAAAATCCACAGTTCAAAACGTCCGGCCGAATTGCCTGTTCTTCCCGAAACTGAAAAAAAGATAATTGCCATCACACCAACAAGAAGGGCATTGAAAATTATCAGAAATTCTCTGTCATTGTAGGGATTTTTTCCGGATATTGCTATGGCTGACAGAAAAATAACAAGCATAATCAGAACAAGCGGACTAAAGATTCTCGCAATCAGAGGAGAAACTTTTCCAACCAAATTAGGGTTTGTTCTTATGATGTAAGTCCCAACAATAGGTGTTGCTGCAAGCCCGAAAATAGCAACATAATCAAAATATACACCCTCAATATTAAGCCCGATAAGGTTAAAAAGGCCAATGGTTATTGCAGACATTATTCCTCCGGCAATTAAAATCAGGGTTGACATCACTATCAGATCTCCGTTATACTTAAGGAATTCCAGAGGAGAATTACTTGATGAACTTGAGTTTTCACTTAGCTGAATATTCTTTTCAGGCTGATTGCTCAATGAAAATTTAGCATCAGCTTTATCTTTAGCCTGTTTGTTATAATTGAATATTGGTATAAACTTTTCTTTCCTGCCCCCGGTAAATGTAAAACCCAGAACTGCCCAAAGCAAAAGCAAAATGTGAATCGAAGAGAGTATTAATGTGTCACTCTCCTTTACATCAGGCAGTGAATTTATAAAAATCAAAGCTACGAGTGTAAAAAGCGTTATTACTCTAATATGAGTTTTTGAGAGTCTGTTTTTAAATACAAAAAATGCAGTAAGTGCGGGAAATATTATAAAACCCACGTTTCGGGTGTAGAAGAACTCCTCATTAATGCCCAAAATAGCCGGAATTTTTGCTATTAAACCGGCAATCAGTACCAACGCAACAACCAGAACTATATCGCTCCTGCTACCCCATTTAATTTCATCAAAACTAGCAGTAGTGTTTTCATTGGAGTCGTTAAGATTGGAAAAAGGGTAATCTTTCATATTTGCCTCTGTATTATTAGTTTTATTGCCACTGTATTATTAGTTCCACAAAGTTCCTGCAAGACCTAATACGCTGCCCATCCAAAGGACAAATACATATGCAATAAAGCTAAGAACTACCGCTGCAATTTTTGCCCATGTGCCCTTATTCAAGCGTTTGTCAATCTGATAAGTTAAGAAACCTCCAAAGGCACCTGCAATCGGAACCACTACAAGAGGTCTTATCATCCATAATTTTGGCCATTCAGGGTTTGGTTCGTCTACACCCAGTAGAAAAATTGTAATTAATACCAGTGCAATACCTGCTCCGATGAGCATTCTTTTAACCATTGATGCTGTTTCCATTTTATTAATTTTAAAGTTGTTATTTTAGTGAATGAAATTTGAAATTTTTTGATTTGATAATATGATAATTTGTGATTTATGTCTCATTTCTTATTTATTCATTTACGTTTTTGATTTTAATTATTGGTAATTAACAAATGTGATTATAAAAAGTTCTTTGAAATTCAAAGTTGGCATGCAAAAAAAATTTATCCTGAAATTATTTTTTATAATTTACGTGATTTAACAATCGATTCCAGAGCTTCGAGGTGTTGGTTAAAAGCTTCTCTTCCAATTTTTGTTGTAAAATATCTGGTATTCGGCTTCTTTCCAATGAAAGTCTTTTCAACCCCGATGAACTCCTCTTTCTCCAATGCTTTTATATGGCTTGCTAGATTACCGTCAGTTATATCAAGATACTCCTTAAGTGCATTAAAATCAAGAGTATCATTCACAGCAAGGGCCGACATGATTCCAAGCCGAACCCTGCTTTCGAATGCTTTGTGTAGTCTGTCAGTAAATGTTTTCACCTTAACCCCTCTCGTATTTAAAATACATGACTATGCCGTACAAAATATGGGCAACTCCAAATCCTAATGCCCACAATAGCAGACCATACTCAACAAAATATAAGCCAATGAGTCCAAGTATTATCTGATTTATGCCCAGCCCTTTAATCTCCTTTATTGTAATGCCGCTCACGTTAAAAAGTGCAAGTCCATAAAAAATCATGGTAAGCGGTGCAATTAGACCAACCAGACCTTTCGATGCAAGAATCAAGATAACCACTCCCCCCGAAATTAATGGAACCGCCATATTTATTACCAATCTTCTGGTAGTAGAGTTCCACAGCTTCTCTTCTCTTTTGCCTGCTCTTTTGTAGGAAAGGAGTATTGCCGTGAAAATGGCAAATATCAGAACAACTGTTGCAAGTAGTATTATGTTGAGGCCTATACCTCCCCTGTCTGATATCTCCTGAGGGTTAAATCCAAAATATGAATCTGCAACATAGACACCGACGAGTGCATATATACCAGCCATAATTCCTGCCCAACCTGATAGGGAGAGGAACTTGGAGCTGCGTTCCATCATAGAACGTATCTCACTTATCTCTTTAATGTAATCCTTTTCTTCTTTCATATGAAAAGCACTTTTATTTGCAAAGTAAAAAATAAAATTCCAACCATGCAAATTTTACGAAAAAAAAGGGGCCTCCTAAGAGACCCCTTTCAATCAGCGGCAGACGTTTGAACTCCGTTAAACCACCGGAGCACTGCACTTAAATACTAACCAAAACTTAAGTTTCAAGTTCCATCCTAAAGAACCATGAATTATCCGCAAACATCATGATACCTGCCTTGTGCTGATTATCTAATAAACTATTTATCGCTTTATAATTTTTAATTAATATCATCTTTTGTATTTCAATTTATTCTTAACCTTCTAATTCTTCCCCAGGCCTTTATCAATTGACAAAATAAGGTAATCTATCTTGTTTTTTGACTCATGTGATTTTGCCCTTGATCTGTAAGATTTAAGTTTTGACCTTAGATCTAAAAGGTGCTTATAGTATAGCGGTGCGAGGTTTTGATCGGTCAAATATTTTATCGAGACAAGAGGTTGAAAATTTGAGCGTTCAAACCCGTTATCCGATGAACCGTTTAAGCCATCTTCCATTAGATTGTTGAATCCAAATTCAGAAAAAATATTCGACTCACCCAATTGATCAATCATAACCTCGTCAGGGAAACATCGCGCCCTAATGCTCTCATAAGACATATAGTCGTTAACGCTTGTTTGTTGATTGTATTCAAACGGATTGTATTCTAACTGATTATCTGTTAACTGGAATGCGTTTTTGTTTCGGGTTCTTGCTACAATTACATTTGGAAGATTGGATCCCCCTAGCAAAACTTGTGTTAGGGCTATAAGTGTCGCTCTCTGAGCCTCCGATGGATCTAAGCCCTTGCTGATATTTCTGAATGAAAACTCAGAAAGATCGGTAAGCATTTCATCAACGGTGTATGTATCAGATGATTTAGTCTGCGCAAATGCAACCATCGAAATTCTCTGGAAAGGAAGTCTTGCAAGGCTGTTGGCCAGGTATCTTGAGAAAGATGGGTTCATTCCCGACATCATAAGAAGATCTTTGTTGTCAGCCCAGCTAAGGTCATCAGCCTGGTTTAGCATATAGAAAAGACTCTCTCTCTGAATTCTCTTATCAATAGGAACGAATGTTGGTGCAGGGTCTCCTTCATATTTACTGTTAATCTCTATCCCGCCAATGTTTACCATAAGACTTCTGTAGTAATCGTACAGCTTAAGGAAAATAAAGTCAATAAAGAGCTCTCTGTAAGATTCGTCAGCCTCATTCTTGTTCACCCATTCTGTGGCATTCTCGCTCACATACTTTAGGGTGTTGATTCCATATTGTGCAGCTTTGATTTTATCGTTTCCAAGGTCTTCAACCAAAGAGCGCGGGTCAAAGTATGCACTCCAGTTCTGCTCCCTGCCAAAGTAAAAACGAGGATCATCAATCTTTGAAGAGATCAACTCTTTAAGAGAGGCAACCTCCTGAGCAGGCGTTTTAGCAGCATAATATGGCTTGTATAGCCACTCTATTGCATAGTGGTCGTAAACACCCGGCTTATCGGCAGTAAGCTTAACTCCCTTTTCAATATCACCCGGCTGTGCGATGTAGTTGTACCTGATTTGATCCATAACGGAAGAGGTAATTCCCTCTTTCTGGGTGAATGTAGCAGATCTGAGAGAATCAACAGGCATCCATGACGAACCGGCAAGGTTGGCGCTGAGGCCAAGGCAAAAGCCCATCTCCCTCATCATGGCAAGCTCAATAGAATTTGCCATCAAATCATCAGGAAGTTCATATCCTCTCACTCCGGGTTCAACTGCAGCAGTCTGGTAGATTCTCTCTCTTTGAAGAGTTACCGGAGAATCCCTGAAGAAAAGTATTGAGGCACTAAGAATTTCACCAGTTCTGGGGTCTGTATTGATGTGTCTGGCAATTCCCCTTGATGGAGTTTGTGCATATTTAACACAGTTATAAGAGGCGTTACCGGCGCTGAATTTAGGATCCTGACTCTTCGAAGGGTAGTCATATACCCTTATCACATCTTTAAATCCAATTTTCTCGAAAGATTCGTTCCACTTTAGGAGACCCTTTTTAATTGCCTCTCTCCATGAAGGTATAAACAGAGTGTCAACATAGAACACTATTGGTTTCAAAGGCTCGCTAAGTTTACCTGAGCGATGTGCCTCTGCATTCTTTGGTTCAAGCCTCCATCTGTTAGAGAGATAACTAAGCTTAGTCCCCTGGTCTTTACTGCCAAACTTTTCAAACTCAGTTACACTGGTACCAATTCTGTAATCAGCATAACGGTGTCTGAATTTCTCCTCCGGAAGCAAACTGAGAGTTGTCCTCATCTCTACCGTCAGATATTCGGTACCACCCGACTCCATACCTAGAAAGAAAGTTTTAAAAGTATAGGTCATGTTGCTTAAAACAGATATATTATCGTCATAAGCCTCAACATCTTTCAGAGCCGAGAGATCTTTGCTGAACGTAGATACCTTCTGAATGAACCCCCCGAAAGAGGATGCATTTAGTGTTCCAATATGCTTACCTCCTGAAACAAAGAACGATGTAACGTCAAACACAATTGCACTGCTGTCTTTGTTAAAAGCAATAATAGGGAACGAGCTTATAACTGATGGCAATGAACTTCTGTCCACAGCCTCCTGTATACCCACATCTTCAGAGTCAACAATCTTCGGAATCGGCACAAGCCTTATCTGAACCAGAGAGTCTGTTTTTGAAAAATTGATGTGCGAAGGTCTTGAAGGTCTTTGACCTGCATAACTGAGACTCATATCACTCACATTATCAACAAGAGAACTCATCAGAAAGCTCTTTCCGATAAGGTTCAGCGGGAACTCAAAGTAAACCTTTCCCTCAATATTGTGCAGGGTAATAATGCCCACAGATGTGGTAACATTTTTCTTTTTATCAAAAAGCTTTTCGTAAGCAGAGAGTTTTTTTGTGGTATCGGCACTCGCTGTTTTTGAAGTATCTTTTTTATCTGTAGCCTTACTCTTAGTCTGCGCATTCAGTACAAAAGCACTGCAGGAGATTAGAGTAAGAATTAATAATTTCTTTATCATATTCATCCTTGGATTACTATTGTACTTTTAGAACTGAATTAATTTTTTTAAGAAGAAGTTCATAGTGAAGCTTATCCTCTTTTTTGGCACGTGATTTAGAAGCTGACTCCAGAACTTTTTTAGCCTTTATCAGGTAGTTGTAGAAATTGGTTTCAGGATTGAACACTATGCTGAATTTTGTAGAAGGCACACCATAACCGGCAACAGGGTTCATATCTTGTCCGGCTAAAGGAAGAGATTCAAAAGCAGAGATTGTCTGCAACTGTTTTGTGAATCTTGACTGCTTGTCCTCTTTTGCAAGAATATCAAAAAGAGAAACCTGTGAACCTGCCTGTGCACTCTCTGAGATGCCCATACCGCTTATAAGTTTGGCTACATTACTCGTATTAAGAACACTGGTAACATATTCAGTTTGCATGAATTTTTCAATTTCAGAAAGCTTACGTCTCTTTATAGCAGGCTCCCAAACAAAATTGAAAACATCATCAGAACATTGGTTAAAGGTATATGGTTCTTTCGCAATTGATGAAGATAACATAACCTTTATTGGCGCAGCAACAACCGCCTGAGCAATTACTCCTTGCAGTAGATTTTTAGCAGAACCCATAATGGTAATATTCTTCATAAGCTCCTCATTGTCTAACCAATCGATATCTTTTACCTGACTCATCATAAACTTGAGGGCTGCTATCTGCTTTTCGCGCTCTACGCTTTCAAAAGGTAACATCTCATCACCTACTTTAACCTCATTTAGGTAAATTCCACCTACGTAGGCAAAAACATGGTTAATGTATCTGAAGTACTGCATTACAATGCCATCGTAAATTTCAGTCCTGTACGAAAAATCTTCATCTTCGGCAGCAACCCATGAATTTAGGTTGTTCATAAGGTACTTGAGGTTTTGAATGCCGTAAAGGGTAGCCTTTATTGCATCATCTCCCAGATCTTCTGTCTGTGACCTTGGATCAAGCGGGTATGAGAGCTGCTTGCCATATCGGTAAACAGGGTTCTTGATAGCCTCGCTAACCATATCAGACAAAATTTTCGCCTCTTCGTTGGCACTCTTTGTGTCCGGGTAGTATGAGTAACTCCATTTAATAAGGAATTTGTCATATTCACCGAATCTTGGAGGTGTTAATCTAACTCCTCTCTCTTTATCACCGGGTTGTGCAACATAGTTAAAACGTGCATAATCCATAATGGAAGTAGTTGTACCTACTTTATTTGTATAAGTTGCAGATCGCAGAGAGTCTGTCGGGATAACATTGGAAGCACTCATATTGTGCATAAAACCAAGGCAGTGTCCAACCTCGTGGGCAACAACGTATCTGATACCGTCATTCATGATATCTTCAGGAATATTCTTGGTCTGAATTCTTTTGTCTGCAGGAGATATCTGGACAAACATCCAGTTATTCAACAGTTTGATTATGTCATGATAGAGATAAACAGAAGCATTTATAATCTCTCCCGACCTTGGGTCAACCCAAGATGGTCCCATTGCATTTTGAACTCCTAGTGGAGCATATCTCACGCAAGAGTACTTAATGTTATCCGGATCAAATTCCGGATCATCTTTAGGGAAATCAACCGCCTTAATGGCATTTTTGAATCCGATCTCCTCAAAAAGCTCGTTCCATTGCTCAACACCCTCTTTTATAAAGGGCTTCCACTTTTCAGGAAAGTTGCTGTCAATATAGAATATTATTGGTTTTACGGGCTCACTGAGCTTACCTGCGCGAAATGCATCAATATCTTTAGGCTCCAGATTCCATCTGTTGGCATAATATATCAGCTTTGAAGATTGCTCCTTCTCGCCAAACATATATTTGCCGGTAGGGAATACGGCAACCCTGTAGTCAGCATTTCTTGGCCTCACCGGCTGCTCTCTGAGCAGAACAATAGACCTGGAAACAACTGCCGTAAAAGGCTCATCCTTTACAATTGTTCTTGTTGTTCTAACATCAGTTAGGGTATAATTATAGCTTAATGTGCTGGTTACAACAAGATTGTCGCTAAAAGACTTGATATTTCCCAGAAATGATTTATCCTGCTGAAAGCTCTCTGTTCTTTTAAGACCGTTAAACATTGTGTATTGACTGTAAACGTCAAACGGTGTAAGATCTTTATTGTCACCAACAAAAAAACTGGTCATATCCACAACGACAGCAGTGCTGTCGTTGGAATATGCCTCGATTTTCATGCTCTTCATTATTGAGCCAATACTACTCCTTCTGATTGCCTCAGCAATATTGGATTCTGAATTGTCTGTTATCACATCGCTGTTTATTCTTCTAAGCTGGATACTTTCAGCCGATTTTGTAAATGCAATATGAATCGGGCTGGGTTTGCCTCCAACAATTCCGTTCCCGTTATCACTTGTCTCCGTAACCGTTGATGCAATAAGCATCTGTTTGCCCAGCATGTTCAAAGGTATCTCAAAATAGAGCTTCCCCTTTACTTTATGCAGGGTAAACATGCCCTTGGCTGTTTCATGCTTCTCTTTAAACAATTTATCATACGCCGAAACTGAATCCTTCTTAGGAGCAGTTTTCTCTTTCTCATCTTTCTTGTTTTGATAAACCGGCGCTACGCCTGAAGCAGCAAAAAGGCTGCAGGTTAATACAAATAGGGCGCTCGTTAGGAATAATTTTCTCATTAAATATATTTTTTATTGTCCCTGGAATGTAAAGTCAAGTACTTTACCAAATCCTGAATATTTTTTTGCCTGAGCAGCGTTAAGATCTCCTGTTCCTGCAGTTCCGTGAGGTATAACATAAATCTGACCCTCAAATTCACCCTTTTGTGTAGCAATAACTACAGCTTTTGTATTGAGCGATAATTGTGGCTCATAAACAGGGCCGTTTACGGCATTAAACTCTGTTCTGTTAAGCCTGTACCTTCCCTGTACAAAGAGCTTTGCCTTAGTAATTTGCTCACCGGCAGGAGCTGTGTACTTTTCACTATAGGATACAATTCCTCCACCGAAATTCACAGAATATATCTTAGTCGAGGTTGCAACATACATAATAGGGTCAAACATATTGAAAAAGATAGATACTGCAGAGTTAAGAATTGAGGTAAGAGCAACCGGAAGTTCAACCTTAAGTTTTGGAGCAGATGGCGTCAGATTCCAGTTTGCATCATAATAGCCAAAGGAGATCGCATATAGTTCGTAGTTGCCTGTTACCTGATTTTTCAAAAGCATTGTTGGAGTAACACCGTCAACAGAGATATCACCGGCAACCATTCTCCTGTCGGGAACATTTGTTGGATTAAACACACCTTGATTAGTGTATTCCCCTCCGCTTGCTGGAGTTGTAAAGGTCATAGAGATGTTGTAGAACTTACCCGTATTGTTATTATACCAAAAAGCAAAAGGACCGGCTCCTGCTGCATTATCTGCAACCATAACGGCATTATCAACATAGTTAAGTCCGGAAGCTGGCATCATAAACGATGTAATTCCCTGATTGTTTGCAAACAAATATGCAACATTATTCACTACAAGAATCCAGGTTGCATTGTTAATAGTATAGAATGCCTGAGGATCAAAACTTGCTGTTTTAGCAGGGAAAATCTGCTCGGCATCTTTGTAAACCGAATAGTTCTGGCAATCGTACATCTTAATGTCCTTGTTGGCAAAGATTGTGGTTATCACATTCTTTGTTAGTATTGCACTTGGTTTATGCAAAGAGTAAGCTATACTTTTAATAAGGGCAGGATGGGCAGAACCCGTAGATGTCTTCCAGATTTCATATTTGATATTTAATCCTTTATCATACGATGTTGTAATCCCGTTATCCATTATTAGAGAAAGATCCGAAGTGGTTCCATTCCTGGTTTCAGCAACAACTATACCTTCACGGAATGAGCTGCTCACGAAAACAGGCCAGCTCTTTTTGTACTCTAACCCATGTTTTTCGTCAATTGCAGTGAATATTAAGGTATAAGCTGCAGATATAATAGTATTTTTGATTGTTGTATTTAATACTCTGTTCGTACCTAATACAACCAGGTCTGTAGATCCCGGAGTCTGGTTAATCTCCCATTTATACGAAATATCTGAAGGATTAACTGTTGAACCCATTTTAACAGTTGGCTGAAAGGTTACATTTTCAAGGTATTCAACTCTCAATATTGATGACATATCAGGAGTTTCAATCACAATATCATTGATTTTTGATGTGTCCAGGCCGGACTTGTCGGTGTAACAGCCACTCAGGAGGAGTGCCACAAGCAATAAAGCTATTGAATTATATATTATTCTTTTCATTGTTAACTTCTTTTAATGATTAGGGAATATAAACAGCGCCTGTTACACGTGGCTGTATCTCTTTACCGATAGCAAGGCCGGCGTTATGCAACAACCTTTGACCACCATTGGCTGCAGCATAAGCATCCAGATATGTCTTTAGCTTTTGCGCATAAAGGTCTGTGTAATAGACTCCGAACATAGCACTTGTTCCTGTACCCGGGTCAGCAAATCCGCTTACATATGAAGGCCAGTAATTTATAGGCCAGCCAAGTGCATCAAGAATTGCCTTATGGGCGTTGGGACTGTAATAGGTATTTGCAGTACTCGTTTTTGTGAGCGGAGTGAGGACAATGCAATTGTATGTTCTTATGAAGTTTGCAGAGTTAGGATACATAGGAAGCATATTGCTCCATGTCAGCACCCCTTTTTTGTATTCGTTTGATCCTACTTTAAGATCATCTGAGTCTTTAAGAATAATTCCAACCTTTACAGATGCGTTATCCAAAGCAGCGTCCCTGCTAAGTTCAAACCTGATTCTTCCGTATCGCTTTCCTGCAGGAATAATTGCATCAACAATTTTGTACTGTGACGACAATGCTGTAGTATTTGCAGGGTCAATATCAAAAGCAACCACTCTATTATGCTTAAGTGAATCTCCTGAAACCCTTACCGGGAAATCAACAATGTATTTATCCTGTGTGAGGGGTACATTCAAGAAGGATTCGTTTACATAGTACACCTTATCAGTAGAATTGTATCCTTTGTAGATCATGGCATCTCCGGCACCGGGAAACAATACCCCGCCATCGTTTATATCAAAGACCATAATGTCGTCCTTTTGGCATCCTGCAACAGATAGGACGATCGAAACCAGAAGCAGATATTTTATTATATTTTTCATAATTCTCATATTTAATTACTGTTTTCTACCCATTTGTAGCTCTGTCGAAGGATAAGGCAGCATATAAATTGCATCAGATGCAACTTGATTGTAGCCCGGAATAGTCTCTTTGCCAAGACGTTTGTAAAGGAAGAACATTGCACCTTCGCAATAAAACTCTTTTGTGTACTCCTTGATAATCTCGTTCATTACAGAAGAAGTTGATGCATCTGTGAGATTGGTGGTAATTCCTCTTTTTTGTCTTACACTATTAAGCAGTGCCAGGGCACCGGCGGCATCAGGACTTGTCTTTTTAATCATACACTCAGATGCGATATAGTATGCCTCCGGTATTCTCATTAAAGGAATGAAATTCTTTGTAACCTTGTCATTGCTTACTCCGTAGAATTTGAGAGGAGTGTATGCATTCTTGCCTGCAGTTGTAACTGAATTTTGAATGAACTGCTTTGAGAACCTAAAGTCTGTGCTTCCAACTCCTTCGGCCTCATAAATTGCCATCATTCTGTCATTTGACACATACTGAGCCTTAATATCACTGGCAGCAATAATCTCAAGTTTAAAGAAATCTGCTGTTCTGCTAATTAGGTTCTGAGTATTAAGAGACATCAAATGCTCAGATTTCATAATCACATCATTTGTAACACTTGTGCTTGTTGCCCAAGTAACAACTGAGTTTGTTTCTGCATCTGCAATTACCTTGTTTGCAAGTGTCAATGCGTTGGCAATACTTTGCTGACTGCCCTCCCACATATAGACTCTCGCAAGCAGCAAGCTTGTAGCATAGTAATTAAACCTCTGCTGACGATTGTTAAAAAATCCATCGATGTTTACCTCGTTGTAGAATGAGGTAGGATGTTTTTTTGTTACAGGATCAATATCGAGTAGTTGCAAAGCAACATTTAGGTCTGCAACCATAAGGTCGATTGTCTGCTTGTATGTAAGCTGTGGTGTCATCTCTTTACTAAGAGTGGTTACATAAGGTATGGCAAACTTAGATGCAAGATCTGTTCTGGCATTTAGATTGCCAAGTCCGTACAACCTCATCAGATCGAAATGCATAAATGCCCTGATTGCAAGCAGCTCACCTTTAATGATCTGATAGTTAATATTATCAAGCAAGCCTTTGTTTAGCTCAATGTATTTAAGAGCATTATTAACATTCGAAATTACATTATAAGAGTTTGCCCATACACCGTTAATGTATTTAAGGGCATTTGAAGATGTATAGTTGTAATTGGAAATATTAAAGTCATTACTGGTAGATGGCTGAAGAGGCACAAACTGCCCGGCCATAAGTTCAATGGTAGACCAGGTTAAAGCTCTTCCATAGAGCAGTTCATTAGTCATACCTATGTAGCAACCGATAAGAGCCTGCTGGAATCCCTCTACCGAGTTGAATTGTGCCTCCTCGCGGATCTGCGAAGGGGGTGTAACATCGAGCCAATCACTGCAAGAGCTTAGAAGAAGGCCGACCGATATAATAAATACTTTTATGATATTATTTTTCATAGCAATCTAATTAAAAGGTGATAGATAATGCACAAGATACTGTTCTTGCAAAAGGATAGTTCAAACCTCTCTCAATGTCAATTGATGATATTGTAAGAATGTCGTTCATATAGACAGAGAATCTCATTCTCTGAATTTTCCAACTGTCAGTTACAAATTTTGGAATATCATAGTAAACTGTTGCAGTTCCCCATGTAAGTTCGTTTCTGTTCTGAACAAACCTGCTGGTAGCTCTTGTCATCTCCTGACGCGCTAAAGGATCACCTTCGTACTGGAACGTGCCAAGTCTTTTGAACATTGCATTTTGCCCCGGTGTCTGCCATCTTCCCGACAGAACTCGTTTATCTACATTGTTCTTGATTTCAATGTTTTCAACTCTGTCAACCAATGTCTGGTTATACATTTGACCTCCGAACAAATACCTGAATGTAGTACTGAAGCCAAAACCCCTGTATTCGGCAGTTATACCAAAATGACCTCTAGCCTTAGGCCTGGTGTCGCCAACAACCTCCAGATCCAGTGGATCATAAACATAAGTTCTGGTTCCATCCTTCTTAAGGTAGACCTCCTGACCGTTCATAGGGTCAATACCCAGTGAGCGAACTGCCCAGATAGAACTCATTGACATACCATCTTTATACATAATTACAGGTCTGTTATTACCCTTGTTGGCAGCCTCTTTCTCCTGAAGCTCGTTGAAGGTCTTCATACTCTCTGAAAGACTTACGATTTCGTTTATGTTTGATGCAACTGATCCGTAAATGCTCACAAAGCCGGACTCTTTCTGCCAAAGGTTTAGATTCGCTGTTATCTCATAACCCCTGTTTCTCACAAGACCCAGGTTGTCTCTTACCATATTGAAACCTGTTGAAGTTGATACCGAAACATTAGTAACCATATTTTCGGTGTAACTGTCGTAGTAGTCCATTCTTAGATTCAAACCACTTATCGATGCGTCCAGACCTACATTGTAGTCTTTCTTCTGCTCCCATTTAAGTTCAGGGTTAGGAAGATTTGAAAGGTAAGAACCGGTAAAACCGTCATAGTTATAATCGATATAGTATTTATAGGTTCCAATAGCATAACTTGTGTCGAAATTCTGATTACCTGTCACACCAACTGAACCTCTCAGTTTAAGTTGTTTAAAATAATCCGGCAGGTTCAAAAACTTCTCATGATGCAAGTTCCAGCCGATACCAACGCTCCAGCCCGGTGACCATCTGTTATCTTTTCCGTAAAGCGAAGAGGCACTTATCCGGTAAGTTGCATCAATAAGATATTTGTTGTCGTACGAGTAGTTTGTAGTTGACAGAAAACTGAGTTCTCTGTTAAGCGAAGACAAACCAACCGGTCTTGTTCCCTCGGCATACTGACGAGCAAATGTTATATCTGCTGCCTGATTGTTAGGGAAGCCCTCAGCTATATTAACATACGCAGCATACATACTTTCCGAAGCAAATGCTCCGATGTTGGCTGAGATAAAGTGTTTGTCATAATTTCTTGTATAAGAAGCGTTAACGTCACCTGAAAAACTGCTGCTTTTACCATTGTCAAGTCTGTAAGAACCACGTCTCATCTTAAGCTCCTCGTTGTACATATAAGAACTTGTAGAGTACTTTGAATGGTTTGCAGGGAGAAATTCATCCGCACTGCTTCTCTTTGCAGAGATACCAAGACGACCCGCAACTTTAATATGTTGTGTTGGTCTGAACTCCACATAGAAGTTATTAAGAAAATCAAGGTAGCTCGAAGTATTCATTGTACCGATAGTTGCATCGTACATTGGATTCGGAGTGAATGTCGAAGGTTCTGCCCAGCGAAGCAATATACCAGTTTCAGGATCATTACTTCTCCAATAAGGATTCATCTTAGCATAAACACCAAATTCACCCCAAGGACTCTCTTGTCCCGAGTTGCTAACAGCAGTCATCACATTTCTGAAGAGAACGTTTTTATATCTGTAAGAGAGATTGACGCTTCCGGAAATGTTCTTTCTGTATGAATCTTTCATTACACCATTTATAGTGTTGTATGAAAAGTCTGCAATTCCCTTAAGGCTTTTGCTGTCACCCAATTCGATGTTCATATTGTGTTTTGAGCCAACACCTACTCTTAGCGGTTTTGCAAGCCAGTATGTATCAAGGCCCTCTTCAATAAGTTTTTTCCTGTCGTTGTATAGTTTATTCAGTTGTAACTGATGCTCAATATTATTAATTGAGGTGTAAACACCCTCCATCCTCTCAACCTCTAGTTTCTCTGCTGCGTTGGCCAGATTGTAACTGGTCAGATCCGGCATTGAGATATCCATACTACCTGTATAGGTAACCCTTTGCTGACCGCCAAGAAGTTTTTTAGTCTCAATAACTACAACTCCATTAGCAGCTTTTGAACCGTAAAGAGCCTTTGCAGAGGCATCTTTTAAAATGGTAACACTCTCTATCCTGTTCATATCCATGTCCATAATCCTCTCAATGCTGGTTTCAAAACCATCAAGAATAAAGAGTGGAGTATTTGGAATGTTGCCATAATTACCTTTAAGTGCAATACCTATAGGGCTCTCTTGAGGAAAACTCGATGTTCCCCTTATCTCCATTCCAGGCAGAGCATTTGGGTTTGAACCACTTAAAAGATTATCCATAATATAAATAGATGGATCAATGTTTTTAAGCGACTCAAAAACGTTTTTATTACCGGCTCTAATAAGCTCCTTTGATGAAATTGACGATGCGGCTCCGGTATAGCTCTCTAACCTCTTGTCAACAATACCTGTAACCACAACCTCATTAAGATTTACCGAACTCTCTTCCATCACAACACTGTAATAAGTTCTTGTATCCAGCCGAAGAGTTAAATCTCTCATACCTATCATCATAAAGGTGATAATATTGTAGTCGATCAAAGGGATTTCAAGGGCAAACTCACCATTCTCGTCGGTATATGTACCTTTCTTGGTTCCTGGTACAATAATTCCAACTCCCGGTATGGGCATTTTACCTTTGTCCATTACAATACCGGTAATTTTTTTAACCGTTGACGATGGCTTTTGTTTAATAACTATCTGGTTGCCTGTTATTTCATAGGAAAGATCTGTTTTTGCAAATACAGAGTTTAAGACATCTCTAAGGAACAGATCCTTTGCCTCGACAGTCACCGGAGATGCATTCTCAACCTGTGAGTCTTTGTAAAAGAATTTATATGTACTCTTGTTTTCTATCTCTTTAAAAAACTGAGTAAGCGAAACCTCTTTAAGGCTTAATGTAATCTTATCTTGCTGGGGTGCTCCAGAGAGCTTCCCGGAAAGAAGAAGGAGACATAAGAGCGGCAATGCAGTCAACTGCCGCAAAGTGAGTAGTTTGTTCATAGTTTGATTGTTTAGCTATAAGTTTTTAGTTTATGAGGTTAATTAAATTTTCTATTCAGTCACAAGTCTTCCAGAACTAACTTGCCATCTTCGATTTTATATACAATTCCCGCACTTATTGAGATTGCCTTAATTGCAGCCTCTATATCTTCACGGTCAAATCTGCCGTTGAACCTTTCAGATTTTGGAACATTCGATTTGTCAACAATCTTAACACCATACCATGATGCAAGGCTTTCAACCAATTCACCGAATGTCTGGCCGTGCACTATCAGCACTCCATCTTTCCACATTGTCATCATTCGTGAGTCAACGCTTCTTACGGTAAGCTCTTTAGATGACCTGTGCAGGCTTATTTGTTCGTCAGGAAAGATTATCTGACTTTTACCTTGTGCGTTAACCTTTACCGACCCCTCGACCAGAATAACAGATGAGTTTATACCTGTATTTCTAGACTCTACATCAAAAGAGGTTCCCAACACCTCAATATTCATGTCCGATGTGTTAACAATAAATGGAACTTTTGATTTTTTTACTTCAAAATATGCCCTGCCTACAAGTGTCACCTCTCTTTTGTCATCATCAAATCTTGATGGATATCTCAAATAGGAGTTTGAGGTTAGAAATACTCTTGTTCCGTCTGAAAGTAACATTGCTACTCTTTCCCCTGCAGGAGTTGTTATAGAGTTAAACACCTTAGGTGATGCAACCGGAGAATCCTGGGTTTGACCCGAAACAGCCTCTTCCAGATTGGTAAGTGACTTTTCTGCACTCTTTAAATTTTTAACCAGTTGCCCATCGTTA
>JAUYTX010000006.1 GCA_030695025.1 Bacteroidales bacterium | reverse complement strand
GCTTTTGGGATTATCATAACCACAGAAAAAGGCTCCATCTTTAGTTACATAAGGGACATTGGCCACAGGATCCCAGTTGTCAATTTTGTATTGCGCAGGGTTTAGGCTGATTATTGTGTTATAGTTAAGAGAGGTAGGTTTTACAGAGAATGAATGACACCCGTAGAACGGGATTCCCAGTACCATCTTGTTGTAAGCCACTCCAGCATTTCTGTATGCATTAACGGTACGCAGGCAATCCCAGTAGGCTCTCGTGTCACTCAACGCAGAGTGGTGTCTTGGTGCTGCATCCATATTGTACGTCATAAGATTTACAAAGTCAACATACTTATCAACCTCTTTAACATCAATATAACGGTAACCACCAGAAACAGCCACTTTGTCTTTAACATAACCGGCATAGGTGATTGTTAATTCAGTGCCCAGTGTCTCTCTAAGTTGCTTCATTAAAAGGATATGGTTTGCAACATCTACCGAAGGGTCACTTGCAGCCCCGCTCCATGAAAGCCCGGGGAATTCCCAGTCAATGTCAACTCCGTCAATTCCCCAGGATGTAACAAATGCCTTGCAGTCATTAGCAAATGCCTTTCTATACTCATCTGATTTCGCAAGGGCAGAAAAGCTTCCTCCCTGAGAGTTGTCGGAATTATCCACTACATGTGTAAATGAGATAAGTATTTTAAGGTTTGGAAACTGCTGTTTTAGGTTAACAATCTGTCTGAAACGCTCCTCTTTGCCCTGTAGTTTGAACCCTTCGTAAACTCCGTTTTTAACGTATAGCTCTGCAAATGCATAACTGATATGGGTGAAGAGTCTGGGATCTGGAGTAGCAGTACCCCAATATGTTACATATGCCAAAGCAACTCTGTCTTCAACTCTTTCAGAGGGGATATAAACCTTCTCTTCATCATCCGGTATAATTGGAATTGGCTCTTTCTGACAGGCCTGAAACATAACCAGTACAAAAAGTACCGGCAGAAGTATTTTTCGCATTTTATATTTTGAGTTTAAAATGATGTAATTATAAGAATAATAATTATCTGGACAAAAATAGTTTTACAATAAAATTTGAATACTTAAAATATTTAAATTAATTTCGTTAATTAGATTTATTATTCAAATATTTCTAACTAGAATAATAGCAAATGGAAATTAAAAAGAATTTAAAATGCAGTCAATATTAATTATCTTTAACAGAGAGCCATACGATAATACAGATGTTACCTGGAACGGTCTTCGTCTGGCAGAAGCATTAAGAAAATCGGGAAATGAAGTAAGAATTTTTCTGATGAATGATGCTGTTGATATGGCCAGAGATATATGCACACCTCCTGAAGGGTATGATCAGGATCTGTCAAAAATGCTTAAAGATCTTATCTCTAATGGGGTAAATGTTCAGGTGTGTGGCACATGTATGTCACGTTGTGGGATATACAAGAACCACCCATATTTTGAAGGAGCTCATAATTCAACCATGGCATTTTTGGCCGATTGGGTAACAGAGAGTGATAAAGTGTTGACATTTTAAAGCCTATTCAGGATTTATGTGTTTTTTACTTTTTTTGTGAAACCAGTTGAGCAAGAGTGTTGCAAATAAAAATTAAGCCAATTTCAGAAAAATGAAATTGGCTTATTTGCTTAATATCAGAATATTTATTCCGTAGGATGCAAATACATCGAGTGAAACCGGTTAGTTGTAAAGCAAATATTTCTTACGGGTCTCTTTGTACTGAGTAAGTGCAGGCTCCCAGCTATCTCTTATCTCCTGTTCGGTTTTCCCTTCGATAATCTGTTTTCTTAGAATATCTGTGCCGGCAAGTCTGTCAAACCTTCCTTCGCGGAAAAACTCCTCTTTCTTAGGGTAGAAGTTGTAAAATTCTATTAACCAGCTAAGGTTAATTCTTCCTGTCTCCTTAAAAATGTTTGTGTCGTATTCGCGGAGGTCAAGTCCAAAACACTCAACATCTTTATGCGGAGGGTTGGTGCTCATGCCTTCAATAGAGACTGGTGTGAAAGAGAACGAATAGTGCTCTTTAAGCTCCGGATTGCCAAGTACCTGGAACGGGAAATATGTACCTCTCCCCTGGCTGATTACTGTCCCTTCGAACAGACAAAGTGAAGGATATAACAGAATCGACTGGTGAGTGTTGAGGTTTGGTGATGGATCAATAGGGAGGATATATAATTTGCCATGCTCATAGTTGGCAACCTCCACTACTGTCACTTTACATTGAACTCCATTTTTTAACCATCCCTCTCCGTTTATCATATTTGCATACTCTCCGAGTGTAAGACCGTGGAGGATTGGAATAGGGTGCATTCCAACGAATGATTTGAAGGTTGTGTCCAGAATAGGTCCGTCAATGTAGTAGTCGTTTGGATTGGGACGGTCGAGAACAATAAGCTCAACATCGTTTTCGGCGCAGGCCTCCATTACATAGTGCAGGGTTGAGAGGTATGTGTAAAAGCGTGTGCCCACATCCTGCATATCAAAAATCACAACATCAACACCAACAAGGTCTTCAGGGAGTGGCTTGTAGGTTTTAGACCCATAGAGTAAGCTTATTGGAACTCCGGTCTGTAAATCTAATGTGTCATATCTGTTTCCACCGCGGAATCCGTGTTCCGGGCTGAAAATTCTTACGACATTTACTCCGCTTGCCACAAGAGTGTCTAGTAACGGAGTTGTTCCTACAACTGAACTGTTGTTAATGGCAAGAGCAACGGTTTTGCCCTCTAAGAGCGGCAGATAGACCTCTGTTTGGTCGGCTCCCGGAATAATTTCCGGCTCTCCCTTTTTGGTGCATCCGATAGTGAGGAGAGCCAGAAATAAAACTGTCAGAATTGTACGGTTAGTCTTCATAGTTTGTATATTTTGGTTAGAAAATACGGGTTCCCAACAAATATACAAAATCTGACAGTGTAATTATAATTTAAAAGCGATTATTACAGTTTTTCAACCGGGACTTGTATTTCGGTGAGCCATTCACCCTCAGATTGCTTGTTCCAGATACCGTCAATGTAACAAAAACGGGGTTTGTCAGTAATCCTGAATCCGCTTTTTTCGATATGTTGATAAAGAATAGCGAATGATTCCGGTAGTGCTTCGTAAACTCCGTAATGGTTAATACAGGCAGCTGTTTTTACAGCAGGAATATCTTTAAAAGTTATCATTTCGGAATCTTCTTTGCGTTGAGCTACTGCCTCAAAATATTCGATGTCGATATTGGTGGTGCAGTACTCTTCGTTATGATCTATTGTAAAACAGTACTCCGGATTTGCACACTCGCATCCAAGTCTGGCCATCTCGGGACCAATTACATTAGGGCAAAGGTTAAACAATTCGTGATAGCCACCAATAACTCTTCTGTGGGTGGCCGCTGTTACGGCAGGTAATGATTTGATGAAAATTTGTTCCATAATCTCTCTTTTTTGGAGCTTATTTTCAAGCTTTGAGAGTTCTTCTGCCCTTTTATTGAGAATAATAAGTTCGTTGCTGCACTCTTCCAGTTTTTGCTTAATCTCATCAACCGATGGCATCTCCCTGCCATCTTCAAAAATCTCCTTAATCTCTTCCAGAGAAAAACCAATCCCTTTCCGATAGATTATCA
>JAUYTX010000058.1 GCA_030695025.1 Bacteroidales bacterium | reverse complement strand
TGACTCTTTTGTTTTAGTTGTTGTTGTTTTGCACTACAAATAAATTAATAATATTTGTTAGATTTGCACACAGAACGCTTACAGAATGCTGACAATTTGCTGAAAATGCTTAACCGCGCACTTACCTTTTCGATAATAGCAATTCTTTTCCTCCTTGCTCTCCAGGGGGTGTGGTTGTTCCGACTAATTGAAAATGAGAAAAATAGAATCAAAAACCAAACAGAATATATACTAAAAGACGCCATAAACAAAGAACTTGAGTCAAGGCTTACCTCTATTCGAGAGGGAAAACAAAATAAAAATTTTCGTTTAGTTATTTCTGATAATTATACAAAAAGAGGAAATTCTCCAGAAAATAGTCCTCAAGTTGTTGATGTAGCTGACACCACTCAGAGCATAACGAGGGTTACTCTTGAAGAAGCTTTGCAAGAAATTTACAAAAAAGACAACCCTTTGAAATTAGATACTCTCGTTTCATTTTTTTCAAAATCACTTTCAGAGGCAGAAATTTTAACCGGGTTCAATTTGGCATATTCAACTCCTGATACTGTTATCAGAAGAAGTTACTCCGAAATTAAAACAAACATCCTATTTTTTAACCCATATTTTACGCTTGAGGCCCCCCTTACGGTATCAAAAGACTTAATGGTTACTGCAGAGATCTTTTATCCAAGGTCGGTTTTTAAGGGTGATTTGCTGACAATCCTCATCCTTTCATTAATTGTTACAATATTTATATTCTTCAGCATTGTCATGCAGACCAGAATGCTCTACAAGCAGGTATCGCTGGCAAAGGTTAAGGAGAATATTACACACTTCCTTACACACGAGTTAAGGTCTCCGCTTCAGTCTTCAATTACAAATCTTGAGGTTGGTGAAATGGCAGAGGGCGACAACTCCAAATATTTCCTTGGCAAGGCAAAAGAGCAGCTTTACTTCCTGAATGGGCTCATAGAAAACATACTTGATATAAACAAATTCGAGAAACGTCAGGCACCTCTTAATAAAGCAATGTTTAACATAAATGAGGCAATTGAACCCCATATTGTCAGACACAGTGTTGACGCCAAGAAGAGCGTTACAATTACTGCATCAGTAGAGCCGGAGACCCAAATGGTTTATGGAGACAAGATGCACATTACCAATGCTATTGGAAACCTAATTGATAACGCAATCAAGTATTCAGACGATCCTGTAGTGATAAATGTAAATACCAAAACCGAAGATAAGTTTTATCAGATTTCTGTAGCAGACAACGGAATTGGAATACCAAAGGAGGAGCAATCAAAAGTGTTTGAAAAATTCTACCGGGTAAGCAAAAGAGAGCACTCTCAAAAAGGCAAGGGTTTTGGACTAGGGCTTACCTATGTAATGTGGGTGGTTAAGGCTCACAAGGGAAAGATTGAGCTGGAGAGCGAGGTAGGAAAAGGTAGTAAATTTACCCTTTCATTAAAACTTGAAGAGAATGGCACAGAAAATTCTACTGGCGGACGATGAGATGAACTTCGGATACGCAATGTGCGAATTTCTGAAGATGAGTGGATATGATCTTATGTATGTAAACGATGGCAAAACAGCTTTCGAGAGTTATCATACATTTAATCCCGATCTTTTGCTGTTTGATGTTAATATGCCTGAAATCAACGGATTTGAACTAGCCACAAAAATTAGGGCTGTTGATAAAAACATCCCTATCATTTTTATCACCTCAATGAGTGACGACGTTAGCGTGGCAAACGGTTTTGAAATAGGTTGCAGCGACTATCTTAAAAAACCATTTGGTCTTAAAGAATTGCTGATAAGGGTTCAGAAATGTTTTAAAATTTCAACAAAAAACAACGATATTTTCACTCTGGGTACGCTTAACTACTCTCCGGAAGAGCGAAGCCTCATTCAGCAGGATGGCGAGATTATTACACTCTCATTCTATGAAAATAAGTTGCTTCAGATACTCTGCAAAAACTTCAATCAGATTTGCAAGGGAGCAGATCTTGCTGCTAATATTTGGGGGGATAAAGATGTTGATCCAAAAAAATCCCTTGAGGCTCTTGCTTCACATGTCAGAAAAAAACTAACAGGAACATCTCTGCTAATAGATAACGTACGAGGTGTCGGGTACAGGCTACGAAAGTCAGAGTAAGTATCCCGGCACTTTTGTAAAAAAATCTTAAATACTAAATTATCAACTACTTAACCAGAGTTGCTTTTCTAACAGCTTTTCTGCCCCAAACAGGCAATATAAAGACAATTCCTATTATCGAAAAGAGTAAACCACCCATTGTCCCAACAGCAAAAGAGAACCAGAATACTTCGTTTCTGCCGTCAATCAGGAATGGAGTGAGGCCGAGAATAGTTGAGATAATTGTCAATAGTATAGGTATTATCTTGTGGTTGTATGCCTTTATGTAAAACCCTATCGGGTTCTTTATTCCCTCACCTTTCCTTCTTAGGAGATTGTATTGATTAATAACATATATCCCTGCATTAACCGAGATACCGCTTAACATTATGAGTGCCGCCAGCCCCCCCTGGTCAAACGAGAATTTTGTCAGGTAAAAGGTCAGGAAAAGGCCAATAAAAGAGACCGGTATAAGAATAATTATCATAAGAGGCTGTGTGAGAGACTCAAAGAGCACAGAACAAACCAGATAGATAATTGCTGTTATAACAAACAACAACCAGTAATAGTTAGTCCTTCCGAAGCCCCATGATGAGTCTCTGTTATCTGCCTTAAATCCTATAGGAAGAACCTCTTCGTTCAATCTTTTCATCTCCCTATCTGTAACCCTTCTTGCAAGCTCAAATGGCCCGATAAAGTCAAAAGCGACAGTGAGAATATACTGCTGATTTTTCTTATAGATTGTGTTTCCGGTTCTTCTCATATCAATCTTACCGATATCAGAGAATTTTACCTTTTTGCCGTTAATATCCAGGTATTCATTTCTCAGATTCCAGACATCAAACTCATTACTACCCTTTGATACCAGTTTTATCTGAATCTCCTCCTGCTCACTTACCCTTTTTGTTCCTATATCCGATTCAGCAAGTTTTCTGGTAAGAGCCGCAAATGCACCCTGAGGAGTAATATTCATTACAGCCATCTTCTCTCTGTCAAAATCGATGAAATATTCATTCATAGCAATTTCGGAGCCCCATCCTACACTTCCGTAGACCTCAGGACCACTTACCCTCTGGTTCTGGAGTAATGAAACTGCAGCGTCCTGACAAAATCTGTACAGCATATCATAGTTATAACCAGTAAGGGTTATCCTATTTGACTTGTACGAACCCAATCCTACATTGTTGCTGAAATAGTTGTCATCAATTCCGGAAACGCTCCAGTTTGCCCCTCCAAAATCCGAGGCCTTTGCAATAACCTCATTCTTTAACATAGATGGGAAGCCTGTATGTTCAAACTCCTTTTTGAAGGTGACGGTTATTGAGGCATTTTTATATGAAGATACTCTGGTTTCAAACATCTCAATCTCATCAAACTGAGTGAGAAAATTCTCCATAAAGACAACAATATCATTAAGTTGCTGCACTGTACAGCCGTCAGGTAGAGAGGCATTTATACTTAATCTCTGTCTCTCAACATCTCTTCTCATCGGGAACCCTCCTTGCCTCTTCACAAAGAGCCTTAGTGAACCGCCAAGCAGAGGGTCTGTATATTTCTTAATCTTATTTTGGTAGGTAGAGCTACCAAGTGTTTTGTTGTAAAGTTTTTGGAAACTGTTCTCCTCCTTTTGATATTTGTTTGGCAGCATGTGAACCGGCAATCCAAAGCCCAGTATAAGAATAACAATAAATATCCATCTGTGATTTCTGGAGAATCCTATGTATTTTGCATAGTACCTGTTAAAAACCAATACCTTTTTTGCACTCTTTCTCTTCATCTTTGCTCTCACACCCTTAAGGGGAAATGTGTCAATAAGGGCCGGAATGAAAAACATGGCAATTGCCATCGATACAATAAGGTTTATCATTATAACTGCCGAAAATTCCAATAACAGATTTTTTGAATCCTCAGGCAGGAGGAATACAACAGAGAGCGCTCCTATTGTAGTTAAAAGAGCTGCAAGTATGGCAATAAACACCTTTCTGTTTTTGTAGTATCCGTAGTGGGAAATCATTATAATTGAGGTGTCTATGATTATTCCCAGCGAGACCGTTATGCCCGCAAGTGAGTAGATATTAATCTCAATCTTAAATATGTAGTAGAAAATAAAAGCAATCAGGATATTTGCCAATAGGGTCACAGTTATTATTGCAAGATACTTCAGACTCCGGCTTACCGCATATACGAATATCAGAAGTACAAGCAAAGAGAGGAATGTTCTTCTTAGTATTTTGTTAATCTCATTGTTAATCTGTTTTGACTGGTCATAGACAATCCTTGCAGTAAAATTTGGAGGATACCTCTTACTGAGTTCATTCATCCTGCTCTTGATCTCTTTAATAAGTTCCAGGGTATTTATTCCCTTATCTGCAGTAAAGCTTATATTAACGGTGTTAAGGCCATTTATTCTGCTGTATGAAGTTGGAAGCTTCTCCTTATAAGTAATTTTTGCAAAATCGCTCAGTCTTACAATTCTTCCGGCTACATTTTTTACTGGTAGTGATTCAAAGTTACCTCCACTAGCCTCTGTTCTTAAAATTATAGCAGTGCCATCCACGCTTCCGACAAGAACCTCCTTGCCTGAAAATTTCTCAATGGCACTCTGAATATCAAAAGTCGTAACTCCAAGATTCAGAATATGCTCAGGATCATATTGAATTTCAGTCTCAAAAGGGGTAACACCAGACAGTTCAATATCTTTAATTCCGTTTATCTGAGAGAGATCGTTAATAATATGCTCGTCGGCATACTGTTTAATTCTTAAAGTGGGGAGGTCGGAGTTAATGGTATAGGTAAGTATGGTCGTGCTCTGGGATGGACTATTAAAGCCCCTTGTCCCACCTGCTCTGATTTGCGGAGTTACCCCACGCGGGAGTTTTGGAGCAACCCTCCTGAGTAGTGATGCTATTTCAAACCTTGCCTCATCAATATTAACTCCCGGTTTAAAGGTTGCAGTTATGGTTCCGCTACCTCTGCCTGTAACCGAGGATATCTCACTGATTCCCGGAAGAGTAGATATTACCCCCTCAAGCTTGGAGGTTACCTCAGCCTCAATAACCCTGGCCGAAGCACCACTCCAAGAGTATGTTACAGTAAGAGTCTTGCCCTTTTCGGTTGGTTTGTACTGCAGACTTACAAGAGGCAATACCCCAGCTCCCGCAATAACAAGAACAACAAAAACAAGTATTACAGAAAAAGACGGTAGCCTCATTTTCCTCTCCATTTATAAATATTATAATAGAATACCGGAATAAAGAAGATACTTACAATTGTACCAACCACCATTCCACCAATTAAAGCAAGTGAAAGCGGGTACTGAAGGTCAGATCCCATGTCACCTCTTAAAAGGAAAGGAGCAATAGCCAGTATTGTTGTAATACTTGTCATTATGATCGGCTTAAGTCTTCTCATTCCGCCTGTCATAATGGCTCTTAAGAGCGAATATCCCTCTTTTCTCAATCTGTTTATGGTATCTACCTTTAGAATTGAGTCGTTAATAATTATACCGCTCATAACCACAATACCAATCATTGACATCAGGTTAAGACCCGATCCGAACATCCAGAGAACCAGCATGGCTCCGAAAATATCTACAACAACCTCTGAAAGGATTATAAATGGCTGTATAAGTGATTCAAATTGAGCTGCAAGAATAAAGAACAGAAGTAACAGAGCCACTGTAAGAATAATTACAAGCTCTTTTATAAGAGTTCTGTTTGAGAAGTAGCTGCCTGAAAATATTACATCAAAGTTTCCATCCTCTTTGGCAATTTTTTCAATGCCTTTCATCACCTCCGGCACCTCTCTGTCATTCACCGAAAGATTCAGCGGGTAATAGCTCCCTTCGAGTCCCGATGTGACACTTTTGAAATCTCTTACCCTTGTCTCCGACACAAGCTCAGATAAAGGAATCTCTATACCGTCGGCATTTCGGGCTTTGAGTGAAAGCACATCCTCAATGTAGTCATTTTCGTCACCCACAATAATCGGCACCGAATAGTTACCGTGGTTTATTGAGAATAATCTGCGCTCTCTTGCCGCATTGCTAATAATATTATGAATGTTCTGTTGGTCGGCTTTATAAAGCGACATCATCTCAGGTTTTGTAGTAAGCATTATAACCTCTTGCCACCTTACAGGCTCAATATAAAAAGCAGGCATCTGATTGTGAATCTTTTCCAGAAGGATATTCAGTTTATCAGGGTTTGGCGGTGTGTTATCCTTGCTTAAAAGTTTTGCGGTCAGATTATACTCCTTATCAGAAAAAATCATATTAAATATATTGTCTGAAGGGGTAAAACGAAATGTTGCCTCAGGATAACGCGCTTTAATCTCTTCTGAAAGTCTCTTTTCAAGATCCTCAAGCGTTTCAGGTCCGGTAGCCTTAAGATAGACCATAACCTCTGTCTGAGTAAGTTCAGGTGTATGGGAGAGCATAAATTGCTGAGAACCTGCAAATGTGGTTTTATGGCTGATATACTCACTGCCTGTTTTTGTAAGTTCCTGAATTCTTCTGTCGCTTTCGTCAATATCAAGCTGAAGATTCCAGTCAATTAGCATAATGGTATCATCGTGTGTAACCGGAGGTAGTTTTGATTTGTCAATTACCTTGTAAAGCATGAATGTAAGAGGTAAAACAAGTATAAACATTGTCCAGACAAGTCTTTGATGTCTGAATACCCATTTTAAACCCTTTTCATAAGCTGCATGATAATCAAAAAGAGATATCCCGGAGAGGAATCTGTTTTTGACAGGGCCTCCACTGCGTTTATAAAACATATAGTAATAAACCGGAATAACAACTACGGCAACGATGAGCGAAGAGAAAAGTCCTATGGTAACGGCCATCGCCTGGTCATAAAACAGGGCCCCGGCTATTCCGCTCAGAAAGACAAGTGGAAGAAATACCGAGCAGGTGGTGAGAACAGAGCTTAACATTGGAGTAAAGACCTCAGCAACTCCCTTAATAACAGACTCTCTAAGTGGTTTACCCCGTTCAAAAAGCTGCGTAATATTATCAATAACAATTATTGAATTATCCACCATCATCCCAATACCCAGTATCAGTCCCGAAAGTGAAATGATATTGATGGAGATTCCTGCCAAAAAGAAGAATAACAGAGAGACGATAAGTGATAGTGGAATTGTAATTGTGACAAGTAATGGAGAACGAAAATCCTGCAGGAAGAGGAATATTACCAGGCAGGCCAACAAAGCTCCCAGCAAAATGTTATTTCTCAAATTTGTAATTGAGTAGTCAAGAAGCCTCGTCTGGTCGCGTGTAATTAAAAATTGGACATCGGGATACTCTTTGTTGAACTGAGTCATGAGCATCTCGAGCGAATTTTTCAAATCAGACATTTTTGCATCTGACTGCTTAACCACCGCCAATGCAACGGCCCGTTTACCGTCAGATTTTACTATCCCTTTATGTCTGGCAGGTTGTTCAGCAACAGTTGCAAGCTCTTTAAACTTAAATACCCTGCCGTCTATATTAAGGTTTATCTCTTCGATATCCTCTTTGGTCTTAATCTCAGATATAAACCTGATGTTCCATCTGTAGTGGCCATCTTTAATTGAAATATCTCCGAGCGACCTGTTATTTTCGTTAATTGCAGCTTCGAGCCTCTCTTCGGTAATACCAAGAGCCTTAAGCTTATGTTCGTCGGGTGTCACCAGAATCTCAGGCAGCGAGAGCCCGCTTATATCAACAAGTGCAACCTCAGGAATCTGTTCAACCCTTTTTGATATTACATCCGCGGCAAACCTGCTCAGTTGAAGAAATCTCTGTTCTCCCTCATCTGCAATTGTCATATTTATGAAAAAAGCAGGTATGTCTGTAGCGCTTGCCTTAACAACCTTTGGCCGTTCAAGCTCCCTTGGTAGTGAAGCAACTGCTTTGTCGATCTTTTCGTTTACCTCAATGAATATGAATTTGACATCAGTACCGTGTTCAAATTCCATAAAAATGGATCCTGATCCGTTGTTCGCCTCACTTCTAAGATCTTTAAGATGTGAAATTTGTCTTAGCTGACCTCTTAGTCCGTTAAGACTTCTCTCCACCTCCCTCGCAGAATACCCGGGAGCATTCACCTGAACAGTAATTTGCGGAATATCAACCTCAGGCATAAGTGAAACCGGCAAAAGCCCTATGGCAACCATCCCAAGGACAATTACCGCAATAATTGTCATAGTTACCGCTATAGGTCTGTCAATTAGTTTGCCCGTCATAATCAGCGGTTTTTGATTTCAACATTTGAACCTTCGGCAAGATTCAGGTTCCCCGATACAATTATAACATCGCCTTCATTCAGTTCAGCATTCTTCTCCTTATTTGGGACTACCACATGGTATTGCGAGTTTGACATTTCAACCTTTATATAGGTCCACATCGATCTGTTTCTCTCCTTATCTATTCTGAACAGAACGTCAAAATTGTCCCTCATTACTACTGCACTCTTTGGAACAACCAGTTTATTTTTGAGAAGACTCTCGGCAATCACCTTCACATTCATCCCTTCAATTAGCTTTCCCGAACTGTTTGCTATCTCTGCTGTTACTGCAATCTGACCTTTCTCATCCACAATGGGGTTTATTTGTGTGATTACCCCTTTGAATAATGATTCTGAATCGCTGTATAGCGCTACCTGAACAGTATTCCCGACCTTAATAAATGAGACCTCTGATTCAAGCAGTGAAAACATTACCTCAAACCTGCGGTCATCAATCAAAGTGCAAAACACACCGGAAACAGTCTCGTAAGGTTTTACCGAAATGTTTGCAACTTTTCCTGCAAAGGGAGCTCTAAGTTCTGTCTTTGCCAACTCTTCCTCTGCTTGTCTTAGATTAAAAAGAGCGTCGTTGTAGCCCGATTTTAACCTTACCACCTTTACGATTTCAGATGGTATCTTTGAAGTATCGCGACCATATCCGTAACCGATAAGGTCGTTCATGAAACTTAACTCAGATCGCTCCATACTTTGTCTGCTCTGAGAGAGTTTGTTTAAGGCTGGTGTCGGGTCTAATCTTGCAATTACTCCATCCTTATTTACGTACTGGCCATTCTTTACTAGAATTTCCTGTAGTGTACCGGATACCGGGAAAGCCAGAACACTTTTGGCAACTGCTCTCAGCTTACCGTTGGTAATAACCTGTCTGTTAAAATCTGTCCTTTTGAGGTGAATGGTATCAACAATATTACGTTCACTTACGAAGGATGCCTTTGCTGCCTCAACATTTTCACTGTCATCTTCTTTTTTTTGAGATGAACACGACACTGCAACCAATGCCACAAAAGCAATATAACAACTTACCCTTTTCATATGTATAATTTTAATTGTCTGTTAATTTATCAAAGTCAGTAACTATCTCTTTTCTTTTTAAATAGTCATATAGGCTCAGCTTTCTGATATCATAATAGTATTTCCAGTAACTGCTCAGATCGGATATATACCTCTGAACGGCGTTATCTTTTTTCACCTGGGCATCATTAAGCTCAAGGATGCTTATAGTACCATTACGAAACCGCTCCTGAGATATGTTATAGCTGATACGTGCAATTGAATCTGCCTCTGCTGAGGTCTGACACTGAATATTTTGTTTATTGAATCTCATTACCTTTATAAAGACATCCTGTCTGTTCTGAATCAGAGATTGCTCAACCTGTGCCTTAATTACCTCTTCACGTGACAGAGCTAACCTAACCTTTCCTTTGCCTAGGCCCCAGTCCAGGATTGGAAGTGTAAGTCTTAACCCGACAATTTCCTGATCTATTGGAGATTTATATGCCATTCCGAGATCAGATCCCTTCTGGGTAAAGCCTAATGTAGCAAAAAAGTCAGCCTGAAGACCGGTGCCCGATTTTGCCCTTTCAACCTCCTGTTTTGCACTAAGCAAAGAGAGCTCCTTATCTAAATAGAAAGATGAATTTTCGAGTGATCTTTGATATACTTCTTCAAAATTGATGGTTATTTCGGGTACCTTTCCGGGAGTTACAAGCACGATATCTGTATTATCGTTAAATCCCAGAAATGTTCTCAGACTTAACATGCTCATGTCAAGTTTAACCTGATTATCTCCTACAGCAAGTTTTGAGTTATTCAGATTTAGTTGGAGTTGCAATATATCGTTATAGGTAACTGATCCAATCTCGAACCTCTCCTTTGCAATCTTTAAGCTCAATTCACTTGAGGTAAGATTCATCTTTGCCAGCTCAAGGCTGCTTTGAGCAGTAAGAACTTCAAAAAAGAGTGTTATTGCACGCTGTTTAACATCCTCCATATTTTCAAGGTACTTTCTTTTAGCGTTTTCGAACTCTTTTGGCTCCGTAACCTTCTGCCACTTAAATGTATTGTATGCCTTTATTGGCTGTGAATAATTTATATAAACCGGCTGTGAATTATAAAGCACCGAACCGGCATTTGTAAATTGGTCAAGTCTGTTAAGACTGCTTGATAACGAGACTGTACCTCCCGTAAGTGCAATATTTTGCCTTAAAGAGAGGGATAGAGAGTTGTGCATATTGTTGTTTACCCGGTAATTGATCTCACCTGTCTCATAATTCTGGAGGGCAATCATTGAACGATTGTAATTTCCAATAGTGGCTGCCAAATTTAACGAGGGGAGAAACAATGCCTTATAGGAGCGGTTCTGCCAATAGCTCACAAGAAAATTATGCTTGTTAATGAGCGAGTTGGGAGATTGTTCGGTTGCTGTTTCGATAACATCTTCCAGCGTCATGGTAAGTGTGTATCTCTCTTGAGAGTACAACCTATTGGTATTG
This sequence comes from Bacteroidales bacterium, assembly GCA_030695025.1. GTDB lineage: Bacteria > Bacteroidota > Bacteroidia > Bacteroidales > UBA932 > Bact-08. The sequence continues at coordinate 3,590 of JAUYTX010000058.1, read as the reverse complement.
GCGTTAACCAAAATTCCTGCAGATGCAAAAAACAGGATTAATGCTCTTTTACAAATGTCCATTTTATTATAAGTAATTGAATATCAAATTTAAGCTAATTATTTTGAAGTTGCAAGAATAATCACGGGATTACTATCCTCTTTTAGTGTTGCAGACAACTCCTTTAACTCTTTTGTTTTGGGTGGATATTTCTCAAAATAATTAATAAGGTCTAATGCATTTTCATAGGAGACAAAAACCTTCTTACTATTTACAAAATTTGGCCAAAATGGCTTGCCTCCCAAAATATCCTCCTCCATACCATGAATATCCTTCTCAGGGTGGAGAAGGAATTTTACCACCTTTTTTTGTTTGTCATAAATTGCATAATCAGCGGTACTGTATGAAACTGACTCGGTTCCATCACTTCTTTTACCCTTCATTTCAATTGGTTCTCTGCAAAGTCCCCTCAATACAAAACTCATGAAAAGAAGTCTGTCCGATTCAAAATAGGTAAGTGGTGTTATAATTTTTGGTTCGCTTGAGCCATAGTCCTCGGACGAGATGTTCTCCGGCTCCTTGAATTTTCCTAGGCTGATATAGTATAACGCTCTATCCTGAAAATCTTGTGAAAGAGAGAAAACACTATCCTTATTACTATTGTAATATCTTAATTGATCACCTAACATGTAGATTGAATAGTGCAAAAATTTTAATACTGCTCTCTTATAAGGATCATGGGTTGGTTTTGACTCTTTTTTATACATAATTTTGGCAGTATCTCTACCGTAACAAATCAGGGAGTATCCAAAATCAATAAAAGAAGCCATACTTACGGCAATTAACTCTTCTCCAATAATTTCAATACCGGGAGATGTTATTCCGTTATTAGGGAAAGGGTACATTTTTAAGAAATTGAAATTATTATCATAACGAAGTATCCCTTTCCATGCATCCAGAATAAAAATATCTCCATTATCGGGATTTACATTTATTGAAAACGGGTCAGAATATTCCCCGGGCCCTCTACCTTGTCTGAGAAATGATTTCCGGTATTTACCTGTTTCGTCAAAGAGATGTATTTTACCCGAATAATCCAGAATATAGATGGTCTCCCGTTCATACATAACATTTGAAATTCCACCTATGAGAATGCTGTCTGATGTTTCAAGAGGTATGTACCTTATATCACTTGCATAATCACTAAGCTTCACAATCGAGAAATTGTCAATTGAAGCCTCAATATCTACAACCTCAACCCCTCCTGCCCCAACTTCCCCTTTATTTGATGAACAGGAAAAGAGTGATAAAGTCAATAAAAAAACAGAATAGCAGATTAATTTTTTCAAAATGTAGTTTTTTCTCATTTGGGTCATAATACCTATTTGAACTTAGCAATTGCAACTACAGGGTTGTCTGTATCTTTCAGTTTTGAGACAATCTCTTTTAACTCACCTTTTACCTCATATACTTCGGCATGTTCAATTATTTGTACAGCACTAAAGATAGCTGATGCAAGATCATCTTTTGAAATGTGTGCCGGAATAAACGGAGGTCCATTTTTAAGATCTTCCCCGAAACCTAATTTACCCTTAACAGGTTGATTCATAAGATTAAAAAATCCGGTCTGTTTGTCATAAATACCGTAGCAATTGGTTCGTGGAACTGTAATAACTCTGTTCTTGCCCTGAATGTATTCATCATAAGGTTCATGGGCATAGTCTCTCATCATGAAATTCATCATTATAAATCGGCTGGATTCAACGTAAGATAAAGGATCAAGATTGATATGATTACCCGTAGTTCCGGTTATACCTTTTCTGTCTGTTGATGTGTTAATAAAGTTGCCGTAATTTATTACAAACGAAGGATAATAGTTAAATTTTTGATCAAGGGTAAAAATAGTATCATTGTACGGATTCACAAACCTTACCTCATCTTTGGAAATCTTAATTGTGGGAGGCCAGGTATGATATCTTTTTTTCTCGCTGGCACTCTTTTCTACACTTATTCGCCCCAGGCTCACTTTGGGCAAATGGTCAGGCATTGCAGCCAGTGGTATTTCAAACACAATATTGGAAAGAGTATCAAATGCCGCTCCGTGAATTTTCACCGGGTCAGGACTGTCTGATCCTACAGTTGATATATACAGATTTTTGCTAAACCTCTTTACAGCTTCCAGCCTTCCGGGCTCAATCACTGGCATATTTACAACCTTAACGAAATTCCCATCTCTGTCATATTCCTTAAAATTCCAGGTTGTTAATGTAGAATTTGTTATAAGTGAAATTACATCAAACACCATAAAGCCACCTGTAACGTTATCTATTTCAATATAAGACATAGCTGAGTACTCCTCCGGTCCTCTGCCAATTCTGTTAAAAGTGAAGAGGTATTTGCCATCAATGTCAAAAACTTTAACATCAGTAGAGTTTGATTTTCTGGAGTGAACATATATCCTTCCGTTTTCTACTAGGACTCTGGCCCCAAGTCCTATAAGCGAGCTGTCGGTTGTCTCTAGGGCAACATATTTAATATCGTCTGCAACTTCACTAATCTTTACTTCCTTACCCCCTCCTACTGCACCTGCAAGATCAATTACCTTGATTTCTCCTGTTTGCAATTCTACATCAGTTTTGCAGGAGTTTGTTGTCAATAAAGCTATTACAACAACTGTCAGAACTCTAAAATTTTTCATATATATCTGTCTATTTAGGGGTTACTATTATTATCACGGGGTTGTCATTTTCGGTAAGCTTAGAGGCCAGATTCTTGATTGACTCACCTGCTGTGTCATTGGATTCTGCAAAATTCTTAATTTTCTGAGGTGTCAGATATGAGATAAGTTTGTTATTGCTGTTCACATATCTTGGCCAGAAAGGGACACCATCGGTTAAATCATCTGCAAATCCCATCAATCCCTTTATGGGTTGTAACAGAAATTTGACCTCGTTCATCTTTTTATCATACACTGCATATCCGATATTGCTTTTGATCACTTTTTGAATACCATCATGGTTTGTCAATGTATCAACAATTGGCTCTTTGCAAAGGCCTCTTAAAAGGAAGTACATAAAGATCAGATCGTTTGATTCACTTATTGTGAAGAATGAAATGAAGTTCATATCCATAGATCCAAAATCTTCAACAGTAACCTGCTCCGGTTCTTTGTATTTACCATAGTTAAGATAATAGACAGCCTCCTCTTTAAAATCGTCTGTAAACGTGTAAATAGTGTCATTTAAAACTGACAAATACCGTATCTGGCTAACCGCCTGAAAAATAGGAAATAAAGTAATCTTGTGCATGTAATCATTTCCTAGAAATTCACGCTCAGTAGACTTTTTAAAATATACATCGGTAGTATCTTCACCAACAATCATAATGGAGTGTCTTTTACCATTGGAAACCATTGCATAAATATCTTTTGAAACAGGTTTTGCCGAAATAAGAAAGAGATCCTTTTCGGGTTTTTCAATCTCTTTTACAAAATTGAAATCATTGTCATAACATAAGAGGGCTTGTGATGTGGTAATATATAAACATCCATTTTCAGGATTTACAAAGAAATTAACCAACCGACTATATTCACCTGGTCCTCTGCCCTTTTT
>JAUYTX010000055.1 GCA_030695025.1 Bacteroidales bacterium | reverse complement strand
TTGATATATCTTCGTCATGAGCCCCAAGTTCGGCTTTGGTTGTTGGAGTAATGAGAGGCTTTTCAAATTTCTGGTGCTCTTTCATCCCGTCGGGAATAGGAATTCCACAAATTGATCTCTCCCCTGATTTATATGTTCTCCACGAACTTCCTGTGAGATATGCGCGAACAATCATCTCAACAGGCAGTGTTGTGCATTTATGCCCAACAGTTACCATAGGGTCAGGTGATGCAATTTTCCAATTCGGAACAATATCCAATGTGTCATCCAGAAACTTTGAAGCTATTTGATTTAAAACTTGTCCTTTATAGGGAATCCCCTTTGGCAGAACAACATCAAATGCCGAAATTCTGTCAGATACTATCATTACCAGGTAATCATCTTTTACTGAATAGACGTCTCTTACTTTACCTGTGTACTTTCCGGTTTGTCCCGGGAAATCAAACTCTGTTCTGGTTATCGCCTGCATTGTATATAGTGTATTAAATTCCTGAAATATAATTATTTAAATTTTAGCAGAGAGATTAAGAATCTTTGTAAAACCCGGTAAGCCTCTCTGCAAAAACCGACCAGGATAGTTTCTCTTTAAGTTTTTGAATATTCTTCACATAAAAGTCTGCATTGCTCTTTTCAAAATAGTCCCTGATACCTTGAGCGACCAGCTTACCATCGGGATAATCGACAACAACTCCCGTGCCCGGTTTGCCTACAGCCTCCTTAAGGCCCCCTACATCCGTAGTTATCATCGGGAGATCGAAATGGTAAGATATTGCGCTTATACCGCTCTGTGTAGCACTTTTGTACGGCAGTACCACAACATCTGATGCGCCAAAAAAGAGTGAAACCTCATTGTCTGCGATATATCTGGTATGCAAATGTATGCGGGCTTTTCCCGGTGAATTGTCAATTTTTTTCTGGTACGGCTCAAAACTACCATAAGGCTCACCTGCAATTATCAGTTGGTAACTTTCGTCAAGCATATCAAAGGCATCAAGCAGTATATCCAAACCTTTGTATTCTCTGATAAGACCAAAGAAGAGGAGTGTTTTTTTTGACGGATCAATGCCTAATTTTTTCTGTGCATCTTCTCTGTTGCACTTCTCTCCAAAATGGTTATAAAGCGGATGAGGCAGATGTATAAGCTTTGCATCAGGTTTTAGTCTTAGAAGATCTTCGCCAACAGATTCGGAAAGGACAATAAATTTATGCCTGGGATTTGAGTTCAGAAAGAACTTTGTAAAGGGAGTGTCAAAAAATCTCTTTTCATGCGGGACTACATTGTCAAGCACCGATATCACTTCTGTATTGGCGTTCATGTGTCTTGCTACATATCCCAGGGATAGAGCAAAAAACGACATCCAATATCGCATGATTAGAAGATCAGGAGCAAATTTTCTGATCTCTCTTGCAGTTGAAATATATGAAAAGGGGTTAATTGTATCCAGAAGAGGAGTGCTCTCTATCTTTATTGCAACGTCCTCATTGGTAACATATTGAGTCTTTCCCGGAAAAAGCAAACCCGGGTATTGTCTTTTAAAATTGAAGGCCTTTACCTGGTGCTTTTTGCCCAGTTCGGTGAGCAAGTTTGCATTGAACTGGGCAATTCCACCTCTGTATGGGTAAAAGCATGATAGGATTGCAATTTTCACCCAACACTTTGTTATTTATCTTTTTGCTTTTGTCTTGATGTATTCGTCGTTCAGGCCGGCAACCACCATTTTGGTAATATCTAGCCCGCTGTCGCCTAAAAGAATAGTATTTGTAGCTGAGTTTGTGCTGATAATCATTGCAAAACCCTTCTCCTGATTCATTTTTACAAGATATGAATTTAGTGCATCGAATACTCTTCTGTAAAGTACTTGCTCCTCTTCCTGCATCTCAACCTGTTTTTGATTTGCATAATTCTGAAGCTCCTGTTCGCGCATGGCAAGTTGTTGTTGCTGAGTCTCTGCCTGAGATCTTGTGATCAGACCTTTTTGAACCTTCTGCTGAAAATCCTTAACATCATTTTCAAAGGTACGGCTTCTCTTAGTCAGATCACTCTGAATTGTCTGTGCTTTGCTTTCAAGTTCAGATTTCAGATCGTTGAACATATCGTACTGATTTACAAGGGAGTCTATCTGTACATAAACAATATCTCCGGCAGCAGCCATCTCTCCCTGAGTAACTGAACCTGAGTCAGAAACAGAAGACTTAGAGGTAAAGTGTAAAATAAACAGTACAATTACAGCTACTGAAAGAATAACATTTGTGATAATCGATGCGTTTTTCATTTGATTATTTTTATTTAAACGACAAATATAATTAATAATTTTTTAACTCCCTAAGGTATGCCTGAATGGTATTTTCCAGACCCAGATAAATTGCTTCGCAAATAAGGGCATGTCCAATTGAAACCTCCAGCAGCCCATTTATGTTTTCCTGAAAATATCTAAGATTCTCCAGACTCAAATCATGACCGGCATTAAGCCCCAATCCATACTCAGAAGCACAAAATGCTGCCTTTACATATGGTTCTATTGCCTTCTCTTTATTTGCAAAATAATTTTTAGCGTAAGCCTCTGTATAGAGCTCTATCCGGTCACATCCTGTTTCGGAAGCATATTTTACCATCTCGGTATCGGGGTCAACAAAAATGGAAGTTCTGATTCCCTCTTCAGCAAATGCTTTACATGTTTTTTTTAGAAACGCAAGATGCTTTTTGGTATCCCACCCACAATTTGATGTTATCACATCATGGCTATCAGGGACAAGTGTCACCTGAGCAGGATGAATAGCCATTACCAGTTTTATAAATGAATCAATGGGATTTCCCTCAATATTGAATTCAGTTTTCAGAACCGGTTTAAGGTCAATTGCATCTTTGTACCTTATATGTCTTTCATCAGGTCTTGGATGTACCGTTATGCCTTGCGCTCCGAATCTCTCACAATCCATAGCTGCCTGAATTACATCTGGAAGATTGCCTCCTCTTGCATTCCGGAGTGTGGCAAATTTGTTTATATTTACGCTCAACTTTGTCATAATGGATGCAAATTTATGTATTTTTGACGATTATTATTCTTAATACTCTTTACTTCTGTTATGAAGATAGCAATTTTTGCACGCGAAATAAATGAGAAATGGTGGAATCGTCTGATGTCGGTATTAAAAGAGCTTGACAGCCGCGGGGTGGAGTTAACCTATTACAGACCTTTCTATACAAATATGGTTCACTCAACAGATATTCCAATACCTGCAGGCGATCTTTTTACCGGAGAGCTTGACCTGCCTTCCGATACAGATATATTCCTATGCCTTGGAGGTGACGGTACATTTCTGGAGTCAATTACTATGGTGCGAGACAGAGATATTCCAATTGCCGGAGTGAATTTCGGAAGATTGGGCTTTCTAACAGCCGCTGACTCAGTAAATGAGGAGTGGATTGACGCGCTAATAAGTAAAAGCTTTCAGATTGAGAAAAGAGCACTCTTAACAGTATCCTCCTCCGCCATACCACCCAATTTTTGCAGATATGCACTTAACGAGGTCTCCTTTCAGAGAAAAGACCCGTCAATGCTCGCTGTATATGTAAAAGTAAATGGCATGGAGCTGCCCCCATATTGGTCAGACGGTCTTGTTTTGGCAAGTCCTACGGGATCTACTGCCTATTCATTAAGCGTAGGAGGTCCAATCGCCCTTCCCGGAGTTAAAGCACTTATTCTGGCACCTATAGCACCTCATAACCTCAACGTGAGACCTCTTGTTGTCTCTGACGACTCTATTATTGAAATTCACGTAGAGTCAAGAAAAGGATCTGCAATAATGAGTCTTGACAACAGATCGTTTATTCTCCCGGCCGGAGAAAAAGTATTAATCTCCAAAGCAGAATTTGACATTAAATATATTTCTCTCACAAGAGACAGTTTCATTGAAGCTCTTAAAGAGAAGCTATTGTGGGGAAAAGATAAGAGAAACAGTTAAACAGGAGATTTTATGAGTAAAATACCAAGGCATGTTTCCATAATTATGGACGGGAACGGACGGTGGGCCAAAAAAAGGGGACTGGAGAGGCTTGAGGGTCACAAAGCAGGGGTGGAGTCTGTTAGAGCTGCCACGGAATTTGCTGCTGAAAACGGCATTGGGTTTTTAAGCCTTTTTGCATTCTCAGAAGAGAATTGGCTAAGACCCGAAAACGAAATTTCAGGATTGATGGAGTTAATGGTAGGAGCAATTATTGGGGAGACCTCAACTCTTATGAACAACAATATCCGATTTAGAGTAATAGGCGATAAATCCCGTTTGTCGGCAGGTTTAAATGAAAAGATTGAAGATATTGAACGAAAAAGTTCTATCAACAGCGGTTTAACAATGGTAATATTTCTAAGCTACAGCGGAAAGTGGGATATATTACAGGCGATAACCAGATACACTTCAATGGTTAAAAACGGTGAAATATCGCAAAGCGAACCGCTCACTGCAGAAAAATTCAGCAGTTTACTAAGCACCGCAGATATCCCTGACCCCGACCTTCTTATCAGAACAAGCGGAGAGCAGAGAATCAGCAACTATATGTTATGGCAGAGTGCATACACCGAATTTTACTTCACTGATGTGCTTTGGCCCGATTTTCGCAAAAATGACTTCAGAAAGGCTCTTGAAACATATTCCGATAGAGAACGGCGGTATGGAAAGACAAGGGATCAGATTAATAATTCAATTTAACAGACCTTGGATACAAATAAAAACTTATCTTTGCAGCTTTACAGTTTAAGAGTGCAGATGAAGTCATTAACCCTTTTCCTATCATTATTATTTCTCATACCTTCGGGAGCTGCGGCGCAACAGAGAGACACAATCAATACAAGAACGGCGGTAACAGATTACAACAGACCGCAAACTTATATTATTGGAGGAATAAAAGTTTCCGGCATTAAATATGCAACCGAAATTCAGGTTATCGGGCAGACCGGCCTTTCAGTGGGTGACACAATTCAAATTCCCAGCGACGAAATTTCATCAATCATCAAGAGGTTGTATGCTCAAAGGCTGTTTTCTGATGTAGCAATGTATATTGATTCTATATCCCGCGATACGGTATTTCTCAATCTCTACCTTCAGGAGCGCCCAAGAATCATTAGATGGGATTTCGAAGGTGTAAGATCCGGCGAAAAATCTGACCTCAACGAGCGCCTGAAATTGCGCAGAGGAGGAGAGCTCTCTGATTATGTCATTTCGTCATCATCGGAAATAATCAGACGATTTTATGTCGAAAAAGGCTTTCTTCAGACAGAGGTCATTGTAAAACATGAAGCCGATTCAATGGTAATGAACGGAGTACGCGTCACATTTGTAGTTGACAGAAAGAACAGAGTTAAGATTAAAAAGATCAATTTCTCCGGTAACGAAAATGTTAAGGGGTCAAAACTAGCCTCTGCAATGAAGAAAACCAAGGATATGAGAATTCTTAACTTCTTCAGCAGCAAAAAATTTAACGAAAAAGAGTACGAGAAAGATAAAAAACTAATAATTCAGAAATATAGCGAAAGAGGGTACCGAGACGCCAAAATTGTCAAGGATTCAATTTACTATATGGAAGATGGCCGTCTTGGTATTGATTTCGTAATTGACGAAGGGAACAAGTACTACTTCAGAGATATTACCTGGACAGGAAACTCAATGTACTCTGCAGAGCAACTTAACAGTATCCTTAGAATTGGTAAGGGAGACATATATGATGTTGTATCAATGGAAAAACGCCTCTTTGATGCAGAAGAGGGAAATGTAACCAAACTTTACAGAGACAGAGGCTATCTCTTTTTCAGGGTAATGCCGGTAGAGAAGGCGATAGTTGGAGATTCTGTTGATGTAGAGATGAGAATGTTTGAAGGTAAACCTGCCATTTTTAACAGAATTGTTATTAATGGAAACAATGTTACAAACGAGAAGGTTGCAAGAAGAGAACTCTACACAAGACCGGGTTATCTTTTCAGCCAGACAGCACTTGAAAGATCGGTACGGGAACTTGCCACTATGGGTCACTTCGATCCCGAGAAGCTCTCATCAGCATCCGGAACAAGTGTTATCCCCAATGAAGTAACAAACACAGTTGATATAACCTATAATGTAGAAGAAAAATCCAACAGTCAGGTAGAACTTGCCGGCGGTTGGGGAGGTAACACATTCGTAGGAACTTTGGGATTGAGTTTTAACAACTTTTCACTTAGTAAAGTATTTGACAAAAAGGCATGGAAGCCTGTTCCACTGGGAGACGGTCAGCAGCTTTCAATCAGATTCCAGACAAACGGAACATACTACACTGCGCTTTCAACCAGCTTTGCAGAGCCATGGCTGTTCGGAAACAAACCAACATCACTGAATATATCTCTCTACTATACAAGGCAGACAAATTCATACTATTTTTATCAGAACACCGATCAAAGTATGGAGGTTTACGGTATGGCTGCCGGAATAGGAACCAGGCTCAAATGGCCGGATGACAGATTTGTACTCTATAATGAACTAAGTGCACAATCATACAAACTCAAAGATTGGCAATACTATTTTATCTTCTCTGACGGCTTGTCAAACAATATTAGCTGGAAGATAAGACTTCAAAGAAACTCAACAGACCAGCCAATCTATCCAAGGTCAGGTTCAGACTTCATGCTTGGACTGCAGCTTACTCCGCCATACTCTCTTTTCAGATCGGCCGATACCGACTACAAGGGCATGACAGATGCTCAAAGATACAAATGGATCGAATACCATAAATGGACATTTAAAGGGACAACCTACAACAGGATTGCAGGAGATCTGGTGCTTATGTCAAGGGCCTTCTTCGGATATCTGGGATATTACAGCAGAAGTCTTGGATATTCACCATTCGAAGGCTTTATTGTTGGTGGCGACGGAATGTCGGGCTACAACACATACGGTTCTGAAACTATTGGACTTAGGGGCTATCCTAACAGCTCGCTGACACCAAGAATAAACAACAGCTATTCAGGCAACGTATATGATAAATTTACGGTTGAACTAAGATACCCGCTTGTACTTCAAGCTCAATCCACAATCTATGCCCTTCTATTCCTGGAGGGTGGAAACAGCTGGTCGGACATTAGAGATTTTAACCCATTCCAGATAAAGAGGTCGGCAGGTTTTGGAGTTAGAGTTCTGCTTCCTATCGTAGGAATGCTAGGTATTGACTGGGGTTACGGATTTGATCCTATCGAGAGTAAAGCAAGATCAGGCAGCAATTTCCACTTTGTAATAGGACAACAATTTTAATAATCAAAATCAGGGGTTATGAAAAAAATAACAATTATCGCAGCATTTATTATTGCATTTTCTATAAATGCAATTGCTCAGACAGCAGGTTTTGTAAATACAGAAACAATACTGTCAAGGATACCTGAATACGCACAAGCTCAACAACAGCTTGAAAGACTTAAAACTCAGTATGAAACTCAAATACAGAATGAGGTAAAGGTGATTGAGAACATGTACACTCAATATCAAACCGAAAAATTGCGACTAAACGACATCCAGAAACAGGCCAGGGAGAACGACATTATTTTAAAAGAGCGAGCAGTCAAGCTAAGACAGCAAGATATCTTTGGACAAGATGGAGTTATGGCAGTAAAGTCAAAGGAGCTTCTTAATCCAATCAGAGATTTCGTTCAAAAAGCTATTGACGAAGTAGCTAAAGAGACCGGAACAATTCTCATCTTTGACATTGCAACGACACAAGGAATAATCTTTAGTGACCCTAAAGGAGATCTTACACCCAGAGTCTTAAACAAACTCAGGTTAAATTAAAAACCAAATAATTATTATCTATATGAAACATTTATCAAAGATTCTTTTAGTACTATTTGTTCTTGCATCTTCAACCGGATTCTCTCAGAATCTAAAGTTCGGACACATTAACAGTGAAGAACTTATTTCCCTGATGCCAGACAGAGACAGTGCTTTGGTTAAACTTCAGAAATATGCAACAGATCTGGACGAAACACTTCAGGAAATGAGAAGCGAGTTCCAGACAAAACTGAACACATATCAGCAAAGACAAGCTACATGGACTGCCGCAGTTCTGGAAGCAAGACAAAAAGAGCTTCAGGAGATAGATCAAAGAATCACTCAGTATCAGCAGACAGCTCAACAGGAGTATCAGCAGATGCAGCAAATCCTTTTTGCTCCGGTACTTAAAAAAGCTAACGAGACAATTACCAACCTGGGCAAACAAAAAGGTCTTATCTACATTTTTGACACAGCTTCGGGTGCGATACCATTTATTAATTCTGAACTGAGCGAAGATATTCTTCCTTTGGCAAAAACTACCCTTAAGATTCCGGCAGATAAAAAGCCAATGGCAATCGGAGGACAGCCAACACAATAATATTTTTTTGACGGGATTAAATAAATTTTTTTATAACTTTAAAGTCGCTTCACATCAGAGGCGACTTTTTTTATCATATGATCGATCAAAACCTGAAAATATTTACTGTAGGAATTTTTGATTCCGGTGTAGGAGGCTTGTCTGTCTGGAAAGAGATTATTAAGATAATGCCAAATAATAATTATATCTATTTTTCCGATAGTGCATATTGTCCATATGGTCCAAGGCCTCAATCAGAGATTATCGACAGAGCCAGAGCAATAACAAAATTTCTTATTGGCAAAGGAGCTGATATTATCGTAGTTGCATGTAACACTGCTACTGCAGCAGCAATTAAAACGCTTAGAGAGGAGTTCTCCCTCCCCTTTATAGGAATGGAACCCGCTGTTAAACCGGCAGCATTGTGTTCCAAAACAGGCGTAATAGGCGTACTGGCCACTAAGGGAACACTTAGCGGAAGTCTTTATAACCAAACTCTAAAAACATACGCCAACGGCATAGAGGTCATAGAGAAAGAGGGTAAAGGTCTTGTCGCTCTTGTAGAGGAGGGAAAACTAAATGGAGAAGAGACTGACCAATTACTTAGAAAATATATTACTCCGATGCTGGAAAAGGGTGCCGATCAGATTGTATTAGGATGCACTCACTATCCGTTTCTACTGGAGGCAATTAAACAAATTACAGGAAATAGCGTTAAAATAATTGATCCTGCACCTGCAGTTGCTAAACATCTCTATGATGTTTTAGAACAAATGCAAGAGGAGAAGCTTGATTATGAACCTTTAAAACCTACAGAGACAACTATGTTCTATACTACGGGAAACATAGAAACGCTAATGGGCATGGCAAGGAGAATAGTGCCCGGAATAGAGGATGAAAAATTTAATGCTGCAGATTTCTAGCAGCATTTTTTTTAATACTAAAATGAGATAAAGCAATGACTAACAACAAAATAAACTATTAAACTATGAACACCCAGACTTTATTTTACTTCGTACCATTGGCTGCTTTAACTGCCTTAGGTTTTGCCTGGTACTTTTTTAAACAGATGATGAGAGAGAGTGAAGGTACCGATCTCATGAAGGAGATTGCCTCACATGTCAGGAGTGGAGCGATGGCATACCTGAAGCAGCAGTATAAGATTGTACTGATAGTTTTTATCGTGCTCAGTCTTTTTTTTGCAGTACTTGCCTACGGATTTGAAGTACAAAACCCGTGGGTTCCCTTCGCCTTTATAACCGGAGGTTTTTTCTCGGGCCTTGCAGGATTTATCGGCATGAAGACGGCAACCTACGCATCAGCCCGTACTGCAAATGCAGCAAGAAGGTCGCTGGACAGTGCCCTTCGTCTGGCATTCAGGTCAGGAGCAGTAATGGGGCTTGTTGTGGTTGGATTGGGTCTTCTTGACATTTCGGTTTGGTATATGGTGCTGGACCATTTTGTCGAGAGTATTTCAGATTCTCAAAAAATGGTAGTGATAACCACAACCATGCTTACCTTTGGAATGGGAGCCTCAACACAGGCCCTTTTTGCAAGGGTAGGAGGGGGTATTTATACCAAAGCAGCAGACGTAGGTGCAGACCTTGTTGGTAAAGTAGAGGCGGGAATCCCCGAGGATGACCCAAGAAACCCGGCAACTATTGCAGATAATGTTGGAGATAACGTTGGCGACGTTGCAGGAATGGGAGCAGACCTTTATGAATCATACTGCGGTTCAATACTGGCAACAGCTGCACTTGGTGCCTCGGCCTTTTATATTAATCCCGAGATGCAAACCAAGGCAATATTTGCTCCAATGCTAATAGCTGCAGGCGGTATCATACTTTCAATCATAGGAATTTTTGTAGTTAGAACAAAAGAGGGGGCAGGCATGAAGGAGCTGCTGAAATCTCTTGGAATAGGAGTCCATTTTAGTTCGGTTCTTATTGCTCTCTTTACCTTCTTTATATTATGGGTTCTGCAAATTGACAACTGGATGGGAGTTGCCTTCTCGGTTTTAACAGGTTTGGCTGCAGGCATAATAATTGGACAATCAACTGAATACTATACATCACATTCTTACAAGCCAACACGAAAAATTTCTGAGAGCGGTCAAACAGGACCTGCTACAGTAATAATTTCGGGTATTGGAACCGGTATGATATCAACAGCAATACCTGTTTTAACAATAGCAACAGCAATAATTCTGTCATTCCTTTTTTCGATCAGATTTGATGTCACAAATATGCTTGAAGCCAGGAATATCAGCTTAGGTTTATATGGTATAGGAATAGCAGCAGTGGGAATGCTATCAACTCTTGGTATTACACTCGCAACAGATGCATACGGCCCGATTGCCGACAATGCCGGCGGAAACGCACAGATGAGTAAATTAGATCCAGAAGTAAGAAGAAGAACTGATGTTCTTGATGCATTAGGAAATACAACAGCAGCAACAGGAAAAGGATTCGCGATAGGATCGGCAGCGCTCACAGCTCTTGCACTGCTTGCTTCATACCTCGAAGAGATTAAAATAGGGTTGGTTCATATTGGTCAGACAACTATAGATGTAGCAGGAAGAGTGGTAAATGTAGCTGAGGCTACGATTCCTGACCTTATGGAATATTACCAGGTAACTTTAATGAATCCAAAGGTTTTGGCAGGAGTCTTCTTAGGTTCTGTTATGGCATTTCTTTTCTGTGGTCTCACAATGAATGCAGTTGGAAGGGCAGCTCAAAAAATGGTTGAGGAGGTAAGACGCCAGTTCAGGGAGATACCGGGTATTCTCGAAGGTACCGGCAAACCGGATTACGCAAGATGTGTGGAGATATCTACAAAAGGGGCACAAAGAGAGATGTTGTTCCCTTCAATTCTAGCAATTGTTGTACCAATTGCCACAGGACTAATCTTTGGTGTTTCAGGTGTAATGGGCTTACTTGTAGGAGGTTTAGGTTCCGGTTTTGTGCTTGCTGTATTTATGGCAAATGCCGGGGGTGCCTGGGATAATGCTAAAAAATATGTCGAAGACGGCAATTTCGGAGGTAAAGGATCAGAAGCTCACAAGGCAAATGTAGTGGGAGATACTGTAGGAGACCCTTTCAAAGACACATCGGGCCCTTCTCTAAATATTCTGATAAAGCTTATGAGCATGGTTTCCATTGTAATGGCCGGGCTTACAGTTGCTTTCAGCCTTATTTAGTGGCTTGTATAAACTGTTATCTGGTCAGCTAAGGAAAACTTTGGCTCCCGAAGAGGGAGGGGACCCGCCGAAGGTGGGGAGGATTGACTCGTCCTAAAATAGGTTTACAAAAATTTAATTAAAAGTAAACTTAATTCAGGATGATTAGATCACATTTAAGTACTTATACTGATGATGAGAAAATGGAAATACTTGATGAGTATTTGTCCAGCGGATTACCCATGGATGTAATCCAGAGAAAATATCACATGGGCCATTGTACAATTTCAAAATGGTTGAGTAAATTTGAGTTGTCAAACTTTAGGGAAACACAATTCAAAACAATGGCAGAGAATCGCACAAACAGCCCATATGTTAGTAAATCTCGAAAAGAACTTGAGCTTGAAGAAAAAATAAAGAACTTGGAAAAGGAACTTAAGCTGGAAAAAATCAAGACTTTAGCATTGGAAACAGTGATAGATGTAGCTGAAAAAGAGTTGAAGATTGACATAAGAAAAAAAGCTGGTGCCAAACGGTGAACCGACTTCATTTCTTACTACCGGATTATACCCTGGATAATCTTTGTTCACTGTTTGGCAAGACGAGACAAGCATACTATCAGCATGTAAAATACAATTACAGGGAAAATGCCGCTGAGTGCATAATACTGGAATTGGTAAAAGAATTTCGTAAATCAGACAAGAAGCTTGGGGGGCGTAAACTACAAAAAATGGTAAACCTCAGGCTACCTGAAAATATGCAAATTGGCCGTGATACACTTTTTAATCTCCTTGACAAGGAGCATCTTAAGATTAAAAGAAAGGTACGCCGTACAAAAACTACATTTAGTAACCACTGGATGAATAAGTATCCAAATTTAATAAGAGAAATAGTTCCTACTGCTGCGAATCAAATATGGGTAAGCGATATAACATATGTTGAGACCAAGGTTGAAGGATTTGTTTATCTGCATTTGATTACTGATGCATACTCCAGAAAAATAGTCGGATGGTTTATAAGCAATACAATGCACGCTGATTACACAGCGAATGCTCTTAAAATGGCTCTTCAGTCGATGCCCTATAAAATTAACGGCCTTATTCATCATTCAGACAGAGGATGCCAATACTGCAGTGACAGATATGTAAAGCTGCTGCAGGCTTATGGAATCATGATAAGTATGACAGAAAATGGAGATCCCCTTGAAAATGCCATTGCTGAGAGAGTAAACGGAATACTCAAAATGGAATGGATCAGAGAATACCAGATAGCTGATTTAAAAGAAGCAAAAGCGATAGTATCAAACGCAATCAATGTTTACAACAATGTAAGACCACACCTAAGCCTTGATTATCACACTCCAAATGAAGCATATGAAATGACGGGAGAAATCAAGAGATGCTGGAAGAACTATTACTCTTCAAAAAAGGTTGTTGATGAAAATGGATTGAATATATCTGTGTCAGATAAAAAGAATCATCAACAACCTATCAATTCATAGTGTAAACATTTTTTAGGACGAGTTAGATTTTCCGGGCTGACGCAGATAACAGTTTATAAATTAAAATATTGAAAAACATAAAAAAACCTGCTAATAGTAATTTTAGCAGGCCTTTTTCGTTAAGGTTATGAAATATTATTACAGACCCAGGAACTCTTTAATAAACTGGTCAATTTCATCTTTTTCAACCTGTCTTTTAATAATTTTGCCCTCCTGATCTACGAAAATATTCTGAGGAATATACCTAACATAATACTGCTTTGCAGGGGCACTGTTCCAATACTGAAGATCAGAAACCTGAATCCAGGTAAGCTTATCCTCTTCGATAGCCTTGTTCCACAAACTTTCGTCGCTGTCAAGAGATACTCCGATTATTCCGAAACCAGCTTTATTGTATTTTTTGTAAATCTCAACAAGGGTAGGGTTAAACTTTCTGCATGGTCCGCACCATCCTGCCCAGAAATCAATCATTGTAATTTTGTGCTGAGAATAAACGCTTGAAAGAGAAACGGGATTACCTTTAGGGTCGTTGAGAGTGAATTCAGGTGCTGTCATACCCGGTTGCACTGACTTCAAAGCCTCTACTGCCTTTTCAACCTCAATAAGATATCTGTTCCCTTCAAACTCGGGCAGTGCTTTAAAAGCGGCAATTTTCTGATCCATCTCATCCAGAGGATACTCTTCAACTTTTTTAAGCAACTGGGTTATTGTATAATAAGATGTAGGATTGTTGGCGAAAAAGGCAGATTCTACTACTTTCTCCTCTTTTTGAGCCTCTTCATAAACCGCAATTATCTCATCTTTTCTTGCCTGAGTTGTGCCCTCTACATAAAACTCAGCAAGCAATGAATCGAGGTTATACCTCTTTTTAATCTCCTCTTTTTGATCATTCAGAGATTTAATAAGATCTTGAGTAACACCTCCGGTAATAACAGCTTTATTTGGTTCAGATGCAACAACCTGAATGTTGATCTTAGAGTTATCCAGGAAAAATCCCACGCGACCTTCAACACCATCAAAGGTGATTGCGTAATCTTCAGGAGTAACAACTTTACCCTTAAATTCAAACTTACCTGCAATAAGTTCTGCAGTGTCTTTTAGTGCCTCACTTCTAGAAAAATTGGTCAGATATACCTTACCATCAACAACATTGTCGCCTGTAAGGGTTCCGGTAATTATATAACCATCGTGTTTTGGCGTACAAGCAAAAACAATTGCCATTAGCGCCGGAAAAAGAAATTTTTTCATTTTGATTATTGGTTTTTAGGATGTAAATTATTTAATATGAACATTTTTTAACATTCTGTCTTTATGCCCGGCAGTGAGTTTTTCGGCTCCGTCTCTCTCCGTCTCCAGATCTACCTCTTCATAGCAGTTGAGATACCACTCCTTGTACATCATATAGCCCCTTGCATTCTTAAGTGCTGAATCACCAACCTCCTCTGAACCCTCTTTAACCTTTTTGGCAGGAATTCCTGCATAAACGCCAGAATCCAGGTTATTGTTGCTCAATACAACTGCTCCGGCAGCTATAATGGTATTATCTGCTATCTCTGCGTTATCCATTAAAATAGCTCCCATTCCAACCAGTACTCTACTCCCAACCTTTGCACCATGAATTATTGCATTGTGCCCCACAGATACATCATCTCCAATCTCAACGACAGACCTTTTATGCAGAGTGTGAAGGACCGCTCCGTCCTGAATATTTACCCTGTTTCCTATTACGATAGGGTTGACGTCTCCTCTGAGAACAGCCCCATACCAAATGCTGCAGTCATCTCCGATAGTCACATCTCCCACGATTACTGCATTTTCCGCTAAAAAACAATTTTTGCCGATTTTCGGCTCCATCCCGTTAAGCTTTCTAATTATTGCCATCTCTTTTATTAATGTCTTGCAAATATATAAATTATTAAAGAGCATAGCCCTCTAAAATTTTGTATAGAATACTAATAATAAACAGTTATTATCTCATTTTGTTTAATCCTAACGATTTCCTACAATATCGCCAAAAAATGGAATAATCATTAATGCATTTTTAGCAAAAAGTACACTTTATTGCAAAAAGTATAAGTATAGCTTTCCCGTTTGCTTAACAAATGGCGTATTATTTGCATGGTTTAATAATAATTTCAAATTTTAGCCCAAAAAGATTTTTTGGATTGGAATAATAATTACATTTGCGTATTATTTTTTAACAAACAGTAATAAGGCACCAGCTTAATTAAACTAATTTTTATGCAACACAAAGTTATTGATACTAAAGAAGTTGTTATCAGATTCACAGGCGACTCAGGGGACGGTATGCAGTTAACAGGCAGCCTCTTTGCAGACGCATCAGCGCTTTATGGGAATGAAGTCTCAACCTTCCCGGATTTTCCGGCTGAGATAAGGGCCCCACAAGGTACCGTTGCGGGTGTTTCAGGCTTCCAGGTTAACATCGGAAGCGGCGAGATTCGCACTCCGGGTGATTTCTGCGATGTACTTGTAGCAATGAATCCTGCAGCACTTAAAGCTAATGCCAAATGGGCAAAGCCAACAGCAAGCATAATTCTTGATTCCGACACCTTTGATGAAAAGGGAATCAAGAAAGCAGGCTTTAAAACGGACGATCCAATCTCCGAACTTAAACTGGAAGACAGACACATTATTTTTGCCCCTATTACTACACTTACAAAAGAGAGTTTAAAAGATAGCGGCCTTGACCCTAAATCAATAATCCGAAGTAAGAATATTTTCACTCTTGGAATCTGTTACTATATGTTTAACAGGCCAATGGGTACAACTGAGGAGTATCTTGATAAAAAATTCCGCAAAAACCATGCATTAGCCGATGCCAATAAAAAGGCACTTAAAGATGGTTTTAACTATGCGGGAAATGTTCATGCAATTCCTAATACATACAAAGTACAGCCGGCTAAGCTGGAAAAAGGTATTTACAGAAATATTAACGGCAATCAGGCAACAGCCTGGGGCCTTCTGGCAGCTTCAGAAAAGTCAGGAATTCCTCTCTTCTGCGGTTCATATCCTATTACTCCGGCAACAAGCATTCTGGAAGAGCTAGCATTAAGAAAAGACCTTAATGTAAAAACACTTCAGTGTGAAGATGAAATAGCCGGTATTTGTACCTCAATCGGTGCCGCTTATGCAGGTAACCTTGCCGTAACTACCACTTCAGGCCCGGGTCTCTCTTTGAAGTCTGAGGCTCTAGGTCTTGCGGTTATGACAGAACTTCCTCTTGTTGTAGTTAACGTTCAAAGGGGTGGTCCTTCAACCGGTATTCCTACCAAAACAGAACAAACAGACCTTAATCAGGCTCTGTACGGCAGAAACGGTGAGTGTCCGATTGCAATCATTGCAGCTCACTCTCCATCTCATTGCTTTGATGCCGCATTCTATTCGGCAAAATATGCTCTTGAGCACATGATGCCTGTTATGCTTTTGACAGAGGGTTTCTTAGGTAACGGATCGGAGCCATGGAAGATTCCTTCAATGAAGGATTACCCGGAAATTAAAGCACCTGTTATTACAGAATCAGAAGAGACTCCATTCTGGCCATTCAAACGTGACAGCGAAAAACTGGCAAGAAGATGGGCTTTACCCGGAACTCCCGGGCTGGAGCACAGAGTAGGCGGTCTTGAAAAGAACAATGACGGCACCGTGTCTTCAGACCCTCTTGTACACGAAAGGATGGTGGGCGAAAGAGCAGAGAAAGTTGCAAGATTGGCAAATTATATTCCTGACTTAGAGGTTATTGGCGACAAAAGCGGCGAAGTTCTGGTTGTAGGATGGGGTGGTACATTCGGACACCTTTATACTGCAGTAAAAGACCTTCATAACGAAGGAAAAAGCGTAAGTCTTGCCCATTTCGACTACATTTTCCCTCTTCCTAAAAACACTGCCGATGTCTTCTCTAAATTTAAGAAGATAATTGTTTGCGAACTTAATAGCGGACAATTTGCAAATTACCTTAGGACGCAACACCAACAGTTCCATTATCACCAAAAAAACAAGGTGCAGGGGCAACCGTTTATTGTAAAAGAGATTGTTGACGCAGTTAATGCCATACTATAACATCAAATCAGAATTTTTATGGAAATGAAATATACACCACAGGATTTTAAAAGCAATCAAGAGGTAAAATGGTGTCCTGGCTGTGGAGACCACGCAATTCTTGCAAGCGTTCAGAGAGCAATGCCCGAGATATGCGAATCGCTTAAATATACAAAAGAGAGATTTGTGTTTGTATCAGGTATCGGTTGCTCATCAAGGTTTCCTTACTACATGGATACATACGGATTTCATGGTATTCACGGTCGCGCATCTGCCATAGCAACAGGTGTAAAGGTAGCTAACCCTACACTAACTGTTTGGCAGGTAACCGGAGACGGCGACGCCCTTGCAATCGGAGGCAACCACTTCATTCACGCCATCAGAAGAAACATAGATATTAACATACTTCTTTTCAATAATCAGATTTACGGTCTTACAAAGGGGCAGTATTCTCCAACCTCAAAACTTGGAATGATCACCAAGACCTCTCCATACGGAACCGTAGAACACCCTTTTAATCCCGGTGCCCTTGTGCTTGGTTCAAGAGGAACATTCTTTGCAAGAAGTATTGATGTTGAGCTTAAACTAACACAAGACGTTATGGTTCAGAGTGCCAAACACGACGGAACCGCTGTTACCGAAATTCTTGTAAACTGCGT
>JAUYTX010000041.1 GCA_030695025.1 Bacteroidales bacterium | reverse complement strand
CAAGAACCGAACTAAAACAAAAAAAAGTTATAGCCTATTGTTTTTTATTTTAAATACTTACTCCTTTTTCACCTAGATTTAAAATGCTGCCGTAAATTCAGACCACTGGGTAAATTTAAAAAAATGATTAATTTTACTCGTATGAGCACAAGCAGAAAAACACATACTGCCGTGTTTAATGCACAAGTAGCCATTGAGGCAATCAAGGAACAAGAGATGCTTAGTGAGCTGTCTAAACGCTTCGGGATCCACCCGCAAATGATATCAACATGGAAGAGAGAATTTCTCTCCCGCAGTCCGGAGATCTTGTCGACAAAAGCTCTTGATGAGGAGGCAGAAAAGAGAGAACAGTATGAAAAGATAGGGAGATTGGAGGTTGAGGTGGATTTTTGCAAGAGGGCCTCAGAAAAACAGGGGATACTGAAGTCCTCAAAGAAATAGTCTCCCCAGCAAATGGTTTTCTTAAATAATCTTAATATGAAAAAGCTAATATCTATTGCAGTAATGCTTGTTTTGTTCTCTTGCGGGAAGGAGATTGAAACTAAAAAAATCAATTTAGTTGATTTGGAATCCAACATTGGTATTACAGAGATTGTAAATTTATCTATGATCGCTGATGGAATAGAGTATATCCCATTACAGACCAAAGACCAATCTCTTCTTACTCCTCCTTTCAAGGATGCTGCTTTTGTAAATGGGAGGCTCTACATTAGCCAGTCCAGATCAGAAGTGAAGATATTTGACCATGATGGTACGTTTTTAAAGAATTTTAACAAACAGGGTCGGGGGCCGCAAGAGTATGAAGATATGTCAAATATATATATTGATCCTTCAACCAACAATTTACTCGTTTATTCAATTGGAAAATTAAATGAATACAACAATGAAGGTGATTTTGTTAAAAGAATTTTAATTCTTGATAATGAGGAAATTAAGAGCTTTACCCCGTATAAGTTCTATAGCATAAATGAGAATCTGAAGCTTATTACATTTAGAAATTTTAAATCCTTACATTCTGCTTGTGTTACTGACAGTGCTTTTAGAGTACTGTACTATGTAAATTATACTGAAAAGGAACACGCTCTGCGTATGAATAGCCAAAGACCCGTAAGTTTTTTGGAACCATACTTCTATAAATTCAGAGACAGTGTGCGAGTATTTAATAATTATGATGGCAGCCTTCTCACAGTCAGCAATGCCAATGGCGTTGATACTTCATATATATTCAATTATGGGAAGTATAATTGCAGAAATATTGATCTCAATGTGAGAGATTATAATAAACTGCCTTTAATACGCCGTTTTGGTGATATGTTTGAAAGCACAAACTATATTTTTATGCAATTTCAATTGGGTTCTTTGCCTCACAAACCTCGAAAAATGCTGCAGGTGGTGAGGCAGGTGATAGAGGGGAGACATATGAAATTTCACTATCAACCTCTTTTTTAAATAAGAAAACCGGAGAGTTTAAATTTGTAGATCAACCTGAATTCAATCAGTTTGGGTTTAAAGATGATTTTGAAGGAGGGCCGGCATTTTGGCCGGTCTATATAAGCGAGAATGACTATATGATAGCCATGATTGATGCTTACAAATTCATTCAGCATGCACAAACCAACAAAGTGTCTGACAAATTTAAAAAGATAGCCGAAGGTCTTAAAGAGACCGATAATCCGATTCTTGTGAGGGTTAAACTTAAAAGCGAATAAAAGGGTTTGTTACAGTAGTATTGCTTTGTTTTGAAAATCGCTGCCATTGGTGTAAATTTGTGTGAATTTTAAAGATTTTACAATGGGCTTTGTGATTAGAGGGGCTAACTCTTCGGATATTAACCTCATATTTGATTTCATTTGCGATCTTGCAGATTATGAGAAATTAAGGCACGATGTAACGGCCACTCCGGAGATTTTGCACGAGAGCATTTTCGTTAAAAAGCAGGCTGAAGTTTTAATTGCTGAGTTAGATGGTCTACCGGTTGGCTTTGCCCTCTATTTTCACAACTTCTCAACCTTCAAAGGCAAAGCATGTCTCTACCTTGAAGATATATTCATTAAACCTCAGTACAGGGGAAAGGGATTCGGGAAGGCAATTTTCAACAGGCTGGCTCAGATTGCGGTTGAGAGAGGTTGTGACAGGTTTGACTGGGCAGTGCTGGACTGGAACGAGCCCTCTATTAATTTTTACAAATCGCTTGGTGCTTTTCCAATGGACGAGTGGACCGTATTTCGCTTGACCGGTGATGCATTGAAAAGTGTTGCCAGAATGGAAAAGTAATATCAATTAAAAATGTATGCCCAGTCCAAAGAAAATTCCCTTACTGTCGTACTCGAAAAGATATACTCTTTTTAAGGTATAGTGCCTGTAACCTGCTGCTGCTGTTAAACAAACTTTATCTCCGGCAAATAGTTTATATCCTACACCTGCATCAAACATATTCCCCTTTTGATAATAATCATTTACTGCGCCAAGAACGCCGGCAGTACCAAATATAAATGGGGTATTTCGTGCGTTAAAAAAATAATATTTAGCATCAATATAGAGTGGTAGTGCCTTGGTTTTAGGATTACGAAACTTGTCAAGACCAACACCTACGCCAACTGAAACATTTGGTATTAAGAAATATGACGCTCCCAGACGATAATTTGTAGAGAACATATTCTTATCAGAATTATCATCATAATTACTATCATAAGTATGATCATAGTTTGCTTTTACTTCGAATGTTGCACCAACCTGTGCCGAGAATCGGAGTCCCGTGTTTTTCTTATTGTGCTCCTGAGCTGATGCTCCGATTACTAATAAAATTAGAACTAAGGTAAAAAGTGATTTTTTCATAATAATAATTTTGGAGGGTTAGTGATGTTATCGCCACTAAATTAAATCATTATGATTAAATAATCAACTTTTATTTAAAAAAAGTGTAAAAATTTTAAACTATTCAACTGATTGAATCTTAGGTTTGTCAATGGCAGCTTAGAAATATTGACATTGTGCAAAATTTTCCGTATCAGTTCAGGCTGTAACCAATTCTGGCCTGAAATACAGAAATCTCTCCTCTTTTGCCCTCTACGAATATCATATCTGCCTCTTTAACATAGATATCAACAACGTCATTCAGGCGACATTCGTTGTTGAAGTTAATCCATAATTCAGTTACATGCATTTTTGATGAAAGCTCAGTACTTATATGGTTCATAGACCACTCCATATAGCGGATGTTGTTGGTGTGCTGGTTTATGTCAATATCAGAGATATTAGCTTTTACACTGCCACGTAACTCCATACCTTGAGGAGATACCAGCCTTTCGGCGGGCTCATCAATTGCATTAACAAGATGTGCACCGGCATAGTCGCTGCCCAGAACCGAATCCATTCTCTGGACTCTTCTGGTATTTGTGTTGATTATGAGCCATGAAGAGGTTGTAAGGATTATTGGATTACCTTCGGAATCACATGCCTGGTAGTCTCTGAACCCAAAGAGCCGGTCGCTCCCTTTGTGCCAGGTCTCTGCTGTTAGATCATCTTTCCAGGTGGGCAGTTTCAGAAATTTTACATGAATTCTTGAGAGTACCCAGGCAATGCCTTCACCGATAAGGTTATCGTATCCAAAACCCAATGACAGGGCGTGAATATTAGCCATCTCCTGCATATGGTACATCCATGAAGTTGGTTTGAATTTACCTGTATGATCTGTTTCGTAAGTTTTAACCGTGAAGTTCTCTTTGTATGTGCTCATCCCGAAATTATTAAGTTTTTAGTGATCTGAAACATGGCTCAAAAATAAAGATTAATTGGTAATAACCGTCAGTTTGTACTATCTTTGTATCCCTGTATAACAATCCGTATTAACTTATGAGTACCAAATATGTTTTTGTTCTGGGAGGAGTTACCTCTTCCCTGGGAAAAGGTATTATTTCAGCATCGCTGGCAAAATTATTACAAGCCAGAGGACTCTCTGTCACAATTCAGAAATTTGATCCATATATAAATGTCGATCCCGGCACTCTCAACCCCTATGAGCATGGCGAATGCTATGTTACAGAAGATGGAGCAGAGACTGACCTTGATCTTGGACATTATGAGAGGTTTCTGAATGTTTTCACCTCCAGGGCAAACAATGTGACTACCGGTAAAATTTACAGAACCGTTATTGACAAGGAGAGAGAGGGAGCATATTTGGGCAAAACAGTTCAGGTAGTGCCCCATATTACGGATGAGATTAAACGCAGAATGCTCAATTTGGGCAAGACAGGCAAATACGACGTAATAATTACTGAGCTTGGCGGAACTGTTGGTGATATTGAGTCTTTGCCATTTGTTGAGGCTGTACGTCAGCTTCAATGGGAACTTCCCGACGAAGATTGTCTGGTAGTACATCTGACTCTGGTGCCTTACCTGAGTGCAGCAAAAGAGCTAAAGACCAAACCTACTCAGCACTCGGTTAGAATGTTGCAGCAAAACGGAGTTCATCCTGACGTGATTGTGTGCAGAACCGAACACCCTCTTCCTGCAGAGATCAGAAGAAAGGTTGCACTGTTTTGTAATGTGAGGATTAATGCTGTAATTGAATCGATCGACGCCAAGAGTATATATGAGGTTCCTTTGCTTATGGTAAAGGAGAAGCTTGATGAACTTGTATTGAAAAAATTTCAGTTAAGTGCTATTGACAACACTCCTGACCTTGCAAAATGGAGATCATTTCTGGACAGGCTGTTCAACCCTAAAAACGAAGTTAACATTGCTCTTGTAGGTAAATATGTTGAACTTCAGGATGCCTATAAATCAATTCTCGAATCTTTTATTCATGCAGGAGCAGAGAATGAGTGCAAAGTGAATGTTCACAGTATTCATAGTGAGCATATAACAGCTTCAACAGTAGATGGTTTTCTAAAGGATATGGATGGAATTCTTGTTGCTCCGGGCTTTGGTGAGAGGGGTATTGAGGGTAAGATTGTTGCCATTGAATATGCGAGAATCAATAAAATTCCTTTCCTTGGTATATGCCTTGGCATGCAAATGGCAGTAATTGAATATTCAAGGAATGTACTCAAGCTTGAAGATGCAATGACAACCGAAATTAAAGCTAATGCGAAGAATCCTGTAATCGACCTGATGGAAGATCAGAAATCTCTCACAGCAAAAGGCGGCACAATGCGTCTGGGCAAATACCAGTGTAGGATTGAGGAGGGCTCATTAGCACACAGGATATATAAAACTCTTGATATTTCTGAGAGACACAGGCACCGTTACGAGATGAATAACACCTATGTTGATATGCTGGCTCAAGCCGGGTTAATACCAAGCGGCAAGAACAACGACACTGGCCTTGTTGAGATAGTTGAACTGCCTGAGCATCCGTTTTTCATTGGCGTTCAGTTCCACCCTGAGCTTAAGAGTACTCCCGAGAATCCCCATCCGCTGTTTGTATCTTTGGTAGAGGCAGCACTCAAGAGAAAACTAAGCTAATACCCATAAGTATGTTAAGGCAACTTATAATAATCATGACATTAATGGCAACCATGCCTGCAATAAAGTGCACAGCACAGAGTAAGCAGCCTGTAAGTTACAAGGCAAAGGTTACTGAGGTGCTGTCTCATGATGTTAATGCCTATACACAAGCGCTGTTCTTTCACGAGGGGAGGCTTTACGAAAGTTCAGGGCAATATGGTCAGTCATATTTCAGAGAGGTTGACCTCGCAAGGGGCACAACTATCAGAAGTTTTAATTTAGCAGCCAAGTACTTTGCCGAGGGTGCCGTTGTCTTCAACGAGAGGTTGTATCTTTTAACCTGGATGGAGAGAGAGGTTCTTGTTTACGACATTAAAACATTCAAAAAGCTTGGGGCGTTTTACCTTCCAAGAGAGGGGTGGGGCCTGACCACAGACGGAAAGCAACTTATCGCAAGCGATGGGTCGGCATTTCTCTATTTTCATGACCCCGAAAATTTCAGAGAGATCTCTAAGGTTGAGGTTAAGATGAACGGAAAGAAGGTCACCGCACTAAATGAACTCGAGTACATCAATGGAGAGGTTTGGGCTAATATTTATGAGAGCGAAACAATTGTAATAATAAACCCTGCAACAGGTGAGGTAAGAGCAACAGTCGATTGCAAAGGGTTACTTCCGTTATCTCTAAGGACCTCCAGGACAGACGTATTTAATGGAATAGCCTACAATCCTGCCAACGGTCACATTTATGTAACAGGTAAATACTGGCCTAAGATGTACAGAATTGAACTTGTAAAAAAGTGATTGAAGTAATCGGAGTGATCAAATCAATCGTAGTAATCATCCTGTAAGTCACTGCTTCTCTGCCCTTACAATATGCTTTTTCCCTGCCGGTCCGGCAATCCTTAAAACACTTAAACCAGCATCTCTTAATGCCTGTTTTACCAACCCCTTCGAAGAGTATGTGGTAAGAACAGATCCACTTTTCATTATTTGATTAAGACCTTTAAAGATAGAACCACTCCACAGCTTAGGCTGTTTATCGGGAGAGAAGGCATCATAATAGACTATATCTATCTTATTATCTGGTGAATATCTCTTCATGATTCCCATTGCATCCGCCAGTTCCTCTATGCTTATTTTTAGTTTCGTAAGTGTAAAGCCGGGAAAAATTTCGTTTGAAGTATCCCATGGTACGGAGTGAATCTTGAGAAACAGCTCTTCGATTTCGCTTCTTGAGATGTTGTATCCGGTAAGTATCTCAGGATAATTTAACTTGTGTACCTCTTCCAAATCAAGAGGATATAATTCAAATGTGATGTAATGAATTTCTTTTGATGGTATTAAATGGGACTCGAGCATTGTAAGAAGGCAGTTCAGCCCCGTTCCGAATCCTGCCTCAAGTATGGTAATTTTGCCCGCAAAAGGGTGGTATTTAGAGACATAATACTTTAAACCGTTCTCAATAAATATGTGCATACTCTCGGCCAGTGCACCGTTTACAGAGTGATAGCACTCATCAATTTCTGGCACTCTAAAAGTAGAAGAGCCATCGGCTGTTTTAATTATCTCTCTTTTCATGGTTGTTCCTGTTACAAAAGTATATCTTTCTTTCATTTTTTTTATCTTTGCAGATTACAATAAGTTATTTTTAATAATAGAGACAGAATGGCGTTTTTAACAGGTGTGATCAAAAAAATCTTTGGCACAAAATCGGAGAGAGACTTAAAGGTTATTCAACCATACGTAGATAAAGCACTGCTGGCATACGAGAGAATTGACAAATTATCAGATGATCAGCTACGTGCCGAGAGTTTAAGACTCAAAAAGGTTATTGCAGACAGTATTGCTGCTGACGAAGAGCGTAAAAAATCGCTTCGCGCCAGACTGGAGGATGTTCTTATTGATGTTAAGGAGAAGGAAGAGCTTGCAACTGAGGTGGATAAGCTCTCTAAAAGGATTGACGAAAAGATTGAGCAGGTGCTAATGGAGATTCTTCCGGATGCATTTGCCGTTATGAAGTCTACAGCCAGAAGACTGAAAGAGAACAGTACAATAAAAGTTAAGGCTTCTGAACTTGACAGAGATCTTGCTGCAAAGCATGATTTTATAAGAATCGAAGGTGACTATGCCATCTGGAGTAACAAATGGATGGCCGGTGGTAATATGATCACCTGGGACATGGTTCACTACGATGTTCAGCTGTTTGGAGGGGTAGCTCTCCATCAGGGTAAGATTGCAGAGATGGCAACGGGTGAGGGAAAAACGCTGGTAGCTACACTGCCTGTATTCCTGAATGCGCTTGCAGGAAAGGGAGTACATGTGGTAACCGTGAACGATTACCTATCAAAGAGGGACTCGGAGTGGATGGGTCCGCTCTACCAATTTCATGGTCTGAGGGTTGACTGTATTGACAAGCATGCTCCCAACTCAGAGGAGAGGAAAAAGGCATACAGGGCAGATGTCACTTTTGGTACCAATAATGAGTTTGGTTTTGATTACCTGAGAGATAACATGGCTATAAACCCTGATGATCTTGTTCAGAAGAAACACCATTATGCAATAGTCGATGAGGTTGACTCGGTTTTGATTGACGATGCCAGAACGCCTCTCATCATTTCAGGACCTGTTCCAAAGGGAGATGAGCAACAGTTTAATGAATACAAACCTATAGTTGAAAGACTATACGGAGCACAGCGCAATCTTGTTAATCAGCTATTGAATGAGGCTAAGAAAAAGATTGCCGAGGGAGATGAAGAGGAGGGAGGAAAGCTACTGCTTAGAGCACACAAGGGTCTGCCTCGCTACAACCCTATTATCAAATATCTGAGTGAGCCGGGGATGAAACAAATCCTCATCAAGACAGAGAACTATTTCATGCAGGACAACAATAAGCAGATGCATATGATTACAGACGATCTGTTATTTGTTATAGAAGAGAAACAACGCTCCGTTGAATTGACTGATAAAGGTCATGAACTTATAGCTCAAAATGTTAGTGAGTCAAAATTCTTTATTTTACCCGATATCGGTACAGAGATTTCTGAAATTGAAAAGGGGGGAATGACTCCTGAACAGAAACTTAAGGCCAAGGATGAACTTCTGAGTGATTATGCAATTAAGAGTGAGAGAGTTCACACTGTTAACCAATTACTTAAGGCATACACAATGTTCGAAAAAGATGTTGAGTATGTGGTGATGGACAACAAGATTAAGATTGTTGATGAGCAGACAGGTCGTATTCTTGAGGGCAGACGCTACTCAGATGGTCTTCACCAGGCAATCGAGGCTAAGGAGATGGTTAAGGTTGAGGCCGCTACACAAACGTTTGCAACAATTACCCTGCAGAATTATTTCAGGATGTATCACAAGCTTGCAGGTATGACCGGTACTGCCGAAACTGAGGCAGGTGAGTTTTGGTCAATCTACAAACTTGATGTTGTGGTTATTCCAACAAACCGCCCTATCGTAAGAAAAGATTTGGATGACCTGATTTACAAAACAAAACGTGAAAAATATAATGCGGTAATTGACGAAATTGTTGTCTTAACAAAATTGGGAAGACCGGTTTTGGTTGGTACAACTTCGGTTGAGGTATCTGAGTTGCTGAGCAGAATGTTGAAGTTAAGAGGTATTAAGCATAATGTCCTCAATGCCAAGCAGCATGCCAGGGAGGCAGAAATTGTTGCCGAAGCAGGTCAGCCGAGTTCGGTTACCATCGCTACAAATATGGCCGGTCGTGGTACCGACATCAAGCTTGGAAGCGGGGTTAAAGAGGCAGGCGGTCTTGCAATTATAGGTACTGAGAGACACGATTCAAGACGTGTTGACAGACAGTTGCGTGGTCGTGCCGGTCGTCAGGGAGACCCTGGTTCGTCAAGTTTCTTCGTATCGCTTGAGGATGATTTGATGAGGCTGTTTGGTTCTGAGAGAATTGCAAATCTTGTTGACAAGATGGGTATGAAAGAGGGCGAGGTTTTACAACATTCGATGCTCTCGAAGTCTATAGAAAGAGCCCAGCGCAAGGTTGAGGAGAATAACTTCGGAATTAGAAAGCGTCTTCTTGAATATGACGATGTGATGAATTCTCAGAGGGAGGTTATATATACAAGAAGAAGAAACGCTCTTTACGGTGAGAGGATTGATGTTGATGTTCAGAACATGATGTCTGACTTTAGTGAGTCACTTGTTCAGGCAAACCATGGTAATTCCTCTTTTGAAGAGTTCAGTTATGAGACAATCAGGCAACTTTCCGTTGAACCTGGTATGACAGAAGATTTTTATACTGACTCCAATATTGATGCTGTTGCTGAAAAGTTAACCGAAAATGTACAGGAGGTTTACAAACGTAGGGTAGATTCACTAGTGGGTCAGGCATGGCCAATCATTAAGCAGGTTTATGAAACCCAAAGTGCTGCCTATGAAAATATAGCTGTTCCGGTGACCGACGGAGTTAAAATGATGCAGCTTGTAATCAATTTAAAGAAGGCATATGAGAGTCAGGGCAAAGAGATTGGTCGTACTTTAAGTAAGAGTATCACTTTGCTAATGATTGACGAATACTGGAAAGAGCACCTGAGAGAGATGGACGACCTTAAGCAGTCGGTTCAGAACGCTACTTACGAACAGAAAGATCCGCTACTTATCTATAAATTTGAGAGTTTCAAGCTTTTCCAGACTATGCTGGAGAAGGTAAACAGAGATGTTCTTGCATTTTTGCTTAAGGCTCAGATTCCATTCAGAGATGAGCAGAGAGAGCCTATATCTGTAAGACAGGAGCAGAGAAAGAGAACAGATTTAAGCAATTTACAGACCTCAAGAAGTGATCTTGTCACCTCATCGGGTGAACCAAGAAGCCAGGCACCTGTTCATGTAGAGAAGAGGGTTGGAAGAAACGACCCTTGTCCTTGTGGCAGTGGAAAGAAATTCAAAAATTGCCACGGTGCAAATGTTTGATTTTAAAAGAATTTAATTATGTTTGACCTTATAGTTATTGGATCGGGACCAGGTGGTTATGTTGCTGCAATAAGAGCATCGCAGCTTGGTATGAACACCGCCGTTATCGAAAAAGCAGAATTGGGAGGAGTGTGCCTAAATTGGGGATGCATCCCTACAAAAGCACTTCTCAAAAGTGCTCAAACTCTTCATTACGCTCAGAATTCAGCAGACTACGGCTTCACAATAGATGGTGAGATAAATCCTTCTATTGAGGCGATTGTTGAGAGGAGCCGTAATGTTGCTTCAGGAATGAGCCGTGGGATTGATTTTCTGTTCAAGAAAAACAAGATTACCGTTATTAATGGAACCGGAAAGATATCCGGAAAAGGAAAGGTTGAGGTAACATCCCCTGAAGGAGATGTAACCATTGCCGAGGCAAAAAATATAATTATTGCTACAGGAGCAAGAGCCTCTTCGCTTCCTTTTGCTCCAATTGACGGAGAAAAAATTATATCATACCGGCAGGCTATGGTCCCTTCATCGCTTCCAAAGAGTCTTGCTGTAATTGGGTCAGGTGCTATAGGTAGTGAGTTTGCCTATTTCTACCGTTCACTTGGAGTTGAGGTTTATCTAATAGAGTATTTATCCAGCATTGTTCCTCTTGAAGATGACGATGTTTCTGCTCTGCTGGGCAGATCATTCCGTAAAATGGGAATTAAGGTTATGACATCTGCTCAGGTTAAGTCTGTGGATATTTCGGGTGAGGTATGCAAAATCACTGTCGAGACCAAAAAGGGAGAGGAGATTGTAGAGGCAGAGAGAGTTCTTTCGGCAGTGGGTGTGAGAGCAAATATTGAAAATATTGGACTGGAGGAGAGTGGGGTAGAGGTTGAAAAGGGTAAAATTAAGGTGAATAGTGTGTATGCTACCAATGTAGATGGTATTTATGCCATTGGAGACGTAATTTCATCACCTGCGCTTGCGCACATAGCTTCTGCTGAGGCTATATGCTGTGTAGAGGCAATAGCCGGACTTGATCCCAAGCCTCTTGATTATGGTAATTTTCCTGCATGTACATACACATCTCCTGAAATTGCCTCTGTTGGAATGACAGAGAGGGCCCTCAAAGAGAGTGGTGTTGATTATAAGGTTGGGAAGTTTCCATTTACTGCTTCAGGGAAGGCCTCGGCAGCAGGAGAGAGAGATGGTTTTGTAAAGCTTATTGCCGATGCCAAAACTGACAAAATACTGGGTGCACATTTAATAGGCTATAATGTGACAGAGATGCTTTCGGGCATTGTTGTTGCTAGAAATCTGGGAGCAACCGCTAAAGACTTTATTCACTCAATACACCCGCATCCTACTATGAGTGAGGCAATAATGGAGGCGGCAGCAGCAATTCACGGAGAGGTTATTCACATCTAAATACGGGGTTATGTCAAAAAATGAAGTATCGAACCAGGTAATAGAGGTAAACAGAATTTGTACCGGAACAGAGTTTCACGGCACATTAAAGTCCACATCGGACATCAGGATTGATGGGTTTTTTGAAGGAAAAATTAATACTCTTGGTAAACTTGTTATCGGAGAGTTCGCAAAACTAATTGGCGAGGCAACCTGCAAAAGTTGCGATATCTGGGGAGAGGTAGATGGTAAAATTGTTGTTAAAGAGGTCTTTGGCCTTAGAAAAAGCGGCAAAATAAAAGGGAAGGTAAGCTGCCAGAAAATCTTTATCGAAGAGGGGGGCGAGTTCAACGGAACCTGCAAGATGATTACAGAGGAGGAGTTTGACGGAATCCAGGGTAATCCGGAACAACAGTAATTAATAAATCAGATTCTCTTCTTGATTTTGTAGCTATTTCTTTCACTACTGTTTCTTGAAACAAGTTCTGCTATGAATCCGGAGAGGAAGAGCTGCATTCCAATTATAAGGGCTACAAGAGATATATAAAACAGGGGCTGGTCAGTTACAGCCCTGTATTTTAAGCCCTGGGACTGATGTATAAGTTTTTGAACTATCAGATAAAGCGAAGTTAATGTTCCAAACAGGAACATCAGAGAGCCGATAAGCCCGAAAAAGTGCATCGGCTTTTTCCCGAATTTAGAGAGAAACCACAAAGTAAGCAGATCCAGGAAGCCATTAATAAAACGGTTCATTCCGAATTTACTCTTTCCAAACTTTCTTGGCTGGTGCTTTACTGTTTTTTCTCCTATTGAGCTGAAGCCGGCGTTTTTTGCCAGATAAGGAATGTATCTGTGCATCTCTCCGTAAACCTCTATGTTTTTAACCACGATACTCTTATAAGCTTTGAGCCCGCAGTTCATATCGTGCAGTTTAATACCGGTAACCTTTCGTGCGGTAAAATTGTAAAGTTTTGAGGGGAGATTCTTAGTCAGTTTGCCATCATATCTTTTTCTCTTCCAGCCCGAAACAAGATCATAACCATCTTCACGGATCATCTTTATCATGCCAGGAATCTCTTCGGGACTATCCTGAAGGTCGGCATCCATTGTAACAACAATTTCGCCTTCGGCTGCCTCAAAACCGCAGTATAGTGCTGCGCTTTTGCCGTAGTTTCTTCTGAATGAGATTCCCTTTACAGCAGGGTTAAACCGGGTGATCTCTTCGATTATTTCCCACGAAGAGTCGGTACTGCCGTCATCAACAAAGATTACTTCGTATTTCAAAGACTCCTCCCTGAGAGCTTCGGAAATCCATCCCGTAAGTTCTTTTAGGGAATCCTCTTCGTTATAAACCGAGATTACTATTGAGAGATCCATGTTTTACTAAAATTTAAAACTGACTGTCTGCACTATTTGCGAATATGTCACCTTTCTTTGTGTAATTAGCAATTATTGATGAAGCAATTGCACCGAAAATAATGTAATAGACCAGTGAAAACACCAAAATCAGTTGAGGCAGTATTCCCTGAATCTTCTCAAATGCTTCCATAGAGTCAGGGTTGGAAGATTGCATGGCGTTCATAACAGTCTCCATCTGATTTGCCATTAAATCGGGGAAAATAAGTGTAATCTGTAAAAATGTGAACGATGCACAGATAACAGAAGAGAAAAGGCAAATCATAAAACCAAATCTGAAGCCATCTTTATATGTAAAAACTTCAAACGGTTTTGCATACTCCTTCATGAAGTAGTAAAGAACCCACAAGCTTCCTGCAAATTTTGCTGCCCATAAAATGATAACTACTGCTAACGGCGGTTCAAAGACGCTTGATATAAGTGAGTGTAATACAGTGATAAGTGCAAGTAAAAGGCCGTACATAGCGGCAGTGCTCCATTTGTTCTGTTGCATAATAATTTGAATGTCAGAGTTAATACATAGTGATTAGGAGTTCAAATTTAGGTAAAATCCTTATCGTACCAAAATTTACAGCTTTTTTAAAAATATATTTACCTTTGCAGTTCGATAAGAAATGAACCACAAGATGATAAACATTACCTTCCCGGACGGATCAGTTCGTCAGTATGAAAAGGGGATTACCCCTTTTGAAATTGCTAATTCAATAAGCCCCAGGCTTGCGGCCGAGGTTCTTGCCTCTACCGTGAACTCAAAGATATATGAAATTAACAGACCGGTTAACGAAGATGCTACACTTAAACTGCACAAATGGGATGACCAGGAGGCCAAGAGTACATTCTGGCACTCCTCTTCTCACCTTATGGCAGAGGCTCTTGAGCAGCTTTATCCCGGCATTAAGTTTGGAATAGGGCCTTCAATCGAGACCGGTTTCTATTATGACGTAGATTCAGGTGAAAAGAGTATCACCGAGGCTGATCTTAAGAATATTGAGGAGAAGATGCTTGAGCTTGCCAGAGAGAAGCAGACCTTTGTCCGCAAAGAGGTGAGCAAAGAGGATGCAATGGCAACTTACACCCAAAAGGGTGACGAATATAAATGCGAACTCATTAAAGACCTTGAGGACGGGACAATATCGTTTTATACAAACGGCACATTTACAGATCTTTGCCGCGGTCCTCACCTGGCAGATACATCGGTAATAAAAGCTGTTAAGCTAACATCTATAGCCGGAGCTTACTGGAGGGGTGATGAGAAAAATAAAATGCTAACCAGGATATATGGTGTTACATTCCCTCAGAAGAAGCTGCTTGATGAGTATCTGGTAATGTTGGAAGAGGCTAAAAAAAGAGACCACAGAAAGGTTGGCAAAGAGCTTGAGTTGTTTGCATTTTCTCAAAGGGTTGGACAAGGTCTTCCATTGTGGCTTCCTAAAGGGGCTATGTTAAGGGAGAGGCTTGAAAACTTTTTGAAGGTTGTTCAGAAGAGACACGGCTACCTGCCGGTTATGACCCCTCATATTGGTCAGAAAGAGCTTTATGTGACTTCGGGTCACTATGCAAAATACGGAAAAGAC
The DNA here is from genome assembly GCA_030695025.1 of Bacteroidales bacterium. GTDB lineage: Bacteria > Bacteroidota > Bacteroidia > Bacteroidales > UBA932 > Bact-08. Next base: position 2,804 of record JAUYTX010000041.1, on the reverse strand, counting down.
TCTTTTCAGCCGATTCATACTCCGCAGGAGGGAGAGGAGTTTTTGCTTAAACCTATGAACTGCCCTCACCACTGTGAGATTTATAAGACTAAGCCAAGATCATACAAGGATATGCCTTTGAGACTTGCTGAGTTTGGTACCGTGTACCGCTACGAGCAGAGTGGAGAACTTCATGGTCTTACCAGGGTAAGAGGGTTTACTCAGGATGACGCACATATCTTTTGTCGTCCCGATCAGTTGAAAGAGGAGTTCATAAAGGTTATAGATATTGTTTTATACATCTTTAGAACTTTGGATTTCAAAGATTATACAGCTCAAATTTCTCTCAGGGATCCTGAAAACAGAGAGAAATACATAGGAAGTGATGAGAATTGGGATAAAGCAGAGAGTGCAATTATTGAGGCCGCCGCAGAGAAGGGGCTTAAGACTGTAGTTGAAACAGGGGAGGCAGCATTCTATGGTCCCAAGCTTGACTTTATGGTAAAGGATGCAATCGGAAGAAAGTGGCAGCTTGGTACAATACAGGTTGACTATAATCTTCCTGAGAGATTCGAACTTGAATATGTTGGTGCCGACGATAAGAAACACAGGCCGGTAATGATTCACAGAGCGCCATTCGGATCTATGGAGAGGTTCGTTGCTGTACTTATTGAACATACAGGTGGAAAGTTTCCTTTATGGCTCACTCCTGAGCAGGCCGTGATACTTCCAATCAGCGAAAAATTCAACGATTATGCAAAAAAAGTTGGAGAATTCTTGAATAATAGCGATATTCGCGCCTCAATTGACGACCGAAACGAGACTATAGGTAAGAAAATCAGGGAGAATGAGCTCAAAAGAGTTCCATTCCTCCTTATTGTGGGTGAGAAAGAGGTTGAATCAGGGTTGATTTCTGTCAGAAGACAGGGTGAGGGAGATAAGGGTCAGATGTCAGTTGAGGAGTTTATAGCAAATGTTAACGAAGAGATTAAACTACAAATAGATTATTAACTAAAATTTAGGAGGACTATTTATCGCTACACCATTTAAACCTCGTCCCGGAGGATTTTTCAAGAAGCCAAGCGGTACATCCGGAAGCAACCTGAGAGACAGACGCATGCCTAACAGGAGAGTGGATGACGGGCCAAAAATGAATGAAAATATACCTGCCCAGAGAGTCAGGGTAGTTGGGGACAATGTTACAAATCCTGGAGTTTACTCACTTTCAGAGGCAATCAGGATGGCAGAGGCGATGGAGCTCGATTTAGTAGAGATATCTCCGAATATTGACCCACCTATTTGCAAGATAGTTGATTACCAAAAGTTCATCTATCAGCAAAAGAAAAAGGCAAAGGAGATGAAATCCAATGCTACTAAAATCGTAATAAAGGAGATACGTTTCGGCCCCAACACAGATGAGCACGATTATCAGTTTAAACTGAAGCACGCTCAGACATTTTTACAAGAGGGTTCAAAAGTTAAGGCTTTTGTGTTCTTCAAAGGAAGGTCAATTCTGTTTGCCAATCAGGGTGAAAAGCTCCTTTTAAGATTTGCCCTTGAACTGGAAGAGTACGGAAAAGCAGAACAGATGCCTAAGCTTGAAGGCAAAAGGATGATCATGATGCTTACTCCAGCAAAGAAAAAGTAAACGAAACTTAATTTTAAAAAACAAATAAGTACGATGCCAAAGATTAAGACCAACTCCGGTGCCAAAAAGCGCTTTAAGCTTACCGGAACAGGTAAAATAAAGAGAAAGCACGCCTACAAGAGCCACATTCTCACCAAGAAAACTACAAAACAGAAGAGGAATCTTACCTATTCTGCACTTGTACACGTTACTGACGAGAAGAGAATCAAAGCTCTTTTGGTAGCTTAATTTTTCAATTATTAACCTGAATGCACAGCAGAAAAAGTTTCTCAATTGAGGGAGAGCGCTGACATTCTTAAAACCAATTAGTGTAGTATGCCAAGATCGGTAAATTCGGTTGCTTCAAGAGCACGCCGTAAAAAAATCCTAAAACTGACGCGCGGTAATTTTCTTGCCCGCGCAAATGTGTGGACGGTAGCAAAAAACACCTATGAAAAGGGTTTAACTTATGCTTATCGTGACCGCAAAAACAAAAAAAGAAGTTTCCGTGCTCTCTGGATTCAGAGAATAAATGCAGCAGCAAGACAACACGGAATGAACTACTCGGAATTTATAGGTAAACTGGCAAAGAGCAATGTGGGCTTAAACCGCAAAGTTCTGGCTGACCTTGCAATGAATAATCCTCAGGCTTTTGAGGCAATTATCAACTCTGTAAAATAGTTTAAAGTTGAAGATTCTCCAGATAACAGCCAATAAGTGGTTTAAGTTCGGTGTCTGGGCCCTGTTATACCTGCTTTGGGTAATATGGTTCGGTAACTGGTGGTTCCTTTTGGGACTGGCGGTTATTTATGATCTGTACATAACCAAAAAGGTTAAATGGGCTTTCTGGAAGAAAAAGTATAAGGAGGGTGATAAGAAAAACGGATGGTTTGAGTGGCTAGATGCAATTATTTTTGCTCTTGTTGTCTCTACTTTCATTAAATCGTTTTTCTTTGAGGCTTATATGATACCAACCTCTTCGATGGAGAGAACGCTTATGACCGGAGATTACCTCTTCGTAAGTAAGCTCTCTTTCGGTCCAAAGGTTAGTCAGACGCCTCTCTCTTTCCCGCTTGTACATAATGTGCTTCCTGTAACAGGAGGAGAATCTTACTTAACCTGGATACACAATCCGTACAGACGCCTTAAGGGTTTCTCTAAAGTTAAACGGGACGATATTGTAGTTTTTAATTTTCCT
>JAUYTX010000039.1 GCA_030695025.1 Bacteroidales bacterium | reverse complement strand
CAGCTATCTCATAATAGTTATTGCGACTTGTGCTGTTTGCGTAGAATGCAGCTGGTGTTGCGTGATCAATTGTTACGTTTGAAACAATACCGACAGGGATTCCGCTTTTGTGAATGTCAAAAGCAATGCTTCTTAATTTATTACCCTGTGGATCTACTCCCAACATTCCGTTATTTGTCTTGAATCCCGTAGCCAATGCTGTACCTGCTGCAGATGAGCAAGTTATATATGAGCTTGCTGAGTAGGTTGTTACCATGCCGGCAGTCGGAAAGGTTGTAAACGAAAGAGGGTGGTTTGATATCTCCCCTTTTTTAGAAGAAAGGTATGCTTCAGCCATTGAAACCTGAGCAAACCCCATTCCGTCACCTATAAAATAGAATATAAATTTAGGTTTCTGCATCTGCCCCATACCCCTGGACTGAGGTCTCTCTTGTGCTGTCATCATTGTTATAACGGCAAGGAGAGAGATAAGTATTGAAAGTAGTCTTGTTTTCATCCCGAAATTTTTAAAATGTTACACAAATATATACAAGAAAGGGTGTCCTTCTGTTCAAAGAGGGCCACCCTGTTCCAGATTATAATACAAACTTAATTGCCGAACTGTGTATCTGCCTTGCGGGCATTATACATTATCTTAAGAGCAGATGTCCTTCTAAGTTCCTGTTTGATATCGGTTACGATACCCATTCGAACATTTTCGTCTGCTTTTATCGATACTGTCATAAACTGACGGTCAACTTCGCTTTTAGTCTCTCTTTCGGCTGCAATAAAGTCTCTGATGTCGTTAACAGTTTTGAATGCGTCATTCAACTGAATACGAGCATCGGTACCAAACTGAGCTTGTCTGCTCGGGATAGGTGTACCAACATATATATAAGCAGCGAGGTCCTTCCTTTCAAGTTTTGCGATTTCGGTAGCCTCAGGCACCTTTACGGTTACCAGACGATCGGTTTGACGCATACTGGTTGAAACCATAAAGAAGAACAAAATCATGAATACAATATCGGGTAGCGATGCCGTGCTCATTGCAGGAACATCTTTTTTACCTTTTTTATTAAATTTTGCCATTTTACAAACCTGTTTTTAACGTTTTCTACCTGTATCCTTAGGTTCCGCTTCGGATATATTCTGAGGTATTGCATCCCTGACGATTCTTTGTCTGTCTTCGTCAAGGGCAATATACTTTTTACCGAAATTTACCATTGCAAAATCATCACGTATTTCGTTAACGGCCTTCACCAATTCGTTCTGAACTTCGATGTATGCCTTGTAACTGGTACCGCGTGTGTTTTGCAGAGATATAACTCCTTTGGAAACTTGAAAAGGACCAAAACCTTCAATAATTTTCTCCTCTTTTTCAGGAAGAGACACATCATTTGCAGGGTTCAATAGGAACTCTTTAGCCTTGTCTTTCAGCATGGTAACATTCATCATCTCACCACCGGCCAAAAGTCCGTCAGAATCGTTCAGGCGAACCACAAGAATATTTCTTCTGTTTACCTGAATATCGTCCTGTTTTTGGTTTTCATCCGGCATAGGTGGAAGACGACGCTGCAAACCTGATTCTATATCCATTGTTGTTACCATCAAAAAGAATATAAGAAGCAAGAAGGCGATGTCGGCCATCGAACCTGCATTGATTTCCTTTACTGGTCTTGCCATATTAATTTTTTATTAACGGTTTCTAACCATATTAACGACACTGCCGGCTATGATAGAGATGACAGATAAGCCAAACAAAATATAGACCAGGATAAGACCTGTATCCGTAATTTTCAATGTGTTAGCGGTAGGTTCCGGAGTTATGTTTACATTTGAAAGTGGATCGCCGGAAGCCAATAGGTAGGCAACTCCGACAACTACTACAACGATTAGCAGGTTGATGAGTATCTTTTTAAATGATTTCGGATTATCGATCATGTTAAAAAGAGGCATTCCTATCGCCGCCACAGCAGCTATACCAAACAGAATGTATCCGTAGAACAGAAACGTGTCCAGCATAGCTTCCTTGTTGGAGAAAAAGGCAATAGTTATAATCACCGCCAAACCAATCAGTAGATATGTTATATATTTAACAAATTTTGACATATAATTATTTTTTAGCTTTTACTAAAATGTCTATTAGCGAGATAGATGCATCTTCCATTGTAACTACGATAGCGTCAATTTTTGACACAAGGTAGTTGTAGAAAATTTGAAGAATAATAGCTACAACAAGACCTGCAACTGTTGTGATCAAAGCCACTTTAATACCACCGGCAACAATGTTCGGAGAGATATCACCTGCAGCCTCGATAGCGTCAAAGGCAGCGATCATACCGATTACCGTTCCAAGGAAACCTAACATCGGAGCGATAGAGATAAAGAGCTGAATCCATGAAAGACCGTTTTCCATTTGGCTCATTTGAACAGAACCGTATGAAACAACTGATTTTTCAACAACTTCGATTCCCTCGTCTGCTCTTGCAAGACCCTGGTAGAAAATACTTGCCACCGGACCCCTGGTGTTTCGGCAAACCTCTTTAGCTGCTTCAACTCCACCTGTAGCATAAGCCTCTTCAATTTTCTTAAGAAGCTTTTCTGCATTTGTAGTTGCAAGGTTCAAATAAATTATTCTTTCGATTGCAATGGCTAAACCAAAGATAAGACACAAAAGCACTGTGGCCATAAAGCCGGCTCCACCCTCGATGAATTTGGTTTTAAGCTGCTGATGAATAGGAGTTTCCTGTTGTACTGTCAGATCTGATGAAGGATCCGGAGTTTGAGCAGCAGCATACTGTGCAGAGATGGCAATGAAACCAATTACTGCCAAAAACATGAAAAATTTTTTCATAAATTTTTGAATGATTAAAGTATTAAACAATGTATTTTAAATAGTTATCTGTTTCCAAACCAGAGTTAATTATCGTGCAATTTATAAAGTTTTTTTAACATACACTAATTGATTGTAATTTCTCCTCTCAAATTTTTCTGTAAAAAATCCTTAATAGTTTGATTGTCAAAATCGTGTCCTAGTAAAAAAAATAATTTGGTAATCGCAGCCTCAGTTGTGCAGTCAAATCCGCTCACAACTCCCATCATCTTAAGGAGTATCCCGGTTGAATATGCGTCCATATCTACACTCCCTGCCTGGCACTGTGTTATATTCAATATAATGATGCCTTTGGCTATCGCCTCTTTAAGAATGTCCATAAGCCAGGACTTTGTAGGGGCGTTGCCCGAACCATAAGTCTCCAATATAATTGCCCTCAATCCCTTTGAATTTAGAATTCCGCTTACAACCTGATGTGAAATACCCGGAAAAATTTTGAGGATAGCGACATTTGTATCAAGAGAGGTATTAACATTCAGTTTTTTACCCCATGTTTTAGGGTAATTTATAAATGAAGTATTATATCTGATGTGCACCCCCGCCTCAGCAAGACATGGGAAGTTGGATGATCTGAAGGCTCTGAAATTTTCGGCGTTGTGCTTGGTTGTTCTGTTTCCTCTGTATAGTTGACTTTCGAAGTAGATGCAAACCTCAGGAACCATAGCCCTGCCCTGATCATCTTTTGCGGCTGCAATCTCTATAGAAGATATAAGATTCTCCTTTCCATCTGTTCTGAGCATTCCGATTGGGAGCTGACTTCCTGTGAAAATTACCGGTTTTTCCAGATTTTCAAGCATAAAACTGAGGGCAGATGCTGAGAAGGACATTGTATCGGTGCCATGTAGTATCACAAATCCGTCGTATAATTCATATTTGTTCCCAATGAGTATTGCAATCTCCTGCCAGAAGCCTGTCTCAATTTCAGAAGAGTCTATTGGGGGATGGAAAGAGAAGGTGTCAATCTGATATGCAAACTTTTTCAACTCAGGAACCTCCTCCAGAATCTGATCAAAGTTAAAAGGAACCAGAGCACCGTTTTCGGGGTCCTGCTTCATGCCGATTGTCCCACCGGTGTATATCAGCAATATTTTTGACTTCATTTTATGATATTGATTGTATTGTAAATATAAAGATAATAAATCATCAGAGGTTAAACATCATCCCGGCATTTAAGGTTGTTGTCTGAGCAACCTCCTCAATTGAACAGCCTTTTATCTGTGCTATCTTTTCAGCTACAATTGTTAGATAGGAGGGTTCATTCCTCTTTCCCCTGTAAGGGACAGGTGACAGCCACGGAGAATCGGTCTCCAGCAATATTTTATCGAGCCCTGTCTTCTCAATTACTTTTGGTAAATTACTGTTTTTGAAAGTTATTACTCCGCCAATACCCAATTTAAAATTGCCGTATGAAAATATTCTGCATGCGGTTTCATAACTTCCTGAAAAGGCATGAAATACTCCCCTAATATTCAGGGTTTTGCATCTCTCAAGAGAGTTGAAAATCTCTTCAGTGGCATCTCTTGAGTGAATAATAACCGGTAAATTCTTTACTGAGGCTAATCTAAGTTGCTCTTCGAAAACAGTAATTTGCTCACGCATAAACTCTTTCGACCAGTACCCGTCCAGACCGATCTCTCCAACAGCAACATAATCGTTTTTGCTGGCAGAGTCAATGACAAAATCAAGTTCCTGCCGCCAATTATCTTTAACAGATGTTGGGTGTAACCCGGTGGCCGGAAATGCAAAACCGGGCAAATTGCCGGCTAGATTCATCATTGCTGTATGGGTGGTGCTGTCAACTGCGGGCAGGACAACTTTAAATACACCGTTGTTTTTAGATCTCTCAGTTACCTCTTTTATGTCGATTTCAAAATCGGAGTCATAGAGGTGAGAGTGTGTGTCTATATATTTTAGCATTTATAAGATCTACTGAATTATTGAGAACCTTTTGCCGGGCAGAGCCGCAACTTTACCCTCCAGCTCCAGCTCAACAAGGGAGGATGACAAAAGGGGAACAGCAATTCCGGTTATTCTTGTTATCTCGTCAATATTAAGCTCCGAAGCGGATGTCAAAGCTACTAAAATTTTTTCTTTTTCTCCGCTCTCTAAGGCGAAGAGAATCTGTTGCTCAGGTCTCCTTCTCTTGACCAAATCCAGCCACCCCATCTGTTCAATAAATGATTCGGTGCTGTAAAAAAGAGAGGCCATGTTTTTGGATATTAGCAAATTGCACCCTTTAGACTGGGGGTCACCAAATCTGCCAGGAATTGCAAAGACATCTCTGGCGTAAGATGCAGCAAGAGATGCTGTAATCATAGAGCCCCCCTTCTCTCCGGATTCTGCAATTATCACGGCATCGGCCATCCCGGCAATTATTCTGTTACGTCGGATGAAATTTATCTTAAAACTGAGACTATTTCTTGGAAACTCAGTTATGAGTGCTCCATTACGTTCTATCAGGGCTGAATATTTGCCGTGACTTACAGGATAGACTGTGTCCGGACTGTTACCTAAAACGGCTATTGTTCTAAGGTTATTTTCCAGAGCACACTTATGTGCGGTTATATCTATTCCAAATGCAAGCCCGCTTACAATTAATGGATTTAAACCAGACAAAGCCAAATCTCCAATTATTTTTTTGCAGATGTTTATTCCATTAAATGTAGCTCTTCTTGTTCCGACAACCGAGATAACAACTCTCGCCTCTAGTGGTGATGACCCTCTTTTATATATAAGAAGAGGGTAGTCTTCGCACTCAAGTAACCTTTTTGGATATCCGCCCGAAGGGTCAGTTGAGAACAAGATTTCTATCCCGGATCTTTCTGCCCAGACTAACTCTTTCTCTGCCTCATCAAGCACCGCTTTATTGACTATCTCTTTCATAAACAAATAATCTCTTCCGCCAAACAGCTCTCTGAGTTCACTCTCTTTAAGCCTGAATACACTCTCTGCGTTCCCGGCAATAGCTATCAGTTCTCTGGCAGGGCTTCCGTTGTATCTGAATATCGAGTTCAGAGCAGCTGTGTAAATCTTTTCGTCTCTATCCATAAAAATTAAAAGAGACAAAATAAAAAAGAGAGGATATATTCCTCTCTTCTATTTCTATATATAAAATTTAAAATCAGATAAATCTGAGTGACAAATTGTCAATTGCCCGTATATTATCAAATTATAAGAAGAGCATCACCGTATGTGCCAAATTTATAGCCCTCTTTTATTGCCACATTGTATGCCTTCATTACATTCTCAAAACCACCGAATGCTGCTGCTGTCATTAGCATTGTTGACTGAGGCAGCTGAAAGTTGGTTATGAATGCATCAGCTATTGAGAAAGAGTAAGGAGGGAAGATAAATTTATTGGTCCATCCGTTGAATGGCTTAAGCTCGCTGCGTGTAGTTACCGATGTCTCAATTGCGCGCATAACAGTTGCTCCTACCGCAAATACTTTTCTTCCTTTAGCTTTTGCTTTATTAATCTGGTTTGCACTCTCTTCTGTGATAATCACCTGTTCGGAATCCATTTTGTGCTTTGAAAGATCTTCAACATCAACTGTGCGGAAATGACCAAGTCCCATATGGAGAGTTATGTAAGTAGAGCAAACTCCTTTAATATCCATTCTTTTGAGAAGCTCACGGCTGAAATGGAGACCTGCAGCGGGGGCTGCAACAGCACCTTCGTGCTCAGCAAAAATAGTTTGATATCTCTCAATGTCAAGAGTTTCTGCTTTTGCCCTTATCCATTTAGGTACCGGCATCTCTCCCATTTTGAACAGTGTTGCCTTAAACTCATCGTGAGTTCCGTCAAAAAGGAAACGAAGAGTCCTACCTCTTGACGTTGTGTTGTCAATTACCTCGGCAACCAGATTGTCATTTTCGCCGAAATATAGTTTATTGCCGATTCTTATCTTTCGTGCAGGATCGACCAAAACATCCCACAGTCTCTGATCTCTGTTAAGCTCTCTTAAAAGAAATACCTCAATCTCAGCTCCGGTCTTCTCTTTGTTTCCATATAATCTGGCAGGAAATACCTTTGTGTTGTTAAAAATGAAGATGTCCTCTTCTGAGCAATATTCAAGAATATCTTTAAATACCTTGTGTTCAATTTCACCGGTCTTCCTGTTTAAAACAAGAAGTCTTGATTCGTCACGATGTTTTGAAGGGTATTTTGCAATCTGCTCAGGATTAAGCTGATAATTAAATTGAGATAATTTCATAACAGAGTTTGTTTTAAAAAAAATTAAACAAGTACTCTATTATACGAATTATTCAAGAAAAAGTTTCAAATTATCGATATTTATTGCATCCTCAACTCTGAAATCTCCCGAAGCCGATCTCACCAAACCTGAGAGATGCGCTCCGCTGTTGAGTTCCAATCCAATATCACGTGCAAATGAACGAATGTAGGTCCCTTTGCTGCATGAGATAGCAATTCTAAGAACAGGTGAGTTCCATGATACAATCTCAAGGCCGTAAATAGAAATCCTTGAAGGTTTCATCTCAGTCTCTTTTCCCTCCCGTGCATATTCATAGGCTCTTTTTCCGTTTATAAGTTTAGCAGAGAATACAGGTGGAATCTGGTCAATCTCTCCCGACATTACCGGGAGAATGTCTTCAATTGATTTTCTTGTAATATGCTCAAAAGGATAGGTAGCATCTATCTCTTTTTCAAGGTCGTAAGATGGAGTAGTCGCCCCGAAGGTTATTTCGGCTATGTACTCTTTTTTTTGAGATTGAAGAGTATCTGCCATTTTTGTGGCTTTACCAATGCAAATCAGCAGGATTCCTGTTGCAAGAGGGTCAAGAGTTCCGGCATGTCCCACCTTTATGTTTTTTAGCCCGAACCACCTTTGAGTCATAAATTTAATCTTCCTTACAGCATCTGCCGAAGTCCAGCCGTAGGGTTTGTCAATGACAACAACAATCCCCTGAGGGTATTGAGAAAGATCTTTTGAGAGAGCTCCTTCAATTAACGATTTCCCGATTATGAAGGGATTCATAAACAGCCGATTTTGTTTACTCTTGAGGTGTGCCTGCCGCCTTCGAATGGCGTAGAGATAAATATTGATACAATCTCAAGGGCTGTCTCAGGATTAATGAATCTCGCAGGAAGTGAAAGAATATTGGCATCATTATGTTCTCTGGCCAATTTGGCAAGCTCAGGTGTCCAGCACAGTGCTGCTCTGATGCCCTGATGCTTGTTTACGGTCATGTTTATTCCGTTTCCGGAGCCACAAATTGCTATTCCAGCCTCAACTTTCTTCCTCTCAACTGAGTTCGCCAACGGATGGGCAACATCAGGGTAGTCCATGCTTTCAGATGAGTGAGTCCCCAGGTCTGTTACCTCTACTCCCATGTTTATCAGGTAGTCAGATATGATTTTTTTAAGATCAAAACCTGCATGATCCGAAGCTATCCCTATAGTTTTAATGTTTACTTTCATGTGTGCAAAGATAACATATAATTAAATGAGGCAATATTTTTCTAAATTTGCAGAGTTAAACCAAAATCAAAGATGAATATTCCGATGCTTGACCTTAAGGGTCAATACAAAAAGATAAAGGACGAAATAGACTCGTCAATTCAAAAAGTAATTGATAGTGCAGCATTTATTAATGGTCCCGAGGTTCACTCATTTGAACATAATCTGGCAGACTATCTGGGCTCAAAATATGTAATCGGTTGTGCAAACGGTACGGACGCTTTGCAAATTGCAATGATGGCGCTTGACCTTAAACCCGGAGATGAGGTAATTGTACCCTCATTTACATATGCGGCTACAGCTGAGGTAGTAGGGCTCCTTGGACTTGTTCCCGTTTTAGTGGATGTAGATAAAGACTCGTTTAACATAAGGGTTGACCAGATTGAGGCTTCAATTTCAGAAAAGACTAAGGCTATTGTTCCGGTTCACCTTTTTGGTCAGGGTGCAGATATGGATAAAATAATGGAGATTGCTTCAAGGCATAAACTATTTGTTATTGAGGATAATGCTCAGGCATTAGGGGCTGTTTACACCCATTCTGACGGTAGAAAAAGCCACTTTGGTACAATAGGCCATATTGGGTGCACATCATTTTTCCCCACAAAAAACCTGGGTTGTTATGGTGACGGAGGTGCAATAATGACACAAGATCCGAAACTGGCCGAAAGAGTTAGAATGGTAACAGACCATGGTCAGAAGGTAAAATATTATCACGATATAATTGGCTGTAATTCAAGATTGGATACAATTCAGGCCGCAGTTTTAAATGTCAAACTTCAAAAGCTGGACAGTTATTCTCAATCGAGGTACTCTGCTGCTCAGCTGTATAAAGAGCTTCTCGGAGGTGTTGATGATATTGTGTTGCCTGCTGAGGTTTCCAACTCAACTCATGTTTATCACCAATTTACCCTTCAGCTAAAAGAGAAGAACAGAGATGACCTTAAGGATTTTCTTGCCTCAAAAGGAATCGCATCTATGGTATACTATCCAATGTCACTAAATAATCAAAAGGCATTCTCATCAATTTCAAGAATTGGGGCAGATTTAACAAATTCCGAAATACTTGCTTCGACTGTCATTTCGCTACCTATGCATACAGAACTAACCCCCGGGATACAGAAAACCATAGCTGATGCCGTTATTGAATTTTTCGGGAAATAAATAAATATAAAATGAAGAGGTTAAAGGTTCTTGTAACCGGAGGAGCGGGCTATATTGGCGCTCATACCACAGTTGAACTTCAAAAATCGGGTTTTGAAGTTGTTGTTGTTGATAACCTCTCAAACTCGTCGGAGGATGTTATTGATAGAATTGAGAAGATAACCGGTGAGAGGCCTCGCTTTTTTAAGGCAGACTGTGCAGATTTGAGTGCTTTCTCAAAAGTGTTGGAGGAGGTGGGAGAGGTTGATGCTGCGATACATTTTGCTGCATTCAAGGCGGTGGGGGAGAGCGTGAGAGAACCTTTAATGTATTATCGCAATAATCTGCAGTCTCTGATAAACTTATTGCAAATTCTGACATCTTCGGCCAAGGCTGCAATAGTCTTTTCTTCATCATGCACAGTTTATGGTCAGCCTGACAAAGAGAATCTTCCGGTGAATGAAAATGCACCCCTCAAAAAGGCAGAATCACCTTACGGGATGACAAAACAGATGTGTGAAGATATTCTTGAAGATACTGCCAAGGCATTTAAAGATAACCTTAAAGTTATCTCTCTCAGGTATTTTAATCCTATTGGGGCACATGATAGCGCACTTATCGGAGAGTTGCCAAGAGGAGTCCCACAAAATCTGCTCCCTTTTGTAACCCAGACAGCCATAGGCAAAAGAGAGCAACTAAATGTTTTTGGTAACGATTACAACACTCCGGACGGTTCATGCATAAGGGATTATATTTATGTATGTGACCTGGCAAAGGCTCATGTTGCAGCAATTAAACGTATGCTGTATGAGTCTGAAATGATGGAGGGAAATATTGAGTACTTTAACCTCGGAACAGGCAGAGGTCTGTCGGTTCTCGAAGTAATTAGCGAATTTGAAAAGGCTACCGGAGTAAAAATTCCATATAAAATAGCTCCAAGAAGGGAGGGAGATGTAGAACAGGTATGGGCAGACCCGTCCAAAGCCAATAAAATTCTGGGTTGGATTGCAGAGACTCCGCTTGATGAGGTGATGAAAAGTGCCTGGTTATGGGAGCAGCGACTTGCGTCTGATTCTTAGAATACTCTCCTCTTTTCCCAAAAGCGCCATAATATCTGCAACTCCCGGACCCTTTGATTCTCCAACAAGAAGCAATCTGAGGCAGTTCATGACAGAGCCCATCTGCCATCCTCTCTCCTTGATTGTTGCAGGTAAAATCTCTTCGATGTTCTCTTTTGTGAAATTTTCCATTCCCTCAAACAAAACTATTATCTGGTCCAGAATTCCTGATGTCTCCTCTTTCCAGAATTTGTCCTTGACCTTAAGATCATAGTTTTCAGGGGTTTTAAACATGAAATCGGAAAGACTCCAAAAGTCATGAACAAAAGTAGCTCTATCTTTAAATAACTCTATCACTTTTGTAATGAATTCAGCCTCCCTTTCAATGCCCTTCTCTTTTAACACTAACGCAAATTCTAAAGCAAGTGCTTCTGAACTACTCATTCTTAGATACTCCTGATTGAACCATTTAGCCTTCTCGGGATTAAACTTTGCTCCCGATTTGACAACTCTTTCGAGAGTGAAGGCCTCGGTTAACTCTTCAAGTGAAAATATCTCTTGTTCAGTTCCGGGATTCCAGCCTAAAAAAGCAAGAAGGTTTACAAATGCTTCAGGAAAGTAGCCATCTTCTCTATATCCCCTTGATATCTCCCCTGCTTCATTTTTCCACTCAAGAGGAAATACAGGAAATCCGAGACGATCTCCATCTCTCTTACTTAGTTTTCCCTTTCCGTCAGGTTTCAACAACAGTGAAAGGTGGGCAAAACGTGGCCTGGAATCGCTCCAGCCAAATGCCTCATATAGCATAAAATGTAAAGGAAGTGAAGGTAACCACTCCTCTCCACGTATAACATCGCTAATCTCCATTAGCCTGTCATCAACCACATTTGCAAGATGGTATGTTGGCAACTGATCTGCGGCTTTCCATAAAACTTTGTCGTCAAGAGTTGATGAATTTACCTCAATATCACCCCTAATCTCATCAGTCATTTTAATAATGTGATTGACAGGCATTTTAAACCTCACAACCCATTTAGTGTCTTGTGTAAGTAGTATCTCTGTCTCTTCCGGTGACAATGTAAGAGAGGTTTTCATCTTCTCTCTTATTTGGTAGTTATAGGTAAATACCTCTCCGTCGGCCTCTGTCTGAGATCTTACGGCATCGAGCTCTTCTGACGTATCAAACGCATAATATGCATAACCCTTTTTTACCAGATCCTCTGCGTAACCTCTGTAAATATCCTTTCTCTGCGACTGTCTGTAAGGGGCAAATGGGTGCTTTTCAGATGGCTGCTCAACTATTTTGCCATTCTCAACACCCTCATCAGGTGATATCCCGCACCATGCAAGTGCCTCAATAATGTACTCCTCTGCACCGGGAACAAATCTTTGTGAATCGGTATCCTCAATTCTGAGAATGAAATCTCCCCCTCTCTTCTTTGTATAAAGATAATTATACAGAGCTGTCCTTACACCTCCAATATGAAGCGGTCCCGTAGGACTTGGGGCGAAACGTACTCTGGTCTTTGCGGTCATCTTAGTCTTGTGTTTGATGTATAAATGAATTGTCTGATAAGAGTTGCTGCTTTCCGTCGTTCTCTTCGAGTCGGAATGTGCTGCTCTCTCTCATATCCGAAACAGGTGAACCGCTCTCCTGATTCTTTAGTTTCATCTGTTTTCGTATATAGGCAGGTTGCTTTTCCAATTGAGAAATATCCTCTCCCTGTTCCAGGATAAGTGCAGGTTTACTCTTTTTAACAACGCTCTCCTGACTGTAGACAGGTTGTTTTACAGATGTTTTCAGAGGTCTTTCTGCAGGAATAATATCAGCCGGAACGGGAGTCAAATGCTCTTCGTTTTTCTGTGATATTGACTGCATTATCTCATTACCAAGAACGACACTCTCGACTATTTTCCCTCCGGAGGAAGAGATCTGAGGCAGCGAGTGCATATCGAATCCCGTTGCTACGATAGTTACGCTTATAGACTCGCCTATTGAAGGATCACAAACTACTCCACGTTTGAAGTTCTCAGCATTACCCCCTGTAAACTCGCTTATATAGGCCATAATTTGCGAAAGCTCTGCCATTGTAAGCCCGTGGTCGTTGCTTGAGGTTATGTTGACAAGAACATTTTTTGCAGATGTAAGATCAAAGTCATTCAGAAGCGGAGAAGAGAGTGCCTCTTCGACGGCCCGTATAGCTCTGTTATCACCTGTTGCTGTTCCCACACCCATCAGAGCCATACCGCTGTTGTTCATTACCATTCTTACGTCGGCAAAGTCAACATTTATAAAACCGGGACGCGTGATTATCTCTGCAATACCCTTAACGGCAGTACTCAAAACAGCGTCTGCTTTAGGGAATGCCTCAAAAATAGAGAGCTCCCCAAATATTTTATATAATTTCTGATTATCAATAATCAGAAGACTATCTACGTTTTTTTCAAGTTCTTTAATTCCAAGAATGGCCCTTTTAAGAAACTCGCTTCCTTCATCTCTAAAGGGCAGGGTAACAACGGCAACTGTAAGTAATCCCATATCTCTTGCCACCTTTGCAATAACGGGGGCCGCTCCGGTTCCGGTGCCACCACCCATACCGGCAGTTATAAAGACCATTTCTGTAAAACCGCTAAGGAGCTCGGTAATTTTGTCGATTGTCTCCATGGCGGCCTTTCTGCCCTGTTCGGGATTACAACCGGCCCCAAGGCCACGGGTTGCAACATTTCCAAGCTGAAGTTTTTCTGGCACAGGACTGGCAGCAAGAGCCTGAACATCAGTGTTGCAGATTAAAAAATCTACATCCTTGATGCCTTGCCTAAACATCTGATTTACAGCGTTTCCGCCACCTCCTCCTACACCAATAACCTTGATGATGGACCTGTTGGCTTCCCAGTCTACCGGTAAATACTCTTTCATAATACAAAGTTATGCTTCGTCATTGGAATTTTCAAATATGTTTCCGAAAAAGCCCGGAATGGCGCCAAGTATATTTCGTCCGCTTCTTGTACTTACCTTGGAACCAGACTTTTCTCTACGTCCTGCCGAAGAGCCTGCCTCAGACATAATCTCCTCCTCGGGAAACAGAGTTGTGCAGGATGGAGTCTCCTCTACTTTATTCCGTTCACTTTCATGTCCCAGAATAAGAAGGCCTATGGCAGTCGAAGTTGCAGGTCTGCAAATTTCGTGGGATGTTTCAAAACATACATGATTTGAAGGCGAGGCTATTCTTGTGTCATACCCTGTTCTGAATTTTACAAACTGACAAAGGTTTGTCAGCTGTGAACCTCCGCCTGTGATAACTATGCCGGCTCCCAGTCTGTCCTGATATCCTGAGTTTTCTATTTCATACATGATAGCCTCAATAATCTCCTCAACTCTAGCCTCAATAATTCCTGCTATCACTTTGAATGAGACCTCTCTGGATTCTCTGCCTCCAAGGCCGGGGATTATTACCGTTTTATTTTCCGGAGCATATTCGCTATAGCATGAACCATACTGAATTTTCATCTGTTCTGCATTTCTAAGCGAAACGCCACACCCTTGTCTCAGATCTTCTGTAATGGAATTCCCTCCAAATGGAATCACAGCTGTGTGTCGGATAATATTATTGTGGTATATGAGCAGATCGGTTGTTCCGCCTCCGATATCTACCATAGCCACTCCAAGTTCGGTTTCATCTTCAGATAGAACAGCCCTGCCTGATGCTACAGGCTCAAGAATAAGCTCCCTTAATTTTAATCCGGCACGGCTGATAACCAGTTTGCTATGTTCCACAGAGTTTGTTTTGCCTATAAAGAGCTTATAGTCACCTTCGATCCTTGTTCCGGTCATCCCCTTTGCACTCTCAACACCCATATGGTCATCAACATTATAGGACTGAGGTATGACATGAAGAATCTTCTCTCCCGCATTAACCCTCGAGTTGGACATCTCTTTGATCATTTCATCTATCTCTTCCTGAGAGATAAGATTTTCTGCCCTGCTTCTATTCCTGCTTATTCTGGCAGATGAGCACTTTATGTTCTGTCCTGCAATTCCAACATAAACCTCTCTGATCTCAATAGAGTGCTCTTTTTTAATCTCTTCTATAGTTGGAAGCAGTGAGTCAAGTACCTCCTGTATGTTTACCACCTCGCCTCGCATAACTCCTTTTGAGGGGGCTTCGCGGAATGCTACAATCCTGAACCCCGACTCTGTCTTCTCTCCCACCAGGGTAACCACCTTTGTGGTTCCCAGGTCTATGGCCGCAACATAATTATTCATAAGTTTAAGTTTTTATTTATTTTTTTCTCTGATTTTTTCTCTGATTTTTTGCAAACTAACTGATTTCCGAATCTTAGGTCGACACTCTTGTATGCATCCCAGCCCTGAGCCGGAATCACCTTGTTATAAAATGCCTCCAGTTTGAGGAATTTATACTCAATATTGTCAGGTTCTCCAAAGATTACCTCAAAGCTCCCCACTCTTGGGATGAAAGAGAGAACGCCCTTTTCATCCACATAAATCTGCTCTACCATTGAGTTCCAGAAACTTTCCCTCTCCAGATAAATTCCCAGATTGTGTATCATGTAAGCCCATTTTTGATTATTCTTCAATTCACCTCTAAAACCAACAGGTATTTTAAGGGGGATATTTCCGGTAACTACCGGAACATAAGAGGTAAAGCTTCTCATTAAAGGAAAAATATAGGCTGTCTCATCCATGTAAAAACCGCCATTGGCTGTCTCAAGTCTTAAAACCGGTCTTCTCTGTGTTATATCTACCTTAAGAATTCCTTTTCGGTTAATGCTCACTTGTGATATTTTTACAGCTGTTCGGTTATTGATTATATTCTCGAGTTCATAAAGGTTTATATGCTTAATCTTGCTCTCTCCCGGAGTAATTCCCTCTACTCTTAGCAGCTCCTTTATCTCTGCAGGGCTTACAAAACGGTTTTTTGCACTGTCTAAAACGGCAACTTTGATCTCGGTGCAACGTAGTTTATCAGTCTCCTCAGCAGTAAGTACCGATGACCAGAAAAAATAGGCCACCAGTGCAACTGTAACTATCACATATCCCGTATATATGAGAATTTTTTTAAACATTATATCTCTTTTTAAGATATTCTTTTACAGGACTAACAAATCTGTCAATGTCCCCGGCTCCAAATGTTATCAGAACATCAATGTCTCTTTTTCCCAACTCTGCCATTAACTTATCTTTTGAAACGAGTATCTTGTTTTTAATCGTTACATTATCAATAATTATTTGGGATGAAACACCCTCTATCGGAAGCTCTCTTGCCGGATATATGTCCAGCAGAATTAACTCATCTAGCTTTGATAGACTCTCAGCAAACTCATCGGCAAAATCTCTTGTGCGGGTGTAGAGGTGAGGCTGGAACACTCCGGTAAGTTTTCTGTCGGGGAACATATTTCTGATTGAACTTACTGCAGCAGTTATCTCTTTAGGGTGATGTGCGTAATCGTCAATATATGAGCACTTAGACGTGTTAATCTGGATATCGAATCTTCTCTCTACACCTTGGAAAAGAGCAAGAGCATCTTTAACCTTTTCAGGTGAAATGCCCTCGATAATTGCTGCCGCAGATGCCGCAACTGCATTCTCTACATTTACCCATCCCGGAATGCCTACGGTGCAGTTATTGATTGAACCGCCGGGATAATTAAGTGTGAACCTGAAGTACCCTCCAGGTTGAACCTTTATCTCGGAGGCATAAAAATCGCACTTCTGATCGTATGAGTAATAGAGAATCTTTGCTTTACTTACATTTTCGGCATCAATTCCTGCCCCTTTTTTAACTATTAGGGTCCCGTTTACCTGTGAGGCAAAATCTTCAAACGCCCTTTTTATTGTTTCATAATTGTTGTATATGTCAAGATGGTCGGCGTCGGCTGAT
Source organism: Bacteroidales bacterium (assembly GCA_030695025.1). Lineage (GTDB taxonomy): Bacteria > Bacteroidota > Bacteroidia > Bacteroidales > UBA932 > Bact-08. Next base: position 1,533 of record JAUYTX010000039.1, on the reverse strand, counting down.
GTTATAACAGCAGTCTGAGGCCACAGCTGAAGAAACGATCTGTCAAATTCATCTGCCTCTGCTACAAGAAGATCACTCTCGCTTAGCAATAAATTGGTATGGTAGTTTTTTGAGATACCACCAAGAAAAGCGTTGCACCCTCTGCCTGAATTTTCAAGAATGTGAGCCAATAGGGTAGATGTTGTTGTTTTCCCGTGAGTTCCCGCAACAGCAATAGTGCGCTTCTCTTTGGCAATTACCCCAAGAGCAAGAGATCTTTTTACAATTGTGTACCCCATCTCCTTAAAATAGATGTACTCCATAAGATCGGCGGGAATTGCCGGTGTATAAATAACCAACGTTTTATCCTTCTCTTTTTTGAAAACCTGAGGAATGTGGGTAATATCATCTTCATAGTGAATATCCATACCCTCCTGTTCAAGCTCTTTGGTAAGCGAGCTGGAAGTTCTGTCATAACCTGCCACAATGCTGCCATGATGTTTGTAATATCTGGCAAGGGCACTCATCCCGATTCCTCCAATTCCAATCAAATAGACATTTTTCATTTTCTTATTTTATATTTAAAGGGATGCTGCTTTAATTATCTCTCTTGCAATGATCTCTGCAGAATTTCTTAGTGCCATCTCTTCAATTTTTATCTCAAGTTCTTTTATTTGTGAATCCTCTTTTATAAGGGTCATTGCAGTTTTCATCAGCTCTTTACCGGCATATTCGTCAGGCACAAGCAGTGCTGCTCCTCTGTCTGATAGTGATCTGGCGTTGTGAGTCTGATGATCTTCGGCTACATTGGGTGATGGTACAAATATTACTGCTTTAGCTGCAATACAAAGCTCTGATATAGTTCCCGCTCCGGCTCTGCTGATAACCACATCTGCCGCAGCAAATGCAAGATCCATATCGCTCAGAAATTCGTAGCAACGTATATAATCTCTGGGGTTTTGATCATTAAACCCTTTAATATTATTATAGTAGTATTTACCTGTTTGCCATATTATATTAACATCGCATTCCATGTTTGCAGTTATCCACTCGCTCATGCATCTGTTAAGAGTTCCTGCTCCCAGTGATCCCCCAATAACAAGCAGTGTTTTTTTGCTTTTATCCAAAGAAAATAGTTGAGCTGCCTTATCTTTCATCTCAGGGGTAGCTTTTGTTATCCCTTTTCTTACGGGGTTACCGGTAATAATAATCTTTTCTCTACTGAAGAATTTTTCCATCCCTTCGTAGGCAACACATATTTTTTTTGCCCTCTTTCCAAGCAGTTTATTTGTCAGCCCGGCATATGAGTTCTGTTCCTGAATAATATAAGGAACCCTCTTTCTTCCTGCCATCCATAGCAGGGGCCCGGAAGCATACCCTCCAACACCTACAGCAGCGTCAGGCTTGAAATTATCAATAATGCTTCCTGCCATTTTGATACTTCTTAATAATTTAAAGGGAAGCTTTAAATTTTCAATGCTCAAAGACCTCTTTAGCCCTGCAACAGGATGTCCTTCAATTTTATATCCTGCGGCAGGCACTCTCTCCATCTCC
>JAUYTX010000038.1 GCA_030695025.1 Bacteroidales bacterium | reverse complement strand
GAAGAATCTGAACATTGCAAAGAGAATCGGAAACTGCAAAAGCATCGTCAAACAGCCTCCAAACATACTCACTCCTGTTTTACTGTACAACGCCATGGTCTCCTGTTGCTTTTTCATCGCATCCTCTGTTTTCGGATACTTGGCGTTTATCTTGTCAATTTCCGGTTTTAAAACCTTCATCTTGGCAGATGACATGTAAGATTTTATTGTTAAAGGAGAAATAACCAGCTTGATAAGAATGGTAAGGATCAGAATTATTAAACCATAGTTGCCAATAAAGTTTCCTAAAAGGTCAAATACGAGAATGATAATATACCTGTTTATCCAGCCAATAATCCAGCCGCCTAGAGGTACAATTTTTTCAAAGCCCATATCATAAGATTTAAGGGTTTTGAAATGGTTTGGACCATAGTATATCTCCAGAGGAATGTTTACTTCAGGTGCATCGGTGTAAGAGAGTTGCATTTTTGCAGTGCAACGCATAAGATTTCTCTCCGGATCGCCTTCAGGAAATACATCATATGTAAGATTGCCACCGTTAAAATTATCCTTTGCAACCATAATTGCCGAAAAGAACTGTTGCTGAAATGCAAACCAGTTAACCTTTGTCCTGATCTCCTCAGTGGCATTATCTTTTCTAAGCCCAAGATCTTCTACAGATTTAGAATTGGGGAATTTATATACAACAGTTGAATAGTTTTTCTCATTGTCATAACCCTTCTCCTGTCTTGGCATATCAAGTGTCCACTCAAGATCAAGATTAGTGGTATTTCGAGGGATATGCCTGTTCATTCCGGATAGTCTCACATTGAGGTCAACCATAAATCCTTTCTCAGGCAATGTGTATGTATACTCTATAAATGATAAAGAATCAAGATATAACCTGTATACTACAGTTGTATCGGTACGGGATGCAAGATCGAAAGCAAAATTTGAGGTATATATGTCCTGATTAGTGAAAAGCCTTAAAGATAGTCTGCTGCCTTTCTCTTTTGTCATCATCAAAGGAAGACTGTCGTATGTAAGGTAATCCTTTAACAGAACCTGTGAGGGCTGAGCGCCGATATTGGTAAACTCAATTTTTATCTCTTTATTTTCAAGGAAGGTTTTCTGTTCCTCTACTCTGCTTGCAACATTTAACAAAGAATCTTTGTAAATAGAAGAGCTTTCTGATGAAGGGACTGCTTCTAAAACTTGTGCTGTAGGCAGAGTTGAGTCTTGGTTTTGAATTTGAAAAGTTGCAATTTCGGCAGCTTTACTCATAGACTCTGCAGCCGCCAGGGAATCTCTCTGAAATTGAAGTCTCTCCTGCTCTCTTCCTATTTTTGCATTGTACCAGCTGAATGCAATCAGAATTACTCCGATCAGTACAAAGCCGGCAATTGAATTTCTGTTCATATCGGTTTACTCGTATTGTTTATCAATAAGTTTGATCTTCTCCTCAATCTGCGTAAGTTCTTCTCTGGCTCTTGCAATCTTTTTTTCAATATCGCTCAGAATAGAATCTGCGTTTTTTGATTTGGTAAAGAATCCCATATTATTTTCCCAAAGAGCAATATCCTGCTCCAATTGCCTGAATTTTTGCAGAAGCTTATCCCTCTCTACCTTAATTCCTCTTTCTCCTTTTGATGAATCCTGCAACTCTTTAATGTGTTTTCGGAACCTTACAAGTTTATTCTCATTTTCGCTGCTCTTAATATCGGAGAATTTAACATCAATGGCATGTCTGTATGCAGACTGTACTCTCTCTTTATCTTTAAGAGGTACATAGCCAATTTCGTTCCATCTGTTCTGGAAATCTTTGAGAGCCTCAATGTTTTCAGCTTGTTTGGTATCAGGCTTGTATTCGTTAAGCTCTTCAATAAGAGCAAGTTTCTTTTTAAGATTATCTTCGTAGCTCTCCTCTACTGTTGAGAAAAACTTTGATTTATTTTCAAAAAAACTGTCGCAGGCAGCGCGGAATCGTTTCCATACTACATCAGACTGTTTTCTGGCAACAGGTCCAATCTCTTTCCATTTTTTCTGAAGCCCAATCAACTGATCTGTGGTCTTTTTCCAATCCTGACTCTCTTTTAAAGATTCGGCTTGTTCGCATAGAGCAATTTTCTTGTCAAGATTCTCCTGCATTACCTTTTTAAAGTTGGAATAATAGTCCCTTTTGGCATTATAAAACTTATCGCAGGCTGCCCTGAATCTGTCATATATTCTCTGGTTGTCCTTTTTGGAAGCAAAACCAATTGACTTCCACTCCTCCTGCAACGCCTCCATATCTTTGGTAAGCTGGTTCCAGTCTTTATCCTCCCCTTCAGATGCAGCAATTACCTCAGCTTTTTCACACAGTGTTGTTTTATGTTCAAGATTCTTTTTTTGATCGACTTTAAGTGTCTCAAAATAGTCTTGTTGTCTTTTATTTACATTTGAAGTTGCAAGTTTGAATCTGCTCCATATCTCTTCTCTGAGCTCTTTTGGAACAGGCCCCAATTCTCGCCACTCTTCATGAAATTTCTGAAGCTTCCTGAATGCCTGAACAATATTAGGTTCGTTCACCAGGGCCTCTGCTTTGTCACAAAGTTCAGTTTTAACTTCAAGATTTTTTTTAAGGTCAAGGTCTCGTAACTCGTTATTTATCTTAACAAAATCATAGAACTTTTCTACAAGAAACTGGTATGTATCCCACAGATCCTTGCTGTTTGCCTGAGGAATCGGGCCTGTAGATTTCCATCTGTTTTGAAGTTCTCTGAATGTTGGAAATGTATGTTGAAGATCTTCCTGTTTTTCAAGGAGACTCTTTAACTCTTCAATAATTTGCGTTTTGTTTTTTAGGTTATCTTCTTTATGTTTTTCTATCACCTGAAGAAACGATGTGCGTTCAATTTTATACCTGTTGTACAACTCTTTAAACCCTCTTTCCAACTCAGCAAAAGGGTTGACTGAGATTATATTCTCCTCATCATCATCCTTATGTGCACTATCCTCAATTCCTTCGGAAACCGGAATTGTGAGGCCGGCAGCAATCTTCTCCTTTTTTAAAGTTTTGTAAAATGCCGCTTTGATATTATCGGCACATCTGTACATTTCCTGCTGATCTCCCCTGTCGATCATCTCCTGAAAAAGCTGGATAATCTCTTTTAGGTTCATTTCAGAGTAATCTGTTGTAGTTGGAACAGATTCTGTACTTGGCGTATTTTCAAGGGCTTTGCTCTCCTCGAATTGCTCTTGTGGAGCAGAATTAGTAATGTCTTGGGTCATAAATTCAGGCGAAATAAAGATTAATAACTCGCAAATATACAAAAAAAGTTTGCTAACGCTGTGATTTATGTAAATTTGCACCCATTATGAGAATTGATATCTTAACTGTTGTACCTGAACTGCTTGAAAGCCCGCTAAATTACTCTATTGTCAAAAGAGCAAAGGAAAAGGGTTTAGCCGAAATTCACATTCATAATATTCGTGATTATGGAAAAGGGGGTTACAAGCAGGTTGACGACTATCCTTTTGGTGGAGAGGCAGGAATGGTAATAATGATTGAACCTGTATACAATCTTATCTCAAAATTGAAAGGAGAGAGAGAATACGATGAGGTTATATATATGAGTCCCGACGGTGAAATCTTTGATCAGAAAATGGCCAACATGCTATCTTGCAGGCAGAATCTAATATTGCTCTGCGGTCACTACAAAGGAGTTGACCACAGAATAAGAGAGCATCTGATAACAAAAGAGATCTCCATTGGTGACTACGTCTTAAGCGGAGGCGAACTTCCTGCTGCCATATTATGTGACTCTTTAATAAGACTAATACCGGGAGCAATCTCAGATGAAACTTCCGCTTTGAGTGACTCTTTTCAGGATAATCTTCTGGCCCCTCCTGTTTATACCAGACCTGCAGATTTCAATGGATGGAAGGTGCCGGATGTTTTGCTCTCCGGAAATCCTAAACTTATTACTGAATGGCAGGAGTCTCAATCTCTTGAAAGAACCAAAAAATTGAGACCCAACCTTGGTAAAGAGGATTATTAAAATCCAAAATCGTCTACTTTTACCTTTTCCTGTTTATCCAATGTTGGTTCAGCAGCAATTTGATGAACCTCCAGAGCATGGATTACCATTGCCTTTTCGGGGACTGCCGGGCAAATGTATTCACAGGCACCACATCCTATGCACAATTCAGGTTCAAGGTTTGGAATGAATAACCCTGAATCACCGTAAGGTACCATAGTAATGGCCTTTGTAGGGCAATGCTCGTCACAGGCACCACAATCAGTACCGTCGGTATGAACAATACACTTCTCAAGATAAAACTGAGTCTGACCTATCTGTGCCAATTGCTTATCTTTAATTGACAAAGGCTTAAGAGCATCATTGGGACACACCTGAGAACAAACATTGCATTCGTAACTGCAGAAATGGTGTTTGAAATTCAGTACTGGAAGCAGTATTCCATCAATACCATACTCTGTGGTGGCAGGTTGAATGATGTTATTTGGGCAGGCAGCAACACATGCATGGCATGCGGTGCAATTTTTCTTTAGATGCTCAATACTCATAGCTCCCGGAGGGGCAATTCCTGTTACCTTAGGGCGGGAAGAGATCATCGGCCCGGCGTTAATTGCCTTTGCAGCCAAAGCTGTTCCCATAAGACCCATTGCAATCATTGCGTTTCTTCTGCCTTCACTTCTAAGTATTGTGGTTCCGTCTTTGATGTCAACAGCCACTTTTTTTCTGTTTAATGTATATTTGTAAACTATTGAATTAGTTTTACATACAACAGTACAGTTCAGGCATGCGACGCATCTGCTCTCGTCAACTGTTTGATTTTCAAGATCAATACACTGACTTTTGCAATTGATCACACAAAGACGGCACTTTGTGCAAGTCTCTTTGTCAATAACAGGTTTGAAGATTGCAAACCTGGATAGTAGACCTAAAAATGAGCCGACAGGACAAATTGTATTACAGTAGAGCCTTCCTTTGAAGGCACTTAAGAGAGTTACTGTAATAAGAAAAAACAGCGCGAACAGAAAAGAACCGATAGCAAAATGGGCATAGCTTCTAAAAAAAACTGCATCCGGCATTATCTCTGCAAGTCCGTTGTGGATATATTGCTCAGACCTGCTGATTATCTCGTTTGATATTTTTCCCCAATTGGAATATGGATCAAGTAAAGCAAGAGGAAGTGAAATACCTCCCATAAAGAGAACTCCAACAATCAGAAGAATGCCGAATCTCAGCTTACTGAAGGGTTTATCATAGCTGTAACGCCGGTTTTTTTTACTCTTAAACACAGATGCTGTTCGGGAGACAATGTCCTGATATGTACCAAGCGGACACAATGTCGAACAGTATGCTCTTCCGAAAAGGATGGTTAATAGCAACAGCAGGAGAAAAACAATAGCTCCTCCCGAAAAAATTCCAAGCATTGAGGGAACAAACTGGAACTTCAGGAACTCCGACATTAGCAGAGTCTCTCTGTTTATGAAGAAAATAAACGAGGAAGTAATAATTAACAAGAAGATAATTGAAAATACAACTCTTCCTTTTTTTAAAAATCTGTACATCTCAATCTATCCAATTCGAATTCTTTCAACCTTTAGTTTATCAATATCGGTAGTCCCAATATTCATTTTTTCTCCAATACCGATATGGCTGACATCTTCCAATTTCATATCACTCCGGAACTGAGCAAAGAATCTGACGGCTGCAGTATCAACAGCCACAATATCCGTTGACATGAATATTGCTTTTGGAGTTTGAACATCCTCAATACTTTTGCCTTTAGGTCCGTTTTGTGTCATTATTCTGTACGCATCAACTATGTTTAGCACAGGCATTTTTGAGAAAGTTGAACAATCAGCAATACATTGTTGTAAATCATTTGAATGCCAGAACCTTCTGTCCCACACGATACCCATAAAATTCTTCATGGCAATGGTCATTCTTGCGCCACCATGGTTTTTAAGGACAGGAACATTTATCCATACATCACAATCAAGAATTGATTCGTGAATCTTGGCCTCTTTTAATCGAGATCCCTTGGGAAGCTGAACATTTCTGTAGTATTTTTCGTCGTGGGCAAAGGCCACTTTTGCACCGGCAGATTTTGCAGCAGCCTCTATGCCACTGTTTTTGTAACTTGCCTGCCACTCGTCGCAAGTGTGGTCAAAAACTATAACCTCCAAAGCACCGGCAGCAAGACAATCTTTCACAATTGCTGCTACAAGATCTGGGTTTGTATTAGCGGCAAATTCAGGTCTTTTATCCCAGCCAATATTCGGTTTGACAACCACTTTGTTACCTTTTTTAACAAATCTGGCCATTCCTCCCATTGCCTCAATGCCCTTTTTATACATTTCAGCCGGCTCACCTCCCATTACCGCAACCAAGTCATTTGCAGAAGAGACTGTCATCTTTTCTCCTGCCATAAGGCCGTTACCTTTCAGTTGAACAGCGCCTGCTATTCCACCAAGAATCGCAGTCTTTAAAAAATTTCTCCTTTCCATATAAGTCGGTTTGTTTTTTACAAATATACTATTTCAAGTTAATATTTATGGCCTGTGCAAAACGTTTTTATAATTTTATTAGTATCTTAGAGCAAATTTATTCTATGAAAGAGCCACTTGTAAAGCGCATTTGGTTATTCTATTATGACGGTTTCAAGAGCATGACTCTTGGGAAAACTTTGTGGTTAATTATTGCCATTAAGTTGTTCATAATGTTTTTTATCCTTAAACTTTTCTTTTTTCGAAGCGAACTTGGAGTTTACTCTTCACCGGAGGAGAAAAGTGAGCATGTTATTAAAAATTTAACCAATCCTAAATAAACCATTTAAAATGAATAGCTAAAAATTTCCATCTCAAACCTAAGCACGCAAAACTTAAAACCTAAACTATAATCACTATGTTATTAGCATCTTTACTAGGTCTGTCCAGACTTCAGTTTGCTCTTACCGCTATGTTTCACTGGCTTTTTGTACCTCTGACCATTGGTCTGGGGTTTATTATTGCCATAATGGAGACATATTATGTCAGAACGGGAAATGAATTCTGGAAAAGGACCACTAAATTCTGGATGAAGATTTTCGCCATAAACTTTGCAATCGGAGTAGCAACCGGTATAATACTTGAGTTTCAATTCGGAACAAACTGGAGTAATTATTCCTGGTTTGTAGGAGACATTTTTGGTGCACCTCTTGCTATCGAGGGAATTTTCGCCTTCTTTCTCGAAACCACATTTTTCGCAATAATGTTTTTCGGGTGGAACAAGGTTAGCAAGAATGTTCACCTTCTATCAACCTGGCTTGTAGCCTTTGGAACTGTACTTTCTGCAATGTGGATTCTGGTAGCAAATGCCTGGATGCAATATCCGGTAGGAATGGAGTTCAACCCTGACTCTGCAAGAAATGAAATGGTAGATTTTTGGGCTGTTGCTCTTTCACCGATAGCGCTTAACAAATTTATCCATACAGTTACTAATTGCTTTGTTGTTGCAGCCGTTGCTGTTACGGGAATCTCTTCTTGGTATTTGCTTAAAAAAAGAGAGGAGGAGTTTGCCCGTAAAAGTATAAGGATAGCCTCAGTTTTCGGATTGATATCTTTAATTGTACTTATATGGTCAGGCGATGGTTCTGCTTATCATGTAGCAAAGAAACAACCAATGAAACTAGCTGCAATGGAGGGACTCTACAGGAGTCAAACCGGAACACCTATAGTTGCTTTTGGAATACTGAATCCCAAAAAGAGCATATCAAGATTGGAGAGAGACTCACTCGGCTTTGCTCTCCAGAAGCCATATTTGTTTAACATATCAATTCCCAAAGGCCTTTCTCTGCTCGTAGACAGAAAAAGCAACACTTTTGTACCGGGTATAGAGGATATTATTCAGGGTGGCTATACATATATTAATGATATGGGTGAAGAGGTTACTGCACTACCTGTAAGAGAGAGAATGAAAAGAGGCAGGGTGGCTATTGATGCTCTGGCAAGCTATCACAAGGCCAAAGAGGTGGGAGATGATCAAGGCAAAGAGATGGCTCTTTTAGCATTAAGAGAGAATTTTGGCCATTTTGGTTATGGTTATATTGAAAAACCAACTGATATTGTCCCTAATGTTCCGTTAACATTTTATGCATTCCGGATAATGGTTATTCTAGGAGGTTTTTTTATTCTCCTCTTTTCACTGGCAATATATCTGGAAAGGAAAGGTATAATTTACAGAACCCGCTGGTTTCTGGTGTTATCAATAATCAGCATACCATTGGTATATATCTGCACTCAGGCAGGCTGGATAGTTGCCGAGGTTGGCAGGCAGCCTTGGACAATCCAGGATCTTTTAACTACCGGAGCATCGTTGTCGGGGGTTAGTGCTTCGTCGGTCATGACAACAACAATCATGTTCTTTGTCCTATTTTCTGTTTTGCTGGCTGCCGAACTTACGATCTTATTCAAAGTAATTCATAAGGGTCCTGCACAATAAATTAACCATTACTTTTAAAACTATACTTATGCTATACTTACTTCAACATTACTGGTGGTTACTGGTATCTCTGCTCGGTTCTCTGCTTGTGTTTCTTATGTTTGTACAGGGAGGTCAGTCATTGCTTTTTGGAATAGTCAAAAGCAAAGAAGAGAAAACCCTCCTGATTAATGCACTTGGTCATAAGTGGGAGCTTACATTCACAACCCTGGTTACTTTTGGCGGTTCAATATTTGCCTCTTTTCCGCTCTATTATTCAACAAGCTTTGGTGGAGCATACTGGCTTTGGATGTCAATACTCTTTCTTTTCGTAGTGCAGGCTGTTTCATTTGAATACAGAGGAAAAGCAGGCAATCTGCTAGGTTCCAAAACCTATGAGATATTTTTATTCCTTAACGGCTTTTTTGGTTCATTATTACTTGGTGTTGCCGTAGGAACTTTTTTCACAGGAGGTTCATTTGTGATGAACAAGATGAATATTACAAACCCCCTTCAGCCGGTAATCTCTTACTGGACAAACGGATGGCACGGGCTCGACGCAATTGCAAACCCATTTAACCTGCTTATGGGCATTGTAGTATATCTTGCCGCAAGAACTCTTGGACTCCTATATGTTATTAAACAAATTGACCACGACTCATTGGTAGCCAAAGCAAAAGTGCAGATCAAAGTGACGGGAACAGCCTTTATTCTTGGATTTGTAGGTCTTCTGATTGCTCTCTTCACAATGACCGGTCATTCTGTAAGTCCTGAAAATGGTGTTATAAGTGCCGTTAAATACAAATACTTCTTTAACATGGTTGAGCTTATATGGCCGGCCATTATGCTAATTTGTGGGGTTTTGCTGGTATTGTCCGGAATAGGGTCATCTCTTTTTTCAAAGGGGAAATTCAGCTTTTACATAACAGGGGGAGGTGTTGTACTCGCAGTTTGGAGCATACTTATATGCGCAGCGTTTAATAACACCGCATACTTTGTCTCTACGGTTGATATGCAGCAATCCTTAACCCTATTTAACAGCTCATCCAGTGAATTCACATTAAAAGTGATGGCATATGCATCTCTTTTTATTCCATTTGTAATTGGCTATGTAATCTTTGTCTGGAGGACACTGTCTAAAACCAAGATAAGCGATACAGATCTTGACAGACCTGACGCTCACAAATATTAAAAATTCATTCAAGAGGTTACCTTCCTGAAACTACCTCTCCCCTTTCGTGATCATACTCACTACCTCCGGTACTGTGAGGAATAGAGTAAACAAGAAGTGTGAGAAAAGCTGCTAAAACCAGAAGAGCCCTTCTGGTTTTTTTTCTGTTCAGCAGCCATGCTGTCATCCAAACAAAAAATATAAAAAGTGTTTTATTGTCGGTTAAATCTTCACCAAAAGGCCATCCTGTCCAATATGCACCAAATGCAAATTTTTGTACCACAGGTCCCATTATTAGACCTCCTACCCCAATTGTAATCAAGACATAAATGGCATATCTGAGAGCCTTTTCTCTATTTACGTAAGCAATTATTCCCGTATAATTTGACAGTAACATTCCAATGAACATCAATAAAATATGTGGAATAAGCACATATCCGGGCACAGGAGATTTATATCTCATCCTTACAGTATCTTCAAATATTACCTTGTTATCACCCGAATTGTAAAAAGAGACTTTGTATTCGATCTTTCCTGCAGGTGGCTGTGAAGGAAAAATAACAATATAACCATCTAAATCTTTAACAACCTCAGCAGCTTTTAGTGTGTCGTTGCCGGGATATATCCTATACATAATATCAATCTCAAAATTCTCATTTGAAGGAGATACTTTAATTTTCATAGGTGATGTTTTGGCCAGAGAGAGATAGTCTCTCTTTGCCTCCTCCAGAGTTACAGTCGTTTCAAGACTTCTTGTCAGTTTTGTTTTGTATGTTGTACCGTCAAATTCAAAACTTACTCTTTTTGGATTTGTTGGCCCGGTAACTCTCTGATATACAACTGCCGATAATGTAATAACAATTGCAGCAAACCAAAATAAAAAGTTCTTCATTTTTTATAGATTTAATGTTAATGATATTTTTTGACCATCTCTTATCAGCTCAACCTCTATAATCTCTCCAGGTTTAAGCTCTCCCAAAGCAGCCATATAATCATAAATATTGCCTATTTTTTTTCCTTTCATCATAGTAATGATATCTCCCTCTTTAAGCCCTCCTCTAGAGGCAGCTCTCCCCTCTGTAACGACACCTATTCTGAATCCGTCACCTTTTTCGTAAGTGAAATCAGGTATCAGACCAAGTGTAACTTTAAAAGACTGTCTGCCCGGGGAGGTTGGGGCTTCAGTTTTTATATAATTTGGATTAAAACCACTATCTGATACGTTGGTAATCAAATGCGATACAAATGTTGCAATTTTTGCGAGACCACCGAAATTAATCAAATCAACATCATCGGCTGGTGTATGATACTCACGATGTACACCTGTTGTCAGATAGAGAACAGGAACCTCTTTTCTGTAGAATGAAGCATGGTCAGATGCACCATAACCATCTGCCGTCGTTGTAATTGAAAAATTAAAGTTTGAATTTATGTGTTTAACAATGCTGTCAGCACCATTAAAGGTACCCACGCCACCTATCTGAAGTTTTTCCTCATTCAACCTGCCCACCATATCCATATTAACCATAAGATCAGGGAGCAAACCTAAAACCGAAAGAGTGTCCGCAAGAATTCTTGAACCGATTAAACCTCTCTCCTCCGCCCCGAATGCAGATACTACCACAACTCTGCTGTTATTTTTAAGTAGTCTTGCCGATTCAAGAACTGCTGCTACTCCACTGGCATTATCGTCTGCACCGTTATGTATTTCGTTTTCACCCCTGGCCATGCTGCCACTACCCCCAAAACCCAAATGATCATAGTGAGCTCCTACCAAAACATAGGGCTTATCTTTGCCCTTTACATTAACAGCTGCAACATTGTATGTTCTTCCTTTAATAACATTTACCTCAGCTACAATATTAAGAAGATTATCGCCCCCCTTTAATATCTCCTCAGCTACCGGTGAAGTTACCTGGATAACAGGAATCATCGCACCGTTTACTCTTGCAGTTGAAGGTGTACTAAGGGAATCCCCGTTGTAAAAAATAATTGCAGACAAGCCAAGTTCTGCCATAGGAGTAATTATGAACATAAGAGAATCATCCGGGCATTCAACAACCCCTATTGCTCCCTTAATGTTATTCCCATCTCTTTTTAAATCTCTCCTGTTAATTTTTACTGCTTTTGCGGTAATTTTTGAAGTTGATGAAGCCGGATGTACTGCAAAATGTATATTCTCATCAAATACTCTGTTTTTATTCCATAGTGATACATTTTTGGAAACCTCTCTGTGTAAAGTAAATTCAAAAGGAATCATCGGAGAATCACCAATTAATGGAAGATATCCTGCTTTTGTAAATTCGTTTGCAATGTAGGCAGCAGCAATTGAATCTTCTTTTGTTCCAGGGTATCTCCCCTTTAGCGAATCAGATGCAAGAAATGTGAGGTCTGATTTAAGTCTTTGTATGTCAGAATTATTAAACTGGGCTTTTAGAAATGTTGTGCTTAAAAGAAGTATTGAGATAAGAATATATTTTGATTTCATCCTGTTTTATTTTCAGTTAATTAAAATGTTTAAATTTTTTATCACTCAATATCAATGATTTACAAATATAATCAAAATATTTTTAAAAAAAATTTAAAAAAAATTTGGAGATAAAATAAATGCACTTACATTTGCAGTGCACTACTTCACTAATACACCAAAACGAACTTAAAGTATTTTATTATGATCAATATTGAAAATCTGTGTTTTAGTTATTCGAGACATACTGTCTTTAATAATATAAACCTTAATCTGGAGGCTGGAAAAATTTATGGTCTCCTCGGGCAAAATGGTGTCGGAAAGACAACATTGCTTAAAATTATCGGTGGTTTCCTGAAACTAAAGACTGGTAAGTGTGAAGTTATGGGCTTTACCCCTTTTGATAGAAACCCCAAATTTTTTGAAGATATCTTTTTCATCCCGGAGGACTTTGTTGCTCCCGATCTGGTAGTAAACAAATACGCCAAGTTAAGAGGCGAGTTTTATCCAAATTATGATGAAAATAAATTTCATAAATTAATGACAGAATTTGATGTCAACGGTAATTCAAAATTTACCAAACTCTCTTTCGGCCAGCAGAAAAAGGCTCTCATTGCATTTGCACTCTCTGCAAATACTAAGTTATTATTGATGGATGAACCTAGCAATGGGCTTGATATTCCCTCTAAGGCTCAGTTAAGAAAGGTAATATCTCAAGCATCCAACGATCAAAGCTGCATTGTTATCTCTACACATCAGGTAAGAGATCTGGAAAACCTTATAGATCCGATAATTATTCTGGATAGTAACGGTGTTCTTCTAAATGAGACAATAGAGAGAATATCAAATAAGTTGAAATTTAATTTCAGTACAAAACCATCTCAGGATTCACTGTGGTGTGAAAACTCACCGGGAGGATACATAAATGTAGAAAAGAATACTGACGGAGAGGAGTCAAGGGTAAATATTGAGGCTCTTTTCAATACAACTCTCAGCAATAAAGAGCTAATCCGTAATATTTTTAACAGCTAATCAGATAAATCATGAAAGATAATTTTAACATAAACAGATTTGGAAAGCTGATTAAAAAAGAGCTTTCGGAAAGAGTGCCAATGATGGTAAAAGTAGCAGCAATTCTATCTTTGATTCTGGTTGGATTCTGGTTAACATACACCATCTTTAAAAACGACCCGGTTGTCTCTGCCTCTGCAAGGGTGATTTATCTCTACATTGCAACATTTTTTACTGTTGTAATGGGTCCTTTTAATATGTATAAAGGCTTCAATCATCACAAAAAAGGGCTTGACTACATTTCACTTCCGGCATCGGTACCTGAGAAATTTTTCTCAATGATTATTGTATCACTTATTGTTATGCCATTAGTTGTTTTCGGTTCAATATTAGCTACTGATACTTTGATAACAATTATTAATCCATCTGTATTCAATGGGTTCATTTTCATTGATCCTTCCTTTTTAAATTTTTCATCAAGTTCCTTAGCTGATATAATAATTTTACCACTGTTCTGTTTGCTTGGCAATTTGTTATATCGTGGCAATAAAGTTGTTAAGACATTCCTCACTGTTGCCGGAGCATACATAGTCTTTATAATGATAGTTGCTTTTTTGTTCCTCTATGTTTTCAAAGATCAGATGGAGGCTGTACAGGGTATGCAACTCCAGTTTAAACTGACTGTTGAAAACCTTTCAGAATTATACAAAAATGAAGTATTCGAAGGCTACCCGGCTATCAAAATCACAATAGCAGTTCTTGCAGTTCTTTACAACATTGGGTTCCCTGTAGGTGCACTGACAGGTGCATATTACAGGATGAAAACAATACAATACTAACAATCATGGATTTTAACGAACATAAACCAATATATCTCCAGATCTCCGATAATATCTGTGAAAAGATACTTACGGAAGAGTGGCCGGCAGACGAAAGAATTCCATCGGTCAGGGAACTGGGAAGCAATCTGGGAGTTAATCCCAACACAATAATGAGAACCTATGAACATCTTGAAAATCTTGATATTATAAGCAACAAAAGAGGGGTCGGATTCTTCGTTGAAAACGAAGCAAAGAGTAAAATTGTTAAGATTCAACGAGATCAATTTCTGAAAGAGGAGCTTCCTCTGATAATCAAAAAGATGTCTTTACTTGGAATTAAACCATCAGAAGTCTTTAATTGCTGATAATCAATTTAATCTTAGCTGGAGAAAATGAAAAAAGAGAAATTAATCCGTAAAATTTTATTACCGGTTGCAGCAACCACTCTTTGTACTATCCTACTGGCAATCTCTCCAAAGAAAATCGGTACGGGAGAAAAGGGGATACAAATATACAGAGAGGGTCAAGAGATTGAGATTACTCAAAAAGAGATGGAATATATTCTAAATGAGAAGGTTCCTTCAATAATTAAGAAAATATCAATGGTCATTCAAGACACAACTCAATTATAATATTTTAAAATTTTTAGTAACAATTATTGGTAACAATCGTCTTAAGGTGTATAGTGAATAGTGTGCAATACCATGTACCTTAAAACAAAAACTACCATGTATAACAAATCAATCACTTTAATTTTATTAACACTTTTATTATCATGCAGCATGGTTGCTGCAAAGAATAACGGAGTAATATCCGGAAAAGTTATCGAGAAAGAGAACGGAAAAGCTCTTCCTTACGCAACAATAAGTCTTCACGATTTAACCGAAAAGGTTATAGGCGGTACAACATCATCCGACGACGGATCATTTAAAATAAACAATCTTAGTGCCGGTGAATGCAAAGTTAAAGTTTCATTCATTGGATTCAAGGATACTACTTTTACAGTAAAAATTGAGGAGAATGGCAACTCAGTGGATTTGGGTATCTTAGCCCTTGCTCCAGATGCCGTTGCCCTTAAATCTGCGGTAGTTACTGCAAAAGTTCCTGTTATAGAGCAAAAGCTTGACAAGATAGTTATGAATGTATCAGAGGCTGTCTCAACACAAGGAAGCAACGCCCTCGATATTTTAAAGAAGGCACCTGGAGTAAGCATAGATCCTTCAGGAAACATTTTGTTAAACGGATCTGCTGTACAGGTGTGGATTGATGGAAGGCCTTCCAATCTTTCCGGGCAGGAACTTGAAGCTCTGCTAAGTGGCACTGATGGTTCTAATATTGATAAAATTGAGATTATCGCACATCCTTCGTCAAAATATGATGCAGCAGGTTCAGGTGGAATCATAAATATCAAAACTAAAAAGAATTTTGCAAAAGGCCTCAGCGGTTCGGTTAGAGGTTCATATAATATTGCCGAAAATGATAAAATTTTTCATGGAGCAGATGGTACTTTAAATCTCAACCACAGAGGAGAAAAGACCAACACCTCAATCTCATACAGTCCAAGATATAATCAAGGTTTTGAAAGAATGTCAACTTTTACCAACATGGGATCAGGAGTAACACTTGATGGTATAAGTGATTTAAGATTTGACAACACAGGTCAGACATTGAGGATATCAAATGACTATTTTGCCAACAAAAAAAATATTTTCGGATTCATAGTGACCGGAATGCTTAGTGATGGCACTTTATACCTTGGGGAAAAATCCGGCAGTTTACTTAAAAGAGATGGAGTCCTGTTAGAGAAGACAGTTTCTGATATTGATGGTAATGACGAGTTTGATTATATAAATACCAATCTTAACTACACTAGAATTTTCAAAGAGGGACAAGAATTAACCTTAAATGCAGATTACGGGTACTACGATATTACTAAAAGTTCAAATCAAGAGAATCAATTCTATGACATAAACGGAACCGTTACAAGAACACCTGTTATTTTTAGAAGTAACTCTCTGCAGTATATTAACATATTATCGTTTAAGGTTGATTATGAACAAATTATGTTCAAAAAATATAAAGTTGAAACCGGTTTAAAATGGGCAAGAAGTATAACTGACAACAACCTTCTAAGAGAAGATTTTACAGCAGGATCATGGGTTAAAAACAACCAACTAAGCTCGCTCTTTATGTATAACGAGGATATTAGCGCAGCCTATATTTCAGCGGCAAGACAGATTAACGAAAAAATAAGTGCAAAGGCCGGATTGAGGGCTGAGATAACAGAAGCCAAAGGGGAATGGATAAGCGCAGATACGGTCTCTTCAAAGAGCTATATAAACCTCTTCCCTACCCTGTTTTTGGGCTATAATCCAAATAAAAACCTAAGATTCGGACTTTCATATACCCTGAGAGTAAGAAGGCCAAATTTCAGACAACTGAATCCATTCAGAATGTACATAGATGCCAGTAATGCAATTGAGGGAAATCCTGATCTGGATCCTCAGTACAGCAACCAAATCTCTTTATCATTGGGAATTAAACAACACTTTAGTATAGCACTAAATGGACAGTTTACTGACAATGCAATTATACAAAGTCCATATTTTAACAGCCAAACAGGAGAAAAACTTATTGTTTGGGAAAATTTTGGAAAACAGAATTTTATGGGAGCCTCATTTTCAGTAACCGAGTACCCTGTTACCAAGTGGTTTAACCTCAATGCAAATGTTTTTCTAGCGTCACTTTCAAATAGTTCGGGTGATTACAAAAGTGAGTCTCTGTTTTCTCAAGCCTATATGAACACCACATTTATTCTTCCAAAAAACTACAAAGTAGAAATGATAGGTACATTCCAGTCAGGTCTGCCATACGGTTACTTCACAGTTAAACCATCTGGAGAATTGAGTCTTGGTGTAAAGAAAGGGGTAATGCAGAACAAAGGCACTATTTCACTTATGGTAAACGATATTCTTAATACACAAAATACAAGGATAAGGCTGGATGATGGATCTATTGAAGAGTATACCCTTCGCAACAATTACAAAAGTCAGAGAGTTACTATAACATTCAGTTTACGTTTCGGTCAGGCAAAAGCTATAAAAAAGAGAAAAGTTGGAGAACTTGAAGAGGGTTCCAGAGTTGGAACATCAAATTAATTTTCAATATTGGTAATCCTCTATTTTATTTTTTTAACTTTTTGTTATTCAACTAAATATCTATCATAAAGAGGTTCAGTCTTAAAATAGTGTAAAAATAATATCCCAAAGTTGAAAATTACTTTAACTTTAGTATACAAAAAATGGGAAAAATTCCAATTAAATAATACATTATGAAAAACTTAGCTTGTAACCGGATATTTGCACTCATCACAATTTTGATGTTTGCTTCTGCATTGCTTATTTCATGCAACAAAGAGAGCAATGAGATAAATAATAACCAATTTGTAGATAAACTGGTTGAACTAGCAACTCAGCAATATTTGAACACTCCAATCGTTACCGCCGGCGATGACGAGACCTATTCGCTCAACAATAACGGGCTTCCCGATGTGTATCTTGCAAGTTCAAGCGGCTTCGATACCAAGGTTGCTGCCAATCCATTAATTAACTGTATTAAATCTGTAAAACTTACAGATAAACAAGCGCTTGAAGTAAGAAAAGCCCTATCTGTTTATGAAGAACATATCCAGATCTTGATGAAAAATCAACGCGAAGAGTTTGCAAAAATGGAGGCCAGGTTTATCGCTGCCAGAAAGGAACTTATTAGTCGGGCAGCAGGAGTTAAAGACAGAGAAGAGTTAGAAAAGAAAATTATAGCTCTTAAAGCAGAGTTCGAAAAGGCCGTTAAAGCATTTAAAGAGAAAAATGCTCCAAACCTATCAGCTCCTTACAAAACTCTGATAACAACTTTAGGTACTATACTGGAAAAGCGTCAGTGGGATGCATTTACTAAGTGTCTCACCCGCTGACAACTGCTCAGTATTAAGACGGTTCTTTAAAATCAAGGTGAGGTTTCGCCTACCTGAAAGCACTTTTAGAATCGTTGTCATATATATTTTTATTTAGCCCAATAACCTATTGTAGGATATTGAAGAAAAGCCCTCCGGAAATAATCTTCGGAGGGCTTTTTAACTATTAATTTTAAAAAAAACGAAAATATTTTTAAAATACTGCAACTAATCGTGCATCTGTTTCGTCTAATTGTGTGAAAAGAATATTATGCATTACAAACTACCAAAATTTTCACACTACTATGTTTAACAAATTTTTTGCGCTGATTTTATTAATCACAACTGTTTCGGTCGCTTCGGCCAAAAACAATGTAACCATACACGGAAAGGTAACAGAAAAAGAGAACGGAAAGGCTCTTCCTTTTGCTACAATAGTGATTCACTCTACCGATAATAAGATAATTACCGGAACAACAACCGGTGATGATGGAAGCTTTAAACTAAACAATGGAGAATTAAACGGAGAGTATAAGGTTAAAGTCTCATTTATTGGTTTTCAGGATACAACAATTAATCTTGTATTAAAAGAGCAGACATCTAGCGTTGATCTTGGCATTATTCAGTTAAAGGGGATGGCAACCTCTCTCGGATCTGCTGTTGTAACAGCTAGAGTACCTGTAATAGAACAGAAACTGGACAAGATTGTGATGAACGTAGCTGAAGCTGTAGCCACACAAGGGAGTAACGCACTGGATATACTTAAGAAGGCACCGGGAGTAAGTGTTGACCCATCAGGTAACATCCTGCTGAACGGTTCTGCTGTTCAGGTATGGATAGATGGTAGACCGTCCAATTTCAGCGGAGCAGATCTTGAGGCACTATTAAGCGGTACAGATGGCTCAACTATTGATAAAATAGAGATAATTGCACACCCCTCTTCAAGGTATGATGCTGCCGGATCAGGTGGTATTATTAATATAAAAACAAAGAAAAATTTTGCAAAAGGGCTTAATGGTTCGGCAAGAATTGGTTATTCAGGATCGCCGTATAAGAACTATTATCAGTCAGCAGATGGATCTCTGGTATTGAACTACAGAACAGAAAAAAACAACACCTCATTTTCTTATAGTCCAAGATATAACGAGGGTTTTAATACCTTCGTTACAACAACTGATATGGGAGGTGGAAATACTGCAGAAAGTGATACCTACCTCAACAGAACAACTGACGGGCATAGCTTTAAACTGTCTAACGACTTTTTTGCAAATAAAAAGAATATATTCGGATTTGTGGTTGGAGGAACCATGCGTGAGACTAATGATTCCACCCTTTATCCAGCAACAAGTAAACTATTCCAAAGCGGCAATCTGGTTGAAGACTCTTATGCAGATATTAAAAACAGATTCGGATTTAATGGTTTGTCTGCAAATCTAAATTATACCCGAATTTTTAAGGAGGGTCAGGAGATAACATTAAACGCAGACTATTTCTATTATGATCTTGGTAATAAAAGCAACCAACTCAATACATACTTAAACGATGCAGGTCAGGAGATTAAAGATCCTCTCAATTTCCGGATTAACTCCAGCCAGTTCATAAATATCCGTTCAGCTAAAGCAGATTACGAACAAAGCATTAAAAAGAGTGGTAAAATTGAAGCGGGTGTAAAATGGGCAATGAGCACAACCGATAACAATCTTTTAAGAGAGGAGAAAAATGGACCAGTTTGGCAACCAAACACCGATCAAAGTACAATTTTCTACTATACTGAAAATATCAGTGCTGCCTATGTGAGCGTAGCAAACCAATTCAGCTCAAAATTTAATGTTAAAGGAGGACTGAGAGCAGAGTGGACACATGCAAAAGGTGAGTGGATTACTGCAGATACCGTTACAAAAAAGAGCTATGTGGACCTCTTCCCTACACTTTTTGTAGGATATAATCCAAATCAAAAAATCAGACTTGGACTTTCTTACACGTTAAGAATACAAAGACCTAATTTTGAACAACTTAATCCTCAAAGATTTTACATTGATGTAAACACATCAGCATTGGGTAATCCAAACATTGAACCTCAATATGGTCACCAAATGTCACTTTCACTCGGCTTAGGTAAACATTTCAATTTCGGCATAAACAGTCAGCTCATAAATAAAGCAATCATACAAACGCCTAGCCTTGATACCCAGACAGGTGAAAAATTAATGACTTGGGATAATTTTGGTAAGCTTAACATGACGGGGATAAATGCAGCAATTACCGAATTGCCTGTCGCCAAATGGTTTCTGCTAAACGGAAATGTATATATGGCAAATGTAACTACCAGTCTTGATGAGTACTCAAAATCTAAAGTTTTTGCACAGGGTAATTTTAACAGCACCTTCCTTCTGCCAAAGGATACAAAAATTGAATTTACAGGATTCTTTTCGTCTGGAGTACCATACGGTTACTTTGATATCAAACCAAGGTATGAATTTTCATTAGGGGTAAAAAAAGGGCTATTCAATAACAAAGGAAATCTTGCTCTTTTGGTGACTGATATTTTTGGCACTAATGTTAACAGAGTTTCACTGCAAGATGAGATATTCAAAGATTATCAGTTTGAATCAAAATACAGAAGCCAAAGAGCAACTCTCACATTCAGCTACAGATTTGGCCAGGGTAAAGCAGCCAAACAAAGAAAAGTTGGTAATGTAGACGAAACTTCCAGAGTTAATTCAGGAAATTGATTACTTTAATAATGAGGCTTTTAAAGTATTTTTCAACAAAGAAATAATAGTCATTGGCCCCACACCACCCGGAACCGGGGTAATATATGAGCACTTGGGAGCAACCTCGTCAAAGAGAACATCTCCCGCAAGCCTGAAGCCGGTCTTTGTATCGGCTTCTACTCTTGTAATACCCACATCAATTACAACGGCACCCTCTTTTACCATATCTCCCTTAAGAAATCCGGGTACACCCAGTGCTGCAATTATGATATCTGCATTTAATGTGTGTTCTTTAAGATTTTTTGTACGACTGTGACATATGGTAACAGTGCAATCTCCCGGTTTTGCTTTAAGCGAAAGTAAATTAGCCATTGGTTTTCCGACTATATTACTTCGACCGATAATTACACAATGTTTTCCGGATGTCTCTATACCATATCTTATCAATAACTCCAATATTCCGGCAGGTGTTGCAGAAATAAACGATTGGAGGCCTAAAACCATCTTGCCTACATTAACAGGATGGAAGCCATCAACATCTTTTTTGGGATTAATCGATTCAATAACCTTTTGCTCATCAATATGTTTCGGCAAAGGCAATTGCACAATAAGTCCGTCAATTGAGCTGTTATTGTTAATTTTTGAAATCTCTTCAAGAAGGTCATCTTGAGAAATGGTCTCTTCAAGCCTTATGACTGTTGAGTCAAATCCGACTCTTTTGCAGGCACTCTCTTTGTGCCCCACATAGGTCATTGAAGCGCCATCACTTCCAACAAGTATTGCTGCCAGATGTGGTCTTTTACCGCCTGATTCAATAATCTTTTCAACCTCTGCTGCAATCTCTGCTTTTATGCTGTCTGCTGTTGCTTTTCCGTCAAGAATAACCATTTCTGTAAAATTTTGTATGTAAAATTATCGTCTTTTCATTGAGCCCATTGCTCTCATCGCTTTGGTAGCTCCTCCTCCCGTCATGCTCTTCATCATCTTTCTGGTATCTTCAAACTGTTTAACCAGTCTGTTAACCTCTGCAATAGAGGTTCCACTACCCTCTGCTATCCTCTTCCTTCTGCTTCCGTTAAGCAATGTCGGATTCTCTCTCTCCTCCATTGTCATGGATTGGATTATTGCTTCAATTCCTTTAAAAGCAGAATTGTCCATATCAACATCCTTAACCATTTTACCCATTCCGGGAATCATAGAGGCTAGATCCTTAATGTTTCCCATTTTTTTAATCTGCTGTATCTGAGCGTAAAAGTCACTTAAAGTGAACTGATCCTTCGCCAGTTTCTTTTGAAGTTTCCTTGCCTCCTCTTCATCATATTGTTCTTGTGCTTTTTCGACTAGAGAAACCACATCACCCATACCAAGAATCCTGTCTGCAATTCTTTTTGGGTGGAATACATCCAGTGCGTCCATTTTTTCACCGGACGAAACAAATTTTATTGGTTTATTGACAACCGCACGGATTGACAATGCTGCTCCTCCCCTTGTATCACCATCCAGCTTTGTCAGGACAACTCCGTCAAAGTCAAGTCTTTCATTGAATACTCTAGCAGTTTCGACAGCATCCTGACCGGTCATTGAGTCCACAACAAAGAGAGTTTCAGTTGGATCAACTGCCTTTTTAATTGCAGTAATCTCTTTCATCATCTCCTCATCAATTGCCAGACGTCCGGCTGTATCTATAATTACAAGAGAATACCCTTCCTGTTTGGCCTTTGCTAAAGCATTTTTTGCAATTTTTACAGGATCTTTAGCATCTTCTTCATGATAAACAAAAACTCCTACCTGCTCACCAAGCACCTTAAGCTGCTCTATTGCTGCCGGCCGGTATACATCACAAGCTACAAGCATTGTTTTTAAGCCTCTCTTTGACTTGCAATTGAGGGCTAACTTACCACTGAAGGTAGTTTTACCTGAACCTTGCAGACCCGCCACCAGAACAACTCCGGGATTTCCCTTTACAGATATGTCGGTAGCTTCACTGCCCATTAGAGCTGTTAGTTGGTCATGGACAATTTTGGTCATCATCTGACCAGGGCGAACCGCTTTTAAAACATCCTGTCCAAGTGCTTTTTGCTTAACGTCATCACAGAAATTTTTGGCAATTTTATAGCTTACGTCAGCGTCTAAAAGAGCTTTCCTGATCTCCTTAAGAGTCTCTGCAACATTAATCTCTGTAATTCTCCCCTCACCCTTGAGTAGTTTAAAGGAGCTCTCAAGTCTGTCAATTAGGTTTTCGAACATATTATTAAAAAAAATTAG
Organism: Bacteroidales bacterium; assembly: GCA_030695025.1. GTDB lineage: Bacteria > Bacteroidota > Bacteroidia > Bacteroidales > UBA932 > Bact-08. The sequence continues at coordinate 4,617 of JAUYTX010000038.1, read as the reverse complement.
GGTGCAAAATTAGTCATTTTTGAATAAACGACCTCAGTATTCTTCTTCCCTCGTCATTTACTATAGATTCAAGATGATATTTCACCAGTTCGGAATGAAACAGGTATGGATCTTTGAGGTAAACGTAAGAACCGTTCCATGAGTAAATTTTTGCCATTGCCGAGGTAAAGAAAAGTGTTACCAACTCTTTATTAAAATCATTCCTGTACAGACCCTCAGCAATTCCTCTTTCAATATTTTCGTGAATAATTTTTGAGTAGAAACTAGTTCTGTTTGAATGGTCCAGCACCTTCAGGTCCGGAAGGTATTTTGATGAATCGGATAAAAGCAGTGGACCGATTGCCTCTAATGTCTTATTCATCATACTGCTTGTATGAAAAAGAGCTTCTATAGCATTTTTACCCTGGCTGAGTGCCAGATTGATTCTGAATTCAATATCCTCTATAACAAACTGCATAACAGTCCTCATCAGTTCATCTTTACTGCTGAAGTTGTTGTACAGCGTCTTTTTAGTAAGCTTTAGAGAGGATGCAATATCATCCATCGTTAGTTTAAGCCCCTTCTTTCTGAAGAGCTCATATACCTTAACGACATAACGGTCTTTTGAACTTACCCTTGCCATATTTTAAAGTTTTGGTTATTCGGAATAATATTCTGGAGCCAGGTCTTTTTGGTTGTAGCGCATTGCCATCACCTGTCCGTACGCTCCTGCTGATCTTATTGCAAATATGTCTCCTCTTGAGGTTTCCGGAATAAGAAGGTTTTTTGCAAACCTGTCACTCGACTCACATATTGGGCCAACAACATCATATCTCATCAATCTTCCTGAAGATGTGAGATTTTCGATTTTATGAACAGCTTGATACAGTGCCGGTCTTATAAGATCGTTCATTCCGGCATCAAGAATTGCAAATTTTCTTCCTTTGCCCAACTTCACATACAACACCCTTGTTATTAACGATCCACACTGACCGATAATTGCCCTTCCCGGCTCAAAGTGAACTTGTTGATAAGATTCTTGTCTGAGATTTTTGTTAATTATTGAAAAATAGGATGCAAAATCAGAAATAGGATTTGCATCAGGATCATCATAGTCAATTCCAAGACCTCCACCAAGGTTAATGTTTTCAACCCTCATTCCTTTCTCTTCGAATCTTGCTACAATTTCATTTATCCTCTTTGAGAGCATACTAAAGACATTGTAGTCAGTAATTTGTGAACCAACATGAAAGTGAAGTCCGGCAAAGTGGATATTACTGCAACTGTTTAGGGTCTGAATTACATCGTCAAACATCCAGTGGCTTATGCCGAATTTATCCTGTGATCTTCCCGTAGTTATATATTTGTGTGTATGAGCATCAATATCCGGATTAATTCGCAAAGAAATTGAGGCTCTTTTCCCCATTGAGCCTGCTAATTGATCAATAATCTGTATTTCAGGTATTGATTCACAATTAAATGAGAAGATATCTCCTTCCAGCGCTATCTTAATCTCCTTATCAGATTTGCCAACCCCGGCATATACTACCATAGAAGGGTCAAATCCGGAATTCAGTGCCAGTTTAACCTCATTACCGCTTACACAATCGGCACCTAAACCATAGGATTTTACAATTGAAAGTATCTTTGAATTAGCATTTGCTTTAAGAGCATAGTGAGCATGGTAGTTATGCTTTTTAAGCTCCTTGGTATAGATATCCAAAGTTTGCCTTAAAAGTGCCAAGTCATAGTAGTAAAAAGGAGTTTCGATCTCCCTGAATTTTTCAACAGTTTTTGAGCCGAACATAGTGTATTTATTGGTTATGATTTAATACCGGCAAAAATAGTAAAAAAGTTGTTCTTAATTTAAAATATCTATCTTTGCAAAAAAATTAAGATACAGATAATGAAACCAACAAAGAGAGAATTACTGAAGGATACCGTAAAGCATATTGATGTTACTGCTTTTGATTCGTCGTACATAATCGACTCAATGAGAGATATGTCTTTTACATCCAGAGATACTGCCTGTGCGGCTGATATTCTTCAAATGATGATTAAAGACAAGGAGAGCACCAACTGGCTGGTTCTTGCAGGCAGTACCTCTGCAGGTGGTTGTATGCAAGTTTATGTTGATATGATTCGTTTCAATATGATTGATGCGGTTGTTGCAACCGGTGCATCAATTATTGACATGGACTTCTTTGAAGCCCTGGGTTATAAGCACTATAAAGGATCTCAGTTCATTAATGACACTCACTTAAGAGATAATTATATAGACAGAATTTACGATACATTTATTGATGAGGAAGAACTTCAAAAGTGTGATGCAACCATAAAAGAGATTGCTGATTCACTTGAACCAAGACCCTACTCTTCAAGAGAATTCATTCATGAAATTGGTAAGTGGCTCACTAAGAATTCAGTAAAAAAGAATTCCCTCATTCAGACAGCTTATGAGAACAATATCCCAATATTTGTTCCGGCCTTTAGTGATTGCAGCGCCGGTTTCGGTCTTGTGATGCACCAGGTAGAGAGAATGAAGCAGATGAAGTCATATATGTCGATAGACTCAGTGGCCGATTTCAGAGAGCTTACAGAGGTTAAAATGGCAGCAAAAAGCAGTGGTCTCTTCATGATAGGTGGAGGAGTTCCTAAAAACTTTGCTCAAGACACGGTTGTATGTGCTGAGTGCCTCGGATTTGACGTTCCTATGCACCGCTACGCTGTTCAGATCACAGTTGCAGATGTAAGAGACGGAGCGTGCTCATCTTCTACACTCAAAGAGGCTAACTCATGGGGAAAGGTTGATACAGCTCACGAACAGATGGTTTATGCCGAAGCAACAACCGTGGTTCCACTGATTGTTAGTTATGCATACAACAAAGGTGACTGGAAAAACAGAGAGAAAAAGAATCACTCACTGCTTTTTAAAGATGGTACACGTGGTACCGGAATTTTACTAGGAGAATAGGCAAAACTGCTGCTTAAAAACATATAAAGAGGATGACTTTTGTTTTAGTCATCCTCTTTTTTGTTAATTTTTATAACAGTTAACTATTTAATAGACTAATTGCTTTATCAAAGTATTACTCAGTTTTGGAGAGTTTTCTCTCAGCAATAAAACCGGCAATCAGACCAAGTCCTCCAAAAAGCAGTGTAGAAGAACCATAAACAACACTCATTGTTTGTCTGATTTCATAGGATGCTTTTTCGAAACCACCTATTGTTGTGTTAATAATTAAATAACCTATAAGTAAACCCAGACCAAGACCGGCAAGTAAAGAACCAATCCTAAGTGTTATGTAAGCATTTTTGAATGCTTTGCCATCGCCAAAAATATTGGAGAGATTCAGATTCTCAATATTTGCATTTTCAAGTTGGCTTAGTTTGTCAATAATTAACAACCTCTCTCTTTTTCTCACGAATAATTCAATAAGTTTGTAGAAAGCGAAAGCACCTATTCCAAAGGTTAAGGGTATTGTAATAAATTCCATCATAATTTTATAAATTTTTAGTGTTTGCTCTTTTGACGACTGACGAGTATAAAGGTTACAAATTTCCCTGGAACAACTAATTATTTAAATTTGTAACCACTAACAAAAAGCTGCGTCTAACCGGTATATGTGCAGAGAAGAGGAATTAAAAATCATAGAGAAGATAAAAGCTGGTGATAGTCTGCTATATGACCGGCTTGTCCTTGAGCACTCTCCAAAAATAATATCTGTAATAAGGGGTGTTGTTGGGAATAATGAGGACTCCGAAGAGATTGCCCAGGATGTTTTCGTAAAGGCCTTTTTCTCTCTTGATAAATTCCGTGGTGATAGCTCTTTTGCAACATGGCTGTTCCGAATTGCCTATAATATGGCTATTTCAAAAATGAGAAAAAAAAGGTATTCATTTGTAGATATAGAAAATGCAAAATTGCCGGTATTTATGAATGATCAAAACGACGAAAATGAGGCAGAGGAGAGAGAACGAAAATTTATTATGCTTGAAAAAATATTGAAAAATCTGGAGACTCATGAAAGGTTCCTGATTATGTTATTTTACAATCAGGATAAGAGCATAAAGGAAATTTCGCAAATTACCGGTATGGGAGAGCCAAATGTTAAGGTAACTTTGCACAGAATTAAGAAAAAGCTTGCAGTTATTGCAGATTCAAAAATGGAGGTAAGTTATGGATAGTGAGGACAAATATTTAAAAGATATATTTTCAGCCGGTGTCAACGATGCTGTTCCATTCTCTTTTGTGGCTGGTGTTAACAGAAAAATTGAGATTGAAAGGGCATTGAGAACCAAAAGAGACTCTAGAAAAGAGATTATTCACCAAGCGGTTTTTTTTGTTACTGCCTTGGCAATGCTAATCGCAGCATTCATTTACATTAGCAAGAACTACTTTGACATAAATTTCTCTGTCACATTCTCCGCAGCAGAAGATTTCAACTCAGGGGTAAAAAGTGCCGGACTTAGATTAAAAGAGGTATTTCTCAATCCAGATTCAGTCGTATGGTATATAATAGCGTTAAATACGGCATTGCTTGTTGTATTGCAACAAGTTATGCAGAGAAAACTTCACGCATCAAATAATAAAAACAAATAAATATTAAAATAAACGCCTCTACTGATGCTCCTCTC